>NZ_JAYGGM010000001.1:0-478177 GCF_036314085.1 Microvirga sp. CF3016
CGCACCGGCCGTAGCGCCAGCCGTCGCGCCGACGCCGGCGCCGACCGCCGCACCGACCGGGCCGCCGACGATGGCGCCGATACCGGCACCGGCGAGCGTGCCGCCCAGGGAGCCGCCGATGAACTGGCCGGACGCGGTATAGACCGGGCGGCCGCCGTTCAGGGCCTGGCTGGTCATGCCGTGGTCACGGATCATGTTCTCGGCGTAGCGGCGCACGGCGGGATTGCGCGAGCGCTCGAGGGCGAGCTGGCTCGAAGCGATCTCGAAAGCATCCGATTGAGCCGCCATCATGCGGTAGGTCTGGCTGTCCATGATCTGGGCAGAGGCCGGGACGGCCGAAACGGATGCAAGCAAGGCCGCAAGGGGAAGATACTTCTTCATGAGACGAACTCCTGTGTACGGGATCGCAGGACACCGCGCGAAGCCCAACAGGCTTGCAACGTTCATGGGTGGCTGCTGCACCCCTTCAACGGCAAACGATCTAAGCGGTTCCAGAAAAGCGAGGTCCAATCCAGCACAAATTCCACAACGGCGGCCGAAGCTTAGCGGCTGTCATGCAGAAGCGCAGTAGAGGATTAACTTAAGACAACGGACAAGGCGGGATCGTCTTCATAGCCAGGCCCTCGCCCGGGCTTGATGCTTGAGCAGGAGCAAGGCAGGCCTCGTCAGGACTTCGCCTCGGGCTCGCGTATGCGCGCGAGGGAGAGCATGCCCATCCCACCGACCGTACCGTCAGGCTTCAGGCCTCGAAGCTCGGCGGTGAGGAAGAAGCCTGTTTCGTCCTGCCCGATATTGAAGAGATGGTAGCCGGCCTTGTGGGTGAGCGTCCCGCCCCGTGCCGAGGCCGAGGGCGCTCCGATGACGGGAATAGGACCGCGGGGGCCGTCGAGATGGGCGAGCGAGCCCACATGGTTGTGCCCGTGCAGCACGAGTTCCGCGCCGACCCGGCAGAGCATCTTCTCGAACCGGGACGCGTCGGTGAGATTGCGGCCCGCCTCCGCGCCGCCGACGTGCGGCGGGTGGTGGATCAGCACGATCCGGAAGCAGCCCGGAACGCGCCCCAGCTCGCCGAGGATCTGCTCGGCGGCCTTCATCTGCCGCGACCCCACCCGGCCCGAGGCGACGAAGGGCAGGGTCGGGATGGCTGAGGACAGGCCGACCATGGCGATCGGCCCATAGCGGCGCAGATAGGGGAACATGCCTTCACGGCCGTCATCGCCCCGGGTCCAGGGCGAGATCTCCCGCAGCAGCCCTTCGAGGGAGCCGCGCACATAGGCATCGTGATTGCCCGGCACGAAGGTGACACGGGATGGATCGCCCAGGCTTTCGAGAAAGACGCGTGACGTCTTCCATTCGTCCGGCAGGCCGATATTGCAGGTGTCGCCCGTGCAGGTGATGTGGTCGGGTTTCTGCGCATGGATGTCGGCGACGAGTTCCGCCAGGAGTTCCATGTCGTGAAGATCCTGCCGGCTGCTGTGCCAGTTGTACCAGCCGGTCAGGCGCTTGCTCAGAAGCTGCTTGAGGCGCGGCCGGGGAAGGGGTCCCACATGGGGATCGGTCAGATGAGCGATGCGGAACATGGCGGCCGGTTTGGTGCGACAGGAAGCGAGAGTTCGCGCGCAGGACCACTCACGTCAAGCGCTGCCGATGAAGATCCCGGCGAGAAGCACCAGAACGCCGCCAACGATGACCTGATAGGTGGCGCTCCAGAACGGCGTCTCCATGTAGCGCGTGCGGATCCACGAGATCGCGACCAGTTCCACCGCCACCACGAGCGCCGCGATGCTCGTCGCCAGAAGGAAGGCATTGGGCCAGGAATCGGGCACGAGATAGGGCAGGGTGTGGCCGATGCCGCCCGCGGCCGTCATGAGGCCGCAGACCAGCCCGCGCAGCCAGGGCGAACCGCGGCCGGTGATCTCGCCGTCGTCGGAGAGCGCTTCCGTCAGGCCCATGCTGATACCGGCGCCCACGGAGGCCGCGAGCCCGACGAGGAAGGTCTCCCAGTTGTTCTGGGTGGCGAAGGCCGCAGCGAACAGGGGCGCGAGGGTCGAGACCGAGCCGTCGATGAGCCCGGCGAGCCCCGGCTGCACGTATTGCAGCACGAAGAGGCGGCGGCGGGCGTGCTCCTCGGCGGCCTCGGCGTTCTCGTTCAGGTGGGCGGCGTGCAACTCGCCGGCCCTGCGCTCGTGGCCGCGCTCGACTTCGGCCAGCGTCGTGAACAATTCGCGCACGGACACGTCGAGTGTCTGCTGTGCGGCCTTTTCATAGAAGTTTGCCGCTTGCAGCTCCATCACCTCCGCCTCGCGACGCATGCGGTCGAGATCGAGATGGGGGCTCCACCACACGGCCCGGCGTTTCAGGAAGCCGCGCACGTCCTCCCGGCGGATAGGCGGGAGGTGCTCGCCGAAGCGGTCACGGTAGAAGCCGTAGAGGGAGTTGCGATGGGACCGCTCCTCCTCGGCCATGCCGTCGAAGATCTCGGAGGAGGCAGGGAAATCGCCACGGAGGCGGTCCGCGAAATGCTGGTAGATCCGCGAATCTTCCTCTTCGTTGGCGATGGCGAGCGCGATGACCTCGCGCTCGGAGAGTTCAGACAGAGACTTCATGGGCGCTCCTGTTTAGAAATATTCTAAACAGCGAAAGGGCCCGTCGCCAAGTCTGCCGTTCAGGCAGAGGCGGGATGGAAGCTCAGTACTGAGCGCCCGGGATCAGGGTCGAGTAGATCGAGCGGTCCTCGAGGTTAAGCGCCGGGGACCAGGAGAAGCGGGCGGAACGGTTGAGACGGGACAGGATCAGGGCGAGAAACATTGGAACACCTTTGGTTGGCCCTGTCTTAGACCTTCGTATAATGCGGGTCACGTGCCGAATTGCGGGAACAGCTATGCAATTGATGAATGACTACATTCATCCTCCGGTAATCTTGTTGTGATGGGGTGGGCCGATGTCCGACTCCCAGCCGCCCCGGTCGTCGCGCCTCATTTCCCGGGCTCTTCACACCTATTGGCGCTTCTCCCGCGGCATGACGCTCGGGGTCCGCGCCGTGGTCCTCGACGACCGGAACCAGGTCTTCCTCATCAGACACACCTACGTTCCCGGCTGGCACCTGCCGGGAGGCGGCGTCGAGACCGGCGAGACGGCCCTCGATGCCCTCGGGCGCGAGCTTCGGGAGGAGGCCTGCATCGCGATGGACGAGACGCCCGACCTGTTCGGCGTCTTCTTCAACAACAGGATCTCGCGCCGCGATCACGTGCTGGTCTATGTGATCCGGCGCTTCACGGTGCTCTCCGTCAAGCAGCCCGACCGGGAGATCGCCGAGGCGGGCTTCTTCCCTCTCGACCGGCTGCCCGAGGGCACGACCATGGCCACCCGCAACCGCCTGGCCGAAATCCTCGAGGGACGGCCCCTCTCCACGAACTGGTGAGAGAGCATTTGCGCCGCGTTCCCGACGCTGCTATGGCCTGGAACACCTGAGGATACGCCGAGCCCCATGAGCATCACCCGGATTCTGCGACGACGACACGGCTGAGATTCAGTCCAGACGCCCTTTCCGTTTCGTCCCTCGCGCGCTTTGAGTCCGTTCATGACCGAGCTCTCGCTCCAGATCCGCACCGAACAACCCATCGATTCCGAGGCCATCGAGCGCCTGCACGAGCGCGCCTTCGGCCCGGGCCGCTTCGCCCGCACCGCCTCCCGCCTGAGGGAAGGGGCGTCCCATCTGCTCGATCTGTCCTTCACGGCCATGGTCGGGACGCTCCTCGTCGGCTCGGTGCGCATGACGCCGGTGAAGGCCGGCACCGTGCCGGCCCTCATGCTGGGGCCGCTCACCGTGGAACCCGCCTTCGAGAGCCGCGGCATCGGGGCGGCCCTGATGCGCCGCTCGCTCGATGCCGCCAGGGCGAAGGGCCATACCCTGGTGCTGCTCGTGGGCGACGAGCCCTATTACAGCCGCTTCGGCTTCAAGCGCATCCCGCCGCAGCAATTGCAGCTTCCGGGCCCGGTCAATCCCGCCCGCTTCCTGGCCCTCGAACTGGTCGAGGGCGCCATGGCTGAGGCCAAGGGGCTGGTGAGCCCGCTGCCGCAGGAATCCTGATCAGGCCCGGCGGCGTCCCTCGATCAGCCAGGCGGCGAGCGTCGAGCCGATCAGCAGCACCAGGCCGACGAAGCCCAGCGCCATCGGGAAGACGGAGACGCCGCGCACGATGGCGCTGTCGCTGGGCTTGATCCCGATCCAGTCGCCGCCGGAAAAGCGCGTCCCGGAATGCACCGCGAGGATGCGCGGCACCGTGATGCCCTGATCGCCCGCGATGGCGACCCGCCGCACCGATCCGCCCGTCGCCTCGGCGATCGAACCCAAGGCCTCCGTGGTGCTGAACACGTCCATCAGCTCGCGCGGGTTCGCCGGGCCGATGCTGACGAAGGTGATGAGATCCCCCGAGCGGATCGTGTGCAGCCCGAGTTCGCGGCTGGCCACCTGAGCGGTGAAGAGGCCGGGACGCGTCTCGGTGAGCGGAACGCTGCTCTCGGCGCCGCTCGGCGCGATGAGGGTCGCGGCATCGGCGGTCTCCGCCATGGTCTGCCGCTCGATGCGGATGTCGCGCCCTTGCGCGCTGGCGCGCAGCGCTTCCTCTTCCAGGGCCGGTTCCTTCATGAGCCAGTGGGCGAGGCGGCGTAGCAGGTCGAGATGCGGTCCGCCGTCCTGGTAGCCGCGGGCCCAGAGCCACGCATGATCGGACAGGAGCAGCGCGACACGTCCCTTGTCCTCCCGACGCAGAACGAGGAGCGGCAGCTCGTTGGCCCCCGACATGAGCGTGTCGCCTGACTGCACCTGCGAGCCGATGATGCGCAGCCACTCGCCCCAGGCCGGGGGCGATTGCTCCGAGCCCGGCAAGTCGCGGGTGACGGGATGGCGGTCGCCGGTATTGGTGATCTGCGCCTTGTAGGGCTGCTCGACGATGCTGCCGTTGGGCTGGCCCGGAATGATCGGCGCGAGCCGCGTCTGGGCGAGGCTGCCGTAGCTTGCAAATTCGGGGCCTGCCGCCACGAGGATCGCGCCGCCCTCGCGCACATAGCGCACGATGTTCTCGAAATAGCTCGACGGCAGGATGCTCTGGTTCGCGTAGCGGTCGAAGATGATCAGGTCGAATTCCTTGATCTTCTGCTGGAACAGCTCGCGGGTCGGGAAGGCGATCAGCGAGAGCTCGTTGATCGGCGTTCCGTCCTGCTTCTCCGGCGGGCGCAGGATGGTGAAATGGACGAGGTCCACATTGGCGTCGGATTTGAGGAGATTGCGCCAGGTGCGCTCGCCCGCATGCGGCTCGCCGGAAACCAGCAGCACGCGCAGCTTCTCGCGGATGCCCTCGATCGGCACGACGGCGCGGTTGTTGGCCTGCGTCAGCTCGTTAGGCAGGCCCTCCACTTCGAGCTCGACCACGTTGGTGCCGCCATGCTCGATGCGCACGTCGAGGGAGAAGGGCGTGTCGGCCCGCACCTGCTGACGGGTGAGAACCTGTCCGTCCCGGCGCACGGTCACGAGGGCGGATCCCGTGCCGCCGCGTTCCATGATCTGCGCCCGGATGGTCTGGTCCTTGCCGACGATGCCGAAGCGGGGTGCCTCTAAAAGTTTGATCTGCCGGTCGCGCTCGTCGGGGCGGCCGGTGATGAGCGCGTGAAGCGGCGCCCGGAAGCCGAGGCCCTCCACGGAGGTCGGAATGTCGTGCACCACGCCGTCGGTAACGAAGACGACGCCGGCGAGCCGGTCCGGCGGCACGTCGGCCAATCCGTTCGACAGAGCGGCGAACAGACGCGTGCCGTCGTCCCCGTTGCCGTCATCCGCTTCGATGAAGCGGGGATCCACATCGGCGAGCGAGCCGAAGCGGCGCTCCAGCTCGGCGCGCACCTGATCGGTCATGGCGGAGCGGTCGCCCAGCGTCTGCGAGCTGGAGCGGTCGAGAACCACCGCCACGATGTCCTTCACCTTCTCCCGGTCCTCCTGCACGAGGGCCGGGTTGGCGAGAGCCAGCAGAACGAGCCCGAGCGCGACGGCTCTGAGGACGGCCACGGGTCCGCGGGAGATCAGCGCAAGGATCGCCAGCAGGGCGACGACCGCGCCCAGCGCCCAGAGGGCGTAAGTCGGGATGAGGGGGGAGAAGCTGACGGAAAGCAAAAGACCTCTCCCTTACTGCCCGAGGCGTTCGAGCAGGGCCGGCACGTGCACCTGATCGGCTTTGTAGTTCCCGGTCAGCGCATACATGACGATGTTGACGCCGCTGCGGTACGAGAATTCCCGCTGCCGCTGGTCGCTGCCGACGACCGGGTAGATCCATTCGCCCCGTGCGCCCACGGCCCAGGCGGCGGCGAGATCGTTCGACGTGATGATGATCGGCGAGACGCCGTCGCCCGAGCGGGCGGGGCGGCTCGCCTCGCCCTCAGGCGCCGGCGGCAGGGCCTCGACCCAGGTCTGTCCCGTGGCATAGCGGCCGGGGAAGGTGTCGAGGATGTAGAAGGTCTTGGTCAGGACGTGATCGGCAGGCACGGGCTCGAGCTCGGGGATGTCGAGGCTCGCCAGCATCCGGCGCAGGTACTGCCCCTCAGCGGTGGGAGCTCCATCGGGACGATTGCCGAAGGCGTCGCGGGTGTCGAAGATCACCGTGCCGCCGCCCTTCATGAAGGCGTCGAGGCGCCGGATCGCTGCCTCGGACGGCATGGGCCGCGAGGCTACGACGGGCCAGTAGATCAGGGGATAGAACGCGATCTCGTCCCGCGAGAGATCGATGCCGATGGGCTCGCCCGGCGACAATGCGGTCCGCTGGCTCAGCACCTGCGTCAGTCCGGTCAGTCCCGCCTTGCTCGTCTCGTCGACCTGCGGGTCTCCCGTGATGACATAGGCCAATCGTGTCACGAGTGCGGGATTGCTGCTCTCCATCGTCATGGACGAGCGGCGTTCCTGCGCGTTGGCGTCGGAGACCGGATTGAGAACAACCGCTGCCCCGAGCACGATGGCGGCCGCAGCCCCCGCACGGCGCAGGCGGCCGGTGAGGTTCGACAGGTGACCGCCGAGCCACAGGGACGCGAGGGTGTCGATCAGCAGAAGCACAAGGGCCAGCATGAAGAGCGGCATGCGCAGATCGATGGTCTGCGCGCCGGCGAGCGGCGCGATCCGCGCATTGAGCGGCGCGTAGTTGAGCGGGGCGAGCCGGTCGCCAGGCAGAAGCGCGTTCACGGCGAGGCTCGAATCCACCGGTCCATAGAAGCCCGGGGGGTGCTCCAGGGTCGCGCGCTCGGCGTAATTGCGCGCCACCGCACGGGCATTGGCCGGTGGCGAGGTGTAGATGCCGTAGCCGTCGAGGGTCAATCGTGGAGCCACGGTCTCGTTCTCCGCATTGCGCGCTTCCGCATTCGCATCGCTCGGCGCACCGGCAAGCGCCGTGGTCCTGCGCAGCATGTCGACGAAGAGGCCCGACAGGGGCAGGTTCGACCAGGTGGTGTCGGCGGTGACGTGGAAGAGCACGATCATGCCGTCACCGCGCTTGTCCGCTGTGACGATGGGCGTGCCGTCGGCGAGTGACGCCCAGGTTCGCGCCGGCAGGTCGCCGTCCGGCTCGGCGAGGATCTGGCGGCGGATGCCGATCTCTTCCGGCACCGCGAGGCCGAAATAGGGGCTTTCGCGCGTGAACGGTGCGAAGGTCTTCGGCGTGTCCCAGGACAGGGTGCCGCCGAGGCTGCGGCCGCCCCGGCGCAGGCGGACCGGCACGAGTTCGTCGTTGCCGGCGGCAAGCCTCGAACCGGCGAAACGCAGCAGCATGCCGCCCTGTTCGACGAAGGCCGTCACCTTGCCGAGGGTCTCCCGGTCGAGTCCGCCCACATCGGCCAGCACGAGAATGGACACCTGCTCGTCGATGAGCTGGTTCACCGCATCGGCCACGGCGCCGCGCCCGTTGCGGATCTCCGAATAGGGCGAGAGCGCCCGCTCGATGTAGTAGAGCGGCGAGAGAAGGGGCTGGGCCTGATCGGAGGTGCCGCCGAACACGAGGCCGACGCGGCGGCGTTTGCCGCGCTCGTCGAGAAGATGCACCGCTCCGGCGGAGCCTTCGCCCAGGATTTCGATGCGCGCGATGGCGTTGCGGATCTCGGTCGGCAGGTCGAAGGCGACAGTCGTTTCGGTGGCGTTCGGATCGAAGGAGAAGCGCATGTCGGCGAGCGGCAGGCTCTTCAGATCGAGCACGCGCACTGTGCCGGTATCGCGTCCGTTCGACTCGGGACGCACCAGCCTGACATTGAGCTGGCCGCTGGCATTCTCCACCCCGGCAACGGCCAGCGCAGGAGCGCGCTCCGCTTTCAGAACGGTGATCCGCTGCCCGTTCGCCATTTGCGCCAAGCCGTCGATGAAGCCCTGGCCGTCAACGCCGGCCACCCCGTCGCTGATCCAGACGATATTGGCCTCGGGCATGGTTTCCATGAACCGCCGGATGGAATCGAGATGGGCTTGGCGGTCCTGCAGGTGCGGCAGAGGCTTGAGGGACCGCAACCGCTCCAGGGCCGTTGCAGGACTGGCCGGCTCGATCGCCGCGGGAGCCTCCGCCGTTGCCACAAGGGCGACCGTGCGTCCGTCGCGTCCTGCCGCTTCGATGCGCTCGGCTGCAAGGTTCATGCGGTCGCGCCAGTCGTGTGCTGCGGCAAAGCCGTTGTCGAGCATGATCAGCAGCGGCGAGCGGTTGTTGTCCTCCGCGAGCGGATTCCAGATCGGACCGGCCGCCGCGAGGATGAGGAACGCGGCGAGCAGCAGGCGCAGCAGCAGGAGCCACCAGGGCGTGCGGGCCGGCGTTTCCTGCTCGGGCCGCAGATCGGCCAGGATCTTCAGGGGCGGAAAGTCCACGCGCCTGGGCTGCGGCGGCGTGATGCGCAGGAGCAGCCAGATCGCCGGCAGGGCCGCAAGCGCCGTCAGGACGAGCGGTACCGCGAAGGTGAGGGGAAGGCCCAGCATCGCTCAACGCCCTCCCACGCCGGTGCCGCGCGTGGTCGACACGAGCGTCATGATGCGCAAGGCCGCTTCGCTCGCGGGACGGTCGGTGCGATGGATCGTCAGTGTCCAGCCGCGGCGGCGGGCGAGCTCCTGAAGCGCCGCCCGGTGCTCCTCGATCCGCAGGCGGTAGGCCTGGCCCCAGGAGATCGCATCGCCGATCCGGAGCGAAAGGCCGTCCTCGAGATCGTGCAGGACCGCCTGCCCTTGGAAGGGGAAGGTCTCCTCGACGGGATCGACGATCATCACCAGATGCCCGCGCGCTCCGCGCGACGAGATGCCCTCGACCATGGCGGTGACGTCGCGCACGGGCGAGAGGAAATCGCTGATCAGGACGGCCTCGTGCTGGGGCGCGACGGGAGCCTGCGGCGGCAGGTCTTCCTCCAGCGAGGAGCGGTCCGTCACCAGGGTCTGGGCCATGGTTTCGGCAATGCGCCGGGTCGCCCGCGGCGGCATCAGGCCCAGCATGCCGACCCGCTCCCCGGATTCGACGAAGCAATCCGCGAGCGCAAGGCCCAGCACGACGGCGCGCTCGATCTTGGACGCCTGCGCCAGGTCCGAGACGTAGCCCATGGAGGCGGAGCGGTCGATCCAGAACCAGACGGTCTGGGCGGTTTCCCACTCGCGCTCGCGCACATAGAGCCGGTCGTCCCGGGCGGAGCGGCGCCAGTCGATGCGCTGCGCGGCTTCTCCGGCCACGAAGGGGCGGAACTGCCAGAAGGTCTCTCCCGTGCCGGCACGGCGGCGCCCGTGGATTCCGTGAGCGAGGTTTGCGGCGACGCGCCTCGCCTCGAGCACGAGATGCGGCATGCGGTCGGCCAGGGAGAGCGCGCTCTCGGTTTCACGGCGTCCCGGCGAACGGGCGCTTTCGGGGAGGACCCGGACACGGGCCATGGCGGAAATCCTAGCCTGCCAGCCGCGAGGTGAGCCGGCCGACGACGCTCTTGATCGTCTCTCCGTCGGCCCGGGCGGAGAAGGTCAGCGCCATGCGGTGCTTGAGCACCGGCTCGGCGAGCGCCACCACGTCGGCGATGGAGGGGGCGACCCGGCCCTCGATCAGCGCGCGGGCGCGCACCGCCAGCATCAGGGCCTGGCTCGCGCGGGGGCCTGGCCCCCACAGGATCCTGTCGGTCACGCCCTCGATCCCATTCCCTTCAGGCCGCGCCGAGCGCACGAGATCGAGGATCGCCTCGACTACGCTCTCGCCGACCGGCAGGCGGCGGACCAGCCGCTGGGCGTTCATCAGCGCCTCGGCATTCATGACCGCCTGCGGCTTGTGCTCGTCGGCGCCTGTCGTCTCGATCAGGATGCGCCGTTCGGCGTCGCGGGTCGGATAGCCCACGTCGATCTCGAGCAGGAAGCGGTCGAGCTGGGCCTCGGGGAGGGGATAGGTGCCTTCCTGCTCGATCGGGTTCTGGGTGGCGAGCACGTGGAAGGGCTGGGGCAGATCGTGCCGCTCGCCGCCCACGGAAACGTGATGCTCCTGCATGGCCTGGAGCAGGGCGGATTGGGTGCGCGGGCTTGCGCGGTTGATCTCGTCGGCCATCAGGAGCTGCGCGAAGACCGGGCCCTTTACGAAGCGGAAGGATCGGCGGCGGTCGGCGCCCTCGTCGAGAATTTCGGAGCCGAGGATGTCGGAGGGCATCAGGTCCGGGGTGAACTGGATGCGGCGGGCATCGAGCCCGAGCACGGTGCCCAGCGTTTCCACGAGCTTCGTCTTGGCGAGGCCGGGAACGCCGACGAGCAGGCCGTGGCCGCCGGCGAGAAGCGTAATGAGGGTGAGGTCGACCACGTCTTCCTGGCCGAAGATGACCGTGTGAATGGCCTCGCGGGCCCGGCCGACAGTCTCAAGGGTCGCCTCCGCGTTGCGGATGATCGCGTCGTCCAAGGCGGTGGGCGCTTGAGCAATGCTGGCCGTCATGAGGTCTCTCTCCCTCTCACTCGCAATTGCCCCCGGTAGCTAGTCTGCCTTCGATCCGTGTCGAGATGCAAGGGTCGTTGCGCCGCAGCATGGGAAGGAACGGAGTGGACGAGACAGCCGAGGACTCTATGCTCTAGGAAGTAACCATCGACGGCCGTTCGTCGATCCATAAAGTTCAAAATCCTGTTCACGCTTGCGTCATGACCGATTCCTCATCCCCCACTCCCGGGAACGCCCTGGCCCGCCTCACGGAGGCGCTCGGCTCCGATGCCAGGCGGAAAGGACCGCCGCCGGTCGAGCGCTGGAACCCGGCCTATTGCGGCGAGATCGACATGCGCATCGCGGCCGACGGGACGTGGCATTACATGGGCACGCCCATCAACCGGACCGCTCTCGTCAAATTGTTCTCGACTGTTCTGCGCAAGGATCCGGAGCGCTACGTGCTCGTGACGCCCGTCGAGAGGGTCGGGATCACGGTGGAGGACGCGCCATTCCTTGCGGTCGAGATGGCCGTGGAGGGCGATGGCAGCAGTCGCCAGATCGCCTTCCGGACCAATGTGGACGATCTCGTGCAGGTGGGGCCCGATCACCCCCTGCGTTTCGAGCAGGATGCGAATGGTGGGGTGAAGCCTTACGTGAAGGTTCGGGCAGATCTATGGGCGCTGGTGACGCGATCCCTGGCGCTGGATCTGATCGCCCTGGGCGAAGAAAGGGACGTGGAAGGCGTTGCCGCCTTCGGTGTCACGGCAGGTGACATGTTCTTCCACATCGCTTCGATCAGCGATTGGGGCTCGCCCTGATGCGTCTTGCACCCTGTGACGCGCCGGATTTCCTGACGCTGGCGACGGCGCGCCTGCGGCCCGAGCCGCCGCATCCGGAGGAGGCGCTGGCCAACCCGCGGGGCGACCACAGCCTCGACAACGTGCCCCTGATCCATCCCCTAACGCCGAAGCCGGCCGCGGTTCTCGTTCCGGTCGTCATGCGCGAGGAACCGATGCTGCTCCTGACCGAGCGCTCTGCGCATCTGCGCCAGCATTCGGGGCAGATCGCCTTTCCAGGCGGCCGGGTCGACCCGGAGGATGCCTCCGTCCTGGCGGCGGCCTGCCGCGAGGCGATGGAGGAAATCGGCCTCGACAGCCGCTACATCAGCCCGCTCGGCTATCTCGACGCGTACTTGTCCACCACCAATTATCTCGTCATGCCGGTGGTGGCGCGGGTGGCTCCGTCCTATACCCTCAACCTCAATCACGACGAGGTTGCGGATACCTTCGAGGTGCCGCTCAGCTTCCTCATGGATCCCGCCCGCCACGAGCTCCATTCCCGCGAATGGAAGGGGAGAGTGCGCCGCTACTATGCAATGCCCTACGAGGGGCGCTACATCTGGGGCGTGACGGCAGGCATCATCCGCAATCTTTACGAGAGGCTCTACGGTTCATGACGCGGGCAGTTGTTCAGGGATTGGTTCTGTTTCTTCTGCCGTTCGTCCTTTTCGCCGTGTATCTCGTCATCCGTCGCCGCAATCCTTTGATCTGGTCACATTGGAGCGATCAGTCGCTCTGGCTTGCCATAGCGGGCTTGAGCTTCGTGATCGTCTCGCTGGTCGCCACGGGCCTCTTGGCCGAACGCCAGACCGGCACCTACGTACCGACCCATGTGGAAAACGGACGCGTCGTTCCGGGACATTTCGAATGACGGAAGTCCTCGATCGACAGGCTCTGCTGAGCCTTCTTGAGCGCCCGGCGCTGCGCCGCCTCCTGGGGGCCTTCAACGACGATGCCGAGGAGACGCGCATCGTGGGCGGAGCCGTGCGCAACGCCCTTCTCGGGCGACCGGTGACCGAGGTGGATTGCACCACCACCATGTTGCCCGAAGTCATTGTCGAGCGCGCGAAGGCCGCCGGGTTCAAGGCAGTGCCGACCGGAATCGAGCACGGCACGATCACCGTGATCGTCGACGGCGAGCCCTACGAGATCACCACCCTACGTGAGGATGTGGAAACCGACGGGCGCCATGCTGTCGTGCATTTCGGCCGCGACTTCGCGCTCGATGCCAGACGGCGCGATTTCACCATCAATGCCCTTTCGCTGGGCCTCGACGGACGCCTCTACGACTATACCGACGGCGTGGCCGATCTGGCGGACCGGCGCGTCCGCTTCATCGGCGACGCGCATACCCGCATCCGCGAGGATTATTTGCGCATCATGCGCTTCTTCCGTTTCCACGCGGAATATGCGCAGGTCGATCCTGATCCGGAGGGGCTCGCCGCCGCGGGGGCCGAGCGGCAGGGCCTGGCGATCCTCTCGAAGGAGCGGATTCGGCATGAACTGCTCAAGCTGCTGGTGGCCCGGCGGGCGGAGGATACGATCCGCATCCTGGCCGATCACGGCTTCCTCCCGTGGCTCCTGGGGGGAGCTGCCGAATTCGGGCGCCTCAGCCGGGTGGCGGCTCATGATAAGGATGATCCGGACCCGATATGGCGCCTGGCGGCGCTCGCCGTCACGGTCGAGGAGGATGCCGACCGGCTGCGGGAGCGCCTGCGGCTCTCCAACGACGAGCACAGAAAGCTCGCCGCCTATGCCAGGCTCCTGAGCCTCCTCAAGACCTGGGCCTTGCCTTTGGATGCGATGGTCGTTCGCCGTCTTGCCGCCGACCACGATGTCGAGGCGCTCGGCACTGTCCTGGCCGCGACGGCCGGCGAGCCGTTCCCCATCGTCCATGCCGACGCCCGTGAGGCTCTCGACCGCCTGCGAAGCGGCGCCGAGCCGGTGCCGATCCTGCCTTTGCGCGGCGCCGATCTCGTCGAGGGCGGCGTTCCGAAGGGCCCCAGGATCGGCGAGTTGCTCGCCCAGGCCCGACAGGCTTGGCTGGCGGAGGGCTGCCTGACCGATGAGGCCTATGCGAAGGATTTGCTCAGACGGGTCCTGGAGCAGGCTTAGGGCCACCGCACCGTCGGCGGCATGGAGGAGAGGATCGACGCGATGTTGCCGCCGGTCTTCAGCCCGAAGATCGTGCCCCGGTCGTAGAGCAGGTTGAACTCCACGTAGCGCCCGCGCCGCACCTGCTGCTCGATGCGATCATCCTCCGTCCAGGCCTTGGTGACGTTGCGACGGACGATCTCGGGATAGACCTTAAGGAAGGCCTCGCCCACATGGCGAGTGAAGGCGAAGTCCTCGTCCGGGCTACCGGTCCAATGGTAGTCGTAGAAGATGCCGCCGATTCCGCGCGGTTCGTTGCGGTGCTTGAGGAAGAAGTACTCGTCGCACCATGTCTTGTACTTCTCGTAGGAGCCTTCCGGGGCATGGGTTCGGCAGGCCTCTTCCATGGCCTGGTGGAAGGCAACCGTATCGGGATCGTCCTGCGTGCGCCGCCGGTCGAGCACGGGGGTGAGGTCGGCTCCGCCGCCGAACCAGGGCTTCGTGGTCACCACGAAGCGGGTGTTCATGTGCACCGTTGGAACATTCGGGTTCCAGGGATGCGCGATCAGCGAGATGCCGCCGGCCCAGAAGCGCGGGTCCTGGTCCGAGCCCGGAATCTGGCCGCGGAACTCCGGGGCGAATTCTCCATGCACCGTCGAGACATGCACGCCCACCTTCTCGAAAACCCGGCCGCGCATCATGGACATGACGCCTCCGCCACCGGGAACGCCGCTATGGTCCTTCCGCTCCCAGGGCGTGCGCTCGAACCGGCCGGGCTCTGACGCTTCCCGGGGGAGGGGAGCCGTCACCTCGTCCTCGAGGGCCTCGAATGCGGCGCAGATCCGGTCGCGAAGCAGGGTAAACCAGATCGGAGCCTCGGTCTGCAGGCGCTCGACTGCATTCTTGTCGGTCATGATGGTATCGCTTCAGGTTTCAGGAGGAGCCGGATGGGGAAACGCGTTCGTCTGCCGCAGGGCCTCGCCGAGGATCATGGCGGCGGTCACCGCGACGTTGAGGGAACGCATGCCGGGCTGCATGGGAATGACGACCCTGGCGTCCGCCGCCTGATGGACCTCCTCCGGCACGCCGGCGGATTCGCGGCCGACCAGGATGATGTCGTCCGGCCGGTAGATGAAATCGGTGTAGGCGGCGGCGCCCTTCGTGGTCGTCAGGATCAGGCGGCTCCCACCCTCCTGCCGCCAGGCTTCGAAGGCGCGCCAGGAGATATGTCGCATGATCGTGACATGGTTGAGATAGTCCATGCCGGAGCGGCGCAGGTTGCGGTCGGACACGTCGAAGGCCGCAGGTTCGATGATCTCCACCGGAACACCGAGGCACGCGGCCAAACGCAGCATGGTGCCGGTGTTCTGCGGAATGTCCGGCTGGTAGATGGCAAGACGGGGCATGGATCCGTCATCGGGGGAACGGGCCCTGCCGTCAAGAGAGCGCTCATGGCCCGGCGGGCCGGCGGCATTTGCGCCACAGGCTGGAACAACTCCAATCCGGCTATGGACAGGCGGGCTTGGCCGTGCCAAAGAGCCACCGCGCGGCGACTCCCAGTCGCATTGCGCGCGCGTCGACGCGCATGCTTGTTCCATTTTGGACCTCGTGTGCCAAATGCCTTGGTTCCCAAGGAATTGCCGATGCGCGGTTCTCGTTTTTTGATCAATGCTGGAGAGCCAAGTGGCCGAGACCACCACTCATGTCGCTGAGCCGACACGGCGCGATTTCCTCTACATCGCCACGGGCGCAGCTGCCGTCGTCGGCGGAGCCACCCTGGTATGGCCCTTCGTCCAGTCCCTGGCGCCCGACGCGGCGACGGTGGCTGCCGGCGCCCCCGTCGAGGTCGACCTGACCCCCATCGCCGAAGGGCAGATCGTCAAGGTTTTCTGGCGCGGCAAGCTGATCTTCATCCGTCACCGGACGGCCGAGGAGATCAAGGCCGCCGAGGACGTCAACGTCGCCTCCCTGCGCGACCCGCAGCCCGACTCGGCTCGCGTGAAGGAGGGACATGCCCAATGGCTCATCGTGTACGGCAACTGCACCCATCTGGGCTGCGTGCCGCTCGGCCAGCAGGGTGAGTATCATGGCTGGTTCTGCCCCTGCCACGGCTCGGTGTTCGACACCTCCGGCCGCGTCCGCGGCGGTCCGGCGCCGATCAACCTGCCGATCCCGCCCTACACCTTCGCGTCCGACACGAAGATCGTGATCGGCCAAGAGGCCACGGCGTAACCCTCCGCGACGATCAGGCGATATCATGAGCGACCATCCCACAACTTACGTTCCCAAGAGCGCCTTCGGTAAGTGGTTCGAGAGCCGTTTGCCCATCGCAGGCCTCATTCACTCGTCCTTCATCGCGTTCCCGGTTCCGCGGAACCTGACCTATTTCTGGACCTTCGGCGCCATCCTGGTGTTCATGCTCGTCGCCCAGATCGTGACCGGCGTGTTCCTGGCGATGTACTACACCCCGAACGCCGGCATGGCGTTCCAGTCCGTCGAGCACATCATGCGCGACGTGAACTACGGCTGGCTGATCCGCTACCTGCACGCGAACGGCGCGTCGATGTTCTTCGTCGCCGTCTACATCCACATTTTCCGGAACTTCTACTACGGCTCCTACAAGGCACCCCGCGAGGTTCTGTACATCCTCGGCGTGATCATCTTCATCCTGATGATGGCCACCGCCTTCATGGGCTACGTGCTTCCCTGGGGCCAGATGAGCTTCTGGGGCGCCACCGTGATCACGAACCTCTTCTCGGCGATCCCGGTCGTCGGCGAGACCATCGTCAGCTACCTCTGGGGCGGCTACTCGGTGGGTAACCCGACCCTGAACCGCTTCTTCTCCCTGCACTACCTGCTGCCCTTCATGATCGCGGGCGTCGTGATCCTGCACATCTGGGCGCTGCACGTGCCGGGCCAGAACAACCCGACCGGCATTCCGATTAAGTCGGGCAAGGACGCGGTTCCGTTCACTCCCTATGCAACGATCAAGGACCTCTTCGCCGTCGTCGTGTTCATGATCTTCTTCGCCTACTGGGTGTTCTACATGCCCAACTACCTGGGCCATGCGGACAACTACATCCCGGCGAACCCGGCCGTGACGCCGGCGCACATCGTTCCGGAATGGTACTTCCTGCCGTTCTACGCGATTCTGCGCGCCATCCCCGACAAGCTCGGCGGCGTCATCGCCATGGGTGCGGCCATCGTGATCTGGGTCTTCATGCCCTGGCTTGACACCTCCAAGGTCCGCTCCACGGCCTACCGTCCGCTCTACAAGCAGTTCTTCTGGATCTTTGTGATCGTGTGCTTCCTGCTCGGCTGGCTGGGTTCCCGCCCGGCCGAGGGCTGGTACGTGATCGCGTCCCAGATCTGCACGGCCTACTACTTCGCCCACTTCCTGATCGTGCTGCCGGTGCTCGGCTTCGTCGAGCGTCCGCTGCCGCTGCCGAATTCGATCCTCGAATCCGTCATGGGCGTGCAGAAGGGCGGGGCTGGCATTCCGGCCGGCGCCAATGCCGAGCCGCAATCCAAGGGCTGATGCGAGGGTAGAGGAAACAGAACAATGATGAAGCGTACTCTTCTCATCGCAGCCGCCGTTCTCGGGCTTTCGGCTCCGGCCTTCGCGGCCGGCGAGACCCCGATCCCGCCGCAGCTCAAGTGGAGCTTCCAGGGTCCGTTCGGCACCTTCGACCGGGCTCAGCTCCAGCGCGGCTTCAAGGTCTACCGGGAGGTCTGCGCCTCCTGCCACGGCCTGAGCTACGTTGCTTTCCGCAACCTGTCGCAGCCCGGCGGCCCGGAATTCTCCGAGGCGCAGGTCCGTGCCCTGGCGGCGGAGTACAAGATCCAGGACGGCCCGAACGAGGCCGGCGACATGTTCGAGCGCCCCGGCCGTCCGGCGGACCATTTCCCGTCCCCGTTTCCGAACGAGAACGCCGCCGCGGCGGCGAACGGCGGCAAGGCCCCGCCGGACCTGTCCCTGATGCCCAAGGCCCGCACCTACGAGCGCGGCTTCCCCTGGTTCATCACCGACGTGTTCCGCCAGTACTCGGAGAACGGCGCGGATTATCTCGTGGCGCTGCTCAACGGTTACCATGAGGCTCCGCAGGGCTTCACGGTCCCCGAGGGTGGTCATTACAACCACTACTATCCGGGCCACATCATTGCGATGCCGAAGCCGCTCAGCGACGGCCAGGTCGAGTATCCGAAGAACGAGGCCGGCCAACCCCAGGTGCCGGAGACGGTCGACCAATACGCCCGCGATTTGACGGCCTTCCTCACTTGGACGGCGGAACCGCACCTCGAGGCCCGCAAGCGCCTCGGCTTCCAGGTCATCCTGTTCCTTCTGGTGCTCTCGGGCCTGCTCTACTTCACCAAGAAGAAGGTCTGGGCCCGGGTGGGCGGCGAGGTCGAAGGCCACGCCACGCCTCCGATGACGCACAACCCGTAAACGTCAATGGCCCCGGTTTCCGGGGCCTTTTTCTTTTCAGGTGACTTTGCTCGAGGAGGCCTCTAAGCCGGCCGTCATGCTGCAGACCATCGCCGACGACATCTGGGGCAAGGAGTGCCTTGCCTACCATGTTCAACCCAGCCTGGAGCCTGAGACCCGGGACGCCTTCGAGGAGGTGCAGCGGGCCTTCGCCGGGCACTGGCCGGAGCCCCTGCATGTCGGACCCAAGCATGGTCTGCACGTCACCATCTATCCCCTGGTGACGGTGAAGGGCGGCTTCGACAAGGACGCCTACTGGCAGACCATTGCCGAGCCAAGCCAGAAGCTCCTGGAGGAGCTCTGCACGGGACGCCGGACCCTGGAGCTGCGCTTCTCCCGCCTCAAGGTCACCGACACGGCCATCATCGCGACGGCCACCGAGGAAACCGGCTTGATCGAAGCCATCCGGGAGAGGATCGTCCGCGAGATCCCGCCCCCGCCGGGGGCGAGCCCGATCATCTACGATCTGATCCACTCGACCCTGGCGCGCTACCGGACGAAGGCCTCCGTTCCCGACGTCGTGGTCGAGCGGATCGAGCGCCTGCCGGTTTCCATCACGGCTCCGGTGCGGCAGATCAGGCTCGTGCGCGAGACGCTGTTCCCCTGCCTCGTGACGGATGAGATCGCGGCCATTCCCTTGCGCTAATCATTCGGGCCGGCGCGGCCTGCCGTCATGAGGCCCGAGCGGGCGTACGGGTGCATCGTCCCACCAGTCCGTGCGGAGAGCTCGCAATTCCGGATTGACCGGATAGACGATCCGGTTCTCGTCCTTGTTCGCTTCGCCGACCACCAGAAGCCGAACCGGTTCGTCGGTGTTGTTGAGGAAGCTGTGCGCGATCCCGGTTCCCGCCGGGAAGCCGACGCCGTCGCCGGGTGCGAGGCGGAAGAGTTCTCCGTCGATCCACACGTCCGGCGTGCCTTCGATGACGTAGACGAATTCCTCCTCGGCGCTTTCCGCGTGCGGAAACGACGTGCGGCGGCCCGGCGGCAGCAGCTCGTGGTGAATGCCGAGCTTCGTGAGGCCCAGGGCCGCGGAGAAGGGCGAATTGATGCTCCGCAGCTCGTTAGTGCCGCGAAAGACCGCGGTGCCGTCGATCTGGAGTTCCCGGTAGTGCCGAATGAAGGAGGGACGTTTGGCCTCGGACATGGACGATCTGCCTCTTGATGGGTGAGCCAGGGGTCAAACGAGCATAGCCGCCACGTAGGAATTCTGTCGACCGGCAATCCCGAGGTTTCGAGCGCCGGGCTTGGGAAAGGCCTCGCCATCGGCTATGAGACAGCACTGAGATCCGGGGTCTTTCAACAGGCGGGAACAGGATGGCGAAGGCGGTTCTAGGCATCATCGGCGGATCGGGAGTCTACGACCTGCCGGGGCTCGAGGACATGCGCGAGGAGCGGATCGCTTCCCCCTGGGGCGAGCCCTCGGACGTGCTGCGCATCGGGCGCATCGGCGCGACCGAGATCGCCTTCCTGCCCCGCCATGGGCGAGGCCATCGCCTGTCCCCGTCCGACATCAACTATCGGGCCAATATCGACGTGATGAAGCGGGCCGGCGTCACCGATCTGATCTCGGTCTCGGCCTGCGGTTCGTTCAAGGACGAGTTCTATCCTGGCTTCTTTGTGCTGGTGGACCAGTACGTGGACCGCACGCACAAGCGTGAGGGCTCGTTCTTCGGCCGGGGCTGCGTCGCCCATGTGCCCATGGCCCATCCGGTCGGCCCGGTGCTGCGCCAGCGCATCGCCGATGCGGCAGTGGCCGAGAAGATCCCATTCACCCTGGGCGGAACTCTGGTGTGCATCGAAGGCCCGCAATTCTCAACTTATGCGGAGTCGATGACTTACAAGCGTCTCGGTTACGACGTGATCGGCATGACGGCCATGCCCGAGGCCAAGCTCGCCCGCGAGGCGGAGATCACCTATGCGACCGTCGCCATGGTGACCGATTACGATTGCTGGCACCCGGAGCACGACAATGTGGACGTGGCCTCCGTCGTCGCCGTCGCGCACCAGAACGCCGCGAAGGTGTCCCGCCTGATCGCGCACGTGGCGAGGGATTTCCCGGCCGAGCACGAGCCGTGCCCGGCAGGCTCCGACCGGGCGCTCGACGGCGCCATCATGACGGCTCCCTCGGCCCGCGATCCGGAGCTTCTGAAAAAGTTGGATGCGGTGGCCGGGCGGGTGCTAAACCCTTGAGCGCGTGATACGCGGGTTTCTTGCGCGCACGGCGTTCGCGGACCCATTTTTCAATATCCAGGCAGGCTTGACCCCATGGACCAGCGTCTCCTCACCGACCTGAAGGCCGCGATCCGCTCGATCCCGGACTACCCGAAGCCCGGCATCGTGTTCCGGGACATCACGACCCTGTTGGGCGATGCGCGCGCCTTCCGTCGCTCCGTGGACGAGCTCGTCCATCCCTTCGCGGGCGGGCGCGTCGACAAGGTTGCGGGCATCGAGGCGCGCGGCTTCATCCTCGGCGGCGCCATCGCGCATCAGCTCTCCTCGGGCTTCGTGCCGATCCGCAAGAAGGGCAAGCTGCCCCACGAGACGGTGCGCATCGCCTATTCGCTCGAATACGGGGTCGACGAGATGGAGATCCACACAGACGCCATCGGCCAGGGCGAGTGGGTGATCCTCGTGGACGACCTCATCGCCACCGGCGGTACGGCGGTCGCGGCGACCCAGCTCCTGCGCCAGATGGGCGCCAACATCGTGGCCGCCTGCTTCATCATCGACCTGCCCGATCTCGGCGGCGCCTCGAGGCTGCGCGATCTCGGCGTCGAGGTGCGCAGCCTCGTGAGCTTCGAGGGACATTGAGGAGCATCATTGATGTCGGGCGACCGACTTTCCGGAGCGCTGGACTTCCTGCGCGAAGCGGAGAGGCTCAAGAGCACCCTGCGCAGCGGCTACACGTCCACGGGCCGGCCTGAGAGCACGGCCGAGCATACGTGGCGTCTGTGCCTCATGGCGCTGGTGTTCTCGGAGGAGTTCGGGGATATCGATCCCTTACGCCTCATCAAGCTCTGCATCGTCCATGATCTCGGCGAGGCCTTGAGCGGCGACATTCCCGCCGTGCTGCAGACGGAGGGTTTCGACAAATCCGCCCGGGAGAGGGCCGATCTGGAGGTGCTGACCAAAGCCCTTCATCCGACGAAGCGAGCCGAGATCCTGGCCCTGTGGGAGGAATACGAGGCCGCCTCGTCGCCCGAGGCCGTCCTCGCCAAAGGGCTCGACAAGCTGGAGACGATCCTCCAGCACAATCAGGGGCAAAACCCTGCGGATTTCGACTATGCCTTCAATCTCGACTACGGGCGCAAGCAGACATCGGCGCATCCGTTCCTCGCCGAGATCCGCGCCCTGCTGGACGAGGAGACCCGCGAGCGGGCCGAAGGCTCGAAGGGTTAGGCCCGCCTTTCCCAGAAAACCATCCCGTCGAAGGCGAACACCTCTTCCCCATGCTGGTTCGTGCCGGTGTTGTGGTGGAACACCAGGCCCCAGCCGGGGCGGGATGCGGACGCGCGCTTGGCCGTGACGGTGGAGCGGTAGGTGATCGTATCGCCCGCGTAGACGGGCTTGAGCCATTTCAGGTTGGAGAAGCCCGGGGAGGGGCCGAGCCGGGCGGGCCGTTGGCCATGGCTCAGCGCGTAGGCGCGGATCCGGTCGCGGTGGCCGACCATGTGCTTCATCCATACGCTCGCCGTATGCCACCCGGAGGCGCAGAGCGCGCCGAACAGGCTGTCCTTGGCAGCCTCCGCATCCACATGGAAGCGCTGCGGATCGAACTGGCGGGCGAAGCCGACGATATCCTCCGGCGTGAAGGTGTAGGAGCCCAGCTCCTCGGTCTCGCCGATGACGAGATCCTCGAAGAAGGGGTTGGCCGAGATCGGCGGAATCTCCCGCTGCGGCGCGGAGCCGGGCAGGGCGCCCGCCGCAGCCGTCTGGACGTTGCCGTCACCGCCTTTGAACGGCTCCGCATCCTTGGTGGCGAACATGATCCAGTTGGTCTGGCTCAGGACCGTCTCGTCGCCCTGGTTCATCATGTCGAAGTGGAATCGGACCAGACCGAGGGAGGGCCTGCTCTTGGAGATGCGGCTTTCCAGAACGCTCATTCGCGAGCGCAGGGTGTCGCCGGGCCGCACGGGCTTCAGCCATTTCACCTCCTCGATGCCCGGGGATCCCATGGAGGAGGAATCCAGGATCAGTCCGTCGGCGAGGAGGCGCATGTTCAGGCTGCAGCTATGCCAGCCGGAGGCGATCAGGGTGCCGATGAAGCTGTCCTTGGCGGCGACCTCGTCCACGTGGAAGGGCTGCGGGTCGTATTCCCGCGCGAAGGCCAGGATGTCGTCCTTCGACACGGTGAGCGGGCCGAGGGTCTGGGTCAGGCCCGGAGGAAGATCTTCGAACGTGCGCATGAGCAATCCCTTGTCGGGGTTGCCCTAGCACAACGAGCCACGCGAGGGGAGATCCGCCGCCGCAAGCGTGGTCTGACATCCGGGCGGTCCTCGAACCGCTCCACGGGAGTGCTTTCAGATCGCCGATCCGGCTCAGGGCGAAAACTGGCCGGCCGCGTTGTGCGCGAGCCGGATCGGCTCGGGCAGGCGGTATTTCGGGGAACAGCGCAGGACGAGTTCGGCGGCTGTCGGAATGTCGGCCAAGTGGCCGGGCGAGATGAACATGGGATTCTTGGCCGTGCGGGTGCGGAGCGCCACGCCGATGGTTTCCTTGCGGTCGGTAAGGGGAGCGGCGGAACCCTTCTCCTCGCCGAGATCCTTGTAGCGTCCGCACAGGAGCGTCTTGCCGCAGCCGATGGTGGGGCGCTGCAGCCACAGGCCCATATGGCTGGCGATGCCGATGCGGCGGGGATGGGCGATGCCCATGCCGTCGAAGAGGAAGACGTCCGGCTCGGATTTCAGCTTCTCGAACGCCTCCTCGAGCACGGGACCCTCGCGAAAGCTCAGGAGTCCCGGAACGTAAGGAAAGGGTGTCGGGCGCTGCGCCAGCACGGTTTCCACCGGCAGGAAGCCCGGATAGGTGACCACCACGATGGCGGCCTGCGACTGCTCGTTCTTCACGCTCACGTCGACGCCGGCCACGAGTTGAACCCTGTCGAGATCGAGGGGGCGGTCGGATACCACCTCCTGCCTGAGCTCCTGCTGAAGGGCCACGGCTTCAGTGGGAGTAAGATTCCAATCGTGCCGATGATGAAGCTTCATGAGGGTTCATTGATGATGACAAGGCTTCAACGCTCAAGGTTCAAGAACGATCCTCGCGTTGTGTGCGGGCGGCCCTGGCGGGATCGTTGCTTTACGGCCAAGCCTATGACGGCACTACGGAAAACCCCTTAGGGGCTTGATCTGAATATGCCCGCCCCCGTAATCGGGCTATCTCCTCGGCCATCCAAGAACGATCTTCCCCAACGAGGATGTCATGCGTACCGAATCTGTCGCGAAATGCGCTGCGCCGCGCGAGCCAAGACCAAGCCATCTGCCATCCATCGGGCGTGCCGCCGCGGGTCTCATGTCCCTCGGCGCCGGTGCCGTTTGGACACTGCCGGCCCAAGCCCATGTGAAGTGGTTCGCGCCCTATATCGTCGATGCCGCCCCGCAGCCGATTTCCGCGACCCTGACCAATCAATGGTTCTGGACCGGCATCGGCCTGGTGCTGGCCTTCTTCCTGGCGGCTCTCGCCGTTGAACGCATGGCGTTGGGCCGCGCTATTCAGGTGGGCCTCGACCGGATCAGCACCCCCCTCTGGAGCCGTTCGGACGATTTCATGAGCTCGTCCATCGGGGGGTTCTTCGTCGCCATCTTCGCCGTCGGCGGCATCTATCTCACCCCCGACCTCAAGACGGATTCGGAGCTGATCTCGTGGGCGCAGCTCCTGATCGCCATGTGCGTGTTCTCGCGCCGGACCATGCCGATTGCCGCTGCCGGCATCATTGCCCTGTGGGTGGTGGCGCTGCGGGAATACGACCTGTTCCACCTGCTCGACTATCTGGCGCTCGGTGTCGCCGTCGCGGCTTATCTGGTGATGGCGTCGTCGAACGATGAGAAGTGGCGCGCCCGCCGATTCCTGGCCCTGCGCTGGGGCATCGCGATCGCCCTCATGTGGTCGAGCCTGGAAAAGTTCGCTTATCCGAACTGGTTCTATCCCCTCGTCGAGGAGAAGCCCTTCCTGACTTTCGGCATGCCGCGGGACGTGTTCATCCCGATGGCCGGCGTGGCGGAGTTCACCCTCGGCTTCGGCCTGCTCTGGACCCCGCTGGTGCGCCGTCTCTCGGCCGTGTCCCTGCTGCTGATCTTCTTCACCGCGGTTTATCCGTTCGGTCGCATCGACCTCGTCGGTCACGCCCTGATCATGGCGGCCCTGTTCCTGGTCGCCGCCGATCCCTGCCGTGAAGCCCGGGCGATCACCGTCAAGGTGCCGAACGCCCTGCCGCGCTTCGGCAATCTCGCTTCGGTCCCGGCGGGACTGGCCGTCGCCCTCGTGGTGCTGGTGAGCGGCTATTGGGGCCTGCATGGGGTGTTCTATGGCGCCGAATATGAGGCAGGCCGGCAGATCGAACTGACGACACATTCCCACAGCAAGGAATATCCCCACGGGCCGCAGGCGAAGCCTCAAGTCGACCACGGCCACCATTGACGACAAGCCGGGCCGATGGAACAGGCCCGGCTTGATCTGTCGCAAGGAATGCCCGAATGGGATGGGTGCATGATGCTCCCGTCCCTTTTGGTTTGAGAGGAGATCCCCGCGTTGGCCCATTCAGCCGCCACAGGCCGCAGCATCCCGATCATCAGCCCGGCCGAAGGCGTGTCGGAGGAACTGATCCGGCAGCTCGTGGAAACCTTCTACGACCGGGTGATCCGCGACCCGGAACTCGGGCCGATCTTCCACGCCAAGCTCTCCGGCCGCTGGAGCCGGCACCTGGCGCTCATGGTGGATTTCTGGTCCTCGATCGCGCTGAGAACCGGCCGCTACCAGGGAAAGCCCCAGGCCGCCCATTTCGGCCTCGATCTCACGCCGGAGCTGTTCACCCGCTGGCTGTCACTGTTCGAAAAGACGGCTCAGGAGATTTGTGAGCCGGATGTGGCAAACTTCTTCGTCGACCGGGCACGGCGCATCGCGGAAAGCCTGCAGATCGGTCTCGGGATCGGACCGAAGGCGCTGCGGCTTCCTTAACGCTCCCACCATTCGAGGTTGTCGTCGCCGCGCTTCGGGAGCAGGGACGAGATGCCGATCATCAGAAAGCCGCAGGCCACGAGCACGCCGACGAAGAATTCGGCATTGCCGAGCCCGGGAGAAACGAAGCTGTCAAAAAAAGCCTGCATGGGGCACACCCTCCATGCAGGCTTTGTCGCAGAATGGCCCTGAACGGAGGAAAAAGCCCGCGTTCAGGAAATTGTCAGGTATTGAACCGGAAGTGCATCACGTCGCCGTCCTGCACGGTGTAGTCCTTGCCTTCCAGGCGCAGCTTGCCCGCATCGCGAGCGCCGGCCTCGCCCTTGAGGGATGTGTAATCGGCATAGGCGATGGTTTCGGCGCGGATGAAGCCCTTCTCGAAATCCGTATGGATGACGCCTGCGGCCGCGGGAGCCTTGGTGCCCCTGGTGATCGTCCAGGCGCGGGCCTCCTTCGGGCCGACGGTGAAGTAGGTGATCAGGCCGAGCAGGTCGTAGCCGGCGCGGATCACCCGGTTGAGGCCGGGCTCCTCAAGGCCCACGGCCTCGAGATAGTCCCGCTGCTCCTCGGGCGGAAGAACCGCGATCTCGCTCTCGATCTTGGCCGAGACGACCACGGCCTTGGCGCCTTCTTCCCTGGCGCGCTCGAAGACGCGGGCCGAGAATTCATTGCCTTTGTCGGCGGAGGCTTCCTCCACGTTGCAGACGTAGAGAACGGGCTTGGACGAGAGGAGGCCGAGCATCTGGAACAGGCGCTCCTCCTCGGGCTTGCGCTCCACCAGGCGGGCAGGCTTGCCGTCACGCAGCAACGGCAGACAGCGGTTCACGAGGTCGAGGGTTTCCTTCGCCTCCTTGTCGTTGCCCTTGGCCTTCTTCTCAAGCGCCGTGACGCGCTTCTCCAGGCTGTCGAGATCGGCCAGCATCAGCTCGGTTTCGATGGTCTCGATATCGGCGACCGGGTCGATCTTGCCCTCGACATGGGTGATGTCGGTATCCTCGAAGCAGCGCACCACATGGGCGATAGCATCGACCTCGCGGATATTGGCAAGGAACTGGTTGCCGAGACCCTCGCCCCGGGACGCACCGCGCACGAGGCCCGCGATGTCCACGAAGGTGAGGCGCGTCGGGATGATCTGCGCCGAGCTGGCGATGCCCGCGAGCCGGTCGAGCCGCTCGTCCGGCACCGCCACGTCGCCCACGTTGGGCTCGATGGTGCAGAACGGATAATTGGCAGCCTGCGCGGCAGCGGTCTGCGTCAGCGCATTGAAGAGGGTGGACTTGCCCACGTTCGGCAGGCCGACGATGCCCATCTTGAAGCCCATGGCCTCACTCCTTCCATTGCCGGCTGATGCCGGCGTGATTTCTCAAATTACGTGGCCTTTTCCCCAGGCCGCTTCACGTCCGTCCAGCCTCTCGCCTCCATGGCGAGGTGGACCTTGTTCTGAAAACTTCCGTCCTCGCCCTTGGCGAGGAGGGCAGCGTTGTCCGCGATGATCCTGCACAGGTCGTCGACCCAGGCCTCTTCGCTTTTGCCGAAATCGCCCAGCACATGGTTCTGCACGAGCGCCTTGTGGCCGGGATGCCCGATGCCGAGGCGAACGCGGCGATACTCGTTGCCGCAATGGGCCGAGATCGAGCGCAGGCCATTGTGGCCGGCATTGCCGCCCCCGATCTTCAGGCGCAGCTTGGCGGGCGGGAGATCGAGCTCGTCGTAGAAGACCGTCACGTCGTGGAGCGGGATCTTGAAGAAGTTCTGCGCTTCCCCGACCGCCTGGCCGGACAGGTTCATGTAGGTCTGGGGCTTGATCAGCAGGACCTTCTCGCCGCCGATCACCGCGTCGGCCGCTTCCGCATGGAAGCGCTTGCGCCAGGGACCGGCATTGTGTGCGCGTGCGATCTCGTCCACGGCCATGAAACCGATGTTGTGGCGGTTCCTGGCGTAGCGGGATCCGGGATTGCCCAGGCCGACGAAGAGACGCATCGCGTGGTCCTGCTCATAAGAAACGCTCCGGCCTTGCGGTCGGAGCGTTGAAGCCGATCGATGGGCTCGAACGCCCGATCAAACCCCTTAGGCTGCAGCAGTGCCTTCGGCGGCGGCAGGAGCCGTGTCCGTTTCCGTGAGGCCGGTCGGAGCCACGACGGTAACCAGGGTGACGTTCTCGGTGGAGGTCGCCTTGGCGCCGTTCGGCAGCTTGATGTCGTTCAGGTGGACCGAGGAGCCGATGTCGAGACCCTCGACCGAAGCCTCGATGTAATCCGGGATGGCGTCGGACGGAACGAGCAGTTCCACCGTGTGCTCGACGATCTGGAGCGTGCCGCCGCGCTTCACGCCGGGGCTCTTCTCCTGGCCGACTACGTGGACCGGAACAACGACCTTGATCGCCTGGCCCTGCGCGAGGCGCAGGAAGTCGACATGGACGGGGAAGTCACGGACCGGGTCGAGCTGGTAGTCGCGCGGAATGGCCCGGATGGTCTGGCCGTCCACGTCGATCTCGAAGATCGTGGTCAGGAAGTGACCGGCGAAGATCAGCTGCTTGGTCTGGTTGAAGTCGAGGGCGATCGCCTGGGCCGGCTGGCCGGCTCCGTAGATGACGGCGGGAACTTGGCCTTGGCGACGAACGGCCCGGGCGGCCCCCTTGCCGGCCCGGTCGCGCGCCACGGCCTTGATCTGCTTTACTTCGCTCATGGTCGTGGTCCTTAAAATGGGAGTTAAAAACCGATGGCCGCCCAGGGTTCTCGAAAAACCTATTGGCGGCCATGAGGTTAGCGCCCGTGCCTCCAAGGGTGTCGAGCGGGCGCGAGGCGGCTTATAGCGGCAGCCGCTCCGAAATGCAAGAAACGCCAGTTAATCGAACAGGCTCGACACCGAGCTTTCCGTGGCCGTGCGGCCGATGGCCTCGCCCATGAGCTGGGCGATGGAGATGACCCGGATGTTGTGGGCGACCTTCACGGCTTCCGTCGGCATGATCGAATCGGTGATGACGAGTTCCTTCAGCCGTGAGCCCGCTATGCGGGCCACCGCGCCGCCGGAAAGGACCCCGTGGGTGATGTAGGCGTAGACCTCCTTGGCCCCGTTGGCCAGGAGGGCGTCGGCAGCGTTCACCAGGGTGCCGCCGGAATCGACGATGTCGTCGACGAGGATGCAGGAACGGCCGGACACGTCGCCGATGATGTTCATCACCTCGGATTCGCCGGGGCGCTCCCGGCGCTTGTCGACGATGGCGAGTTGGGCATCGATGCGCTTGGCGAGGGCGCGGGCGCGCACCACGCCGCCTACGTCGGGCGAGACCACCATGCGGTTGCCGCCGTCGAGATGGTCCTTGATGTCGCGCGCCAGCGTCGGGGCGGAGAACAGGTTGTCGGTGGGAATGTCGAAGAAGCCCTGGATCTGGCCGGCGTGGAGATCGAGCGTCAGCACGCGGTCCACGCCCGCATGGGTGATCAGGTTGGCCACGAGCTTGGCCGAGATCGGCGCGCGCGATGCGGACTTCCGGTCCTGCCGGGCATAGCCGAAATAGGGGATTACCGCCGTGATGCGGCGGGCCGAGGCCCTGCGCAGCGCATCCGTGATGATCAGAAGCTCCATGAGGTGGTCGTTCGTCGGGAACGAGGTCGACTGGATGATGAACACATCCTCACCGCGCACGTTCTCTTGAATCTCGACGAAGACTTCCATGTCCGCGAAGCGCCGCACCTGGGCCTTGGCCAACGGAACATTGAGATAGGCGGAGATGGCCTCCGCCAGCGGACGATTGGAATTTCCCGCAACGAGCTTCATGCAAGCAACTTTGGCTTCGAGTAATCGATAACCCCCGCTGCGCAATGCCATAATCCCTGCACGGCCGGGCGCAAGGCTCTTAGCAGCGATATGAAACCGTCACAATAGTTGGACACCTTTCAATCCGCTGCAAGTTTGGCGTGTCGCCATGCAATCACTGCATCGCAATGGGGGATTCATCGCCGGAGACCTCCGCCGTTTGAATGGGTGCCTCGGGTGCAGCTGGCGTTTCGGACGGGGTCTCGGATTTCGCGGCCGTCAGGAACTCGGCGATTTCGTCCATGCTGGCCTGGGCCAGTTTCGCGAGCGCCGCCTTGTCGAGATCCGACACGGAGGAGGCCGGAGCGGGGCTCGATCCGGCAAGGCGCTTGGCCCGGCGCTTCTGGGAATCGAACACGTCCCAGACATAGGCCACCTTGGTTTCCCCACCCTCGGTCGAGGTCGACAAATAGCCGCGGACCCGGTAGCGCGCCTGAGCACTGGCGCCGACGAGATCGACCTTACGGTCGGTGGCGGCGCTGGTCAGCTCGTCGACGAGGGCAGTGCGGATGGGAGCTGGGGCGCCGTCGATGCTCTCCAGGGCGACCGGTATGCCCTCCGGCGATCCGCCGAGCGAGCCCTGGCAAGCTCCAAGAGCCGCCGTCAGGACTACAGCGGCAAGCCGCCCCGCATGCTTCATCCCGGCCATGAGGGCCCCCGTTCTTGTTCTTCGTAACGAAGTCTTAAGCTTAACGGAGGCTGTCGTCCAGATCAGGCGTGCTTGCGCAGCCGGAGGGCAAGTGCATCGAGCCCGAGGGCAAGGAGGCCTGCCGTCAGGCCCCAGAAGGCGGAGCCGATGCCGAAAAGCGTCAGGCCGGAGGCCGTGACGGCCAGGGTCAGGACGGCCGGAAAGATCTTCGAGCCTTCGGACAGGGCGGAGCTCAAGGCTCCCGCGAAGGCGCCCATGAGGGCAAGTCCCGCGACTGTCCGGATAAGCTCGGGAGGCAGGGTGGCGATCAGGCCGATCAGGGCCGCGCTGAACGCCGCGATGACCACATAGCACAGGGTATAGAACGGCCCGACCATCCAGCGCTTCGCCGGATCGGGGTGGGTATCCGGTCCGGTGCAGATCGCGGCCGAGATCGCCGCAAGATTGCTCGTATGCGCGCCGGAAAAGGCCGTGATGATGGAGGCGAGGCCGGAAACGGCCAGGATGGGGCGTGACGGGGGAGTGTAACCGGAGGCCCGCAGAACCGCGAAACCGGGCAGGTTCTGGGATGCCATCGTGACGAGGAAGAGCGGAATCCCCAACCCGATCAGGACCGTCGGCTCCCAGGCCGGCCTGATGAACGTGAGGGAGGATAGGCTCAGATCGGAGGCAAGAGGTTGAGCGAGGCCGCCCCCGAAGGCGAGCGCCAGGCCGACAAGCAGAACGGCCAGCACCGCGAACGCTGCATTGTAAAGGCGAACGACAAGGAAAAGTCCGACCAGGGGCAAAACGAGGCCAGGGGCCGCTTGAGCACTCTCGAACACCGCCATGACGAAGCGGATGAGAATGCCTGCCAGCATGGCTGCGGCGATTGGCGTGGGAATGCGCTCGATCAGCCGCCCGAATGGCTTGATGAAGGCCGCCAGCACGATCAGCGTGCCGGCCAGAATGAACGCGCCCACGGCCGCATGGATCGAGATGCCGCTGGAGGCGGCGATCAATGCGGCACCGGGCGTCGACCACGCGGCAACCACGGGAATGCGGTAGCGAGCGCTGAGGATCCCGCTGATGGCTGCCGTCGCCAGGCACAGGGACGCCACCCAGGACGTGGTCTGGGCCGCATCGGCGCCCACCGCCTGGGCGGCCGCGATGATGATGGCGATCGTGCTGCCGAACCCCACCAGGGCCGCGACGACGGCTGATGTGACGATCGACAGGCGCATGACCGGCTCCGCTGACATTCCAGAGCTGAGCCGTTTAGACCGAACCGAAGGGCTGCGCCAGTTCGTCGGCGGCACTTTCCTCGCGACTCCCGAGCCCTTAAATCTCTCCCATGAGTCGCAATACCACCAACGACGTCCCGCCGGACATTCTTGACAATGAGGAAGACGACGAGTCCGTCGCCGTCGAGAGCGGCTCGGACGTCGAGTTCGATCTGGAGGTCAATCCGGATTCGGTCCAGCGCGGCACCGAGGTCATCCGGCAGTTCTGGACGACGCTTCCCAATGCCCCCGGCGTCTACCGCATGCTCGATGCGAAGGGCGACGTGCTCTATGTCGGCAAGGCGAAGAGCCTGAAGAACCGGGTCGGCTCCTACGCGCGCGGACAGGCGCATTCGAACCGCATCGCCCGGATGATCGGCCAAACCGCCTCGATGGAATTCGTCACCACGGCGACGGAGACCGAGGCGCTGCTGCTCGAGGCCAATCTCATCAAGCAGCTGAAACCCCGCTACAACGTGCTCCTGCGGGACGACAAGTCGCTGCCCTACATCCTGCTCACCGCCGATCACGAGGCGCCGCAACTCGTGAAGCATCGCGGGGCCAGGAAGCGGAAGGGCGATTATTACGGCCCCTTCGCGAGTGTCTGGGCCGTGAACCGCACCATCAACGCGCTGCAGCGCGCATTCCTCCTGCGCTCCTGCAACGACAGTTATTACGAGAACCGGACGCGGCCCTGCCTGCTGTTCCAGATCAAACGCTGCTCGGGTCCCTGCACGAATGAGATCTCGTCCGAGGATTACGCCGAGCTGGTCTCCGAGGCACGTGCGTTCCTGTCGGGCAAGTCGAACGCCGTGAAGCAGCGCATCACGGACGAGATGCAAGCCGCGGCCGAAGAGCTCGAGTTCGAGCGCGCCGCGCGCTGCCGCGACCGCTTGGCGGCGTTGTCGGCCATCCAGGGCGTGCAGGGCATCAACACCCAGTCGGTTGAGGAGGCGGACGTCTTCGCCCTCGACGAGCAGGCGGGCCAGTTCTGCGTCGAGGTGTTCTTCTTCCGCAACTGGCAGAACTGGGGCAACCGCGCCTATTTCCCGAAGGCCGACAAGTCCATGAGCCGGGAAGAGGTCTTAAGCTCGTTCATGGCGCAGTTCTATGACGACAAGCCCGCTCCCCGCCTGATCCTGCTGTCGCACGAGATCGAGGACGCCGAACTCATGGCGGCGGCGCTCTCGACCCGAACCGAGGCCCGGGTGGAGATCCATGCGCCGCAGCGCGGCGAGCGGCGCCAGCTCATCGAATACGCCCTGCGCAACGCCCGCGAGGCGCTCGGCCGCCGCCTCGCCGACACCTCGTCGCAGCAGAAGCTCCTCGTGTCCCTGGGACAGGCTTTCGGATTGCCGAAACCGCCCAAGCGCGTGGAGGTCTACGACAACTCGCACATCATGGGCACCAATGCGGTCGGCGCCATGGTGGTGGCGGGTGCCAACGGCTTCATGAAGCAGCACTACCGCACCTTCAACATGAAGTCCGAAGACCTGAAGCCCGGGGACGATTACGGCATGATGCGCGAGATGCTGCAGCGCCGCTTCGCCCGGCTCGTGAAGGAGGAGCCGAGAGGCCAGGAGGCAAACGGACAATCGGACGACGATTCCTTTCCCGCCTGGCCCGATCTCGTCCTGATCGACGGCGGCAAGGGCCAGCTCGAGGCGGCCCGTCAGGCCCTGGCCGAAGTGGGCGTGAGCGAGGACGACGTGGCCCTGATCGGCATCGCCAAGGGGCGCGACCGGGATGCCGGTCGCGAAACCTTCTTCAAGCCGGGCCAGCCGCCCTTCAAGATGCCGCCCCGGGATCCGGCGCTCTATTTCGTCCAGCGCCTGCGCGACGAGGCCCACCGATTCGCCATCGGGGCACATCGCGCCAAACGCAAGCGGGAGCTGGTGAAGAACCCGCTCGACGAGATCCCCGGCATCGGTCCGACCCGCAAGCGGGCGCTCCTGCACCATTTCGGAACCGTCAAGGCGATCCAGCGGGCCGCCCTGGGGGACCTGATGAGGGCGCCTGGCGTCAACGCCGCCACGGCCCGGGCGGTCTACGACTTCTTCCACGAGCGGGGCTGAGCATGGAGGAGCAGGACGCCCTCACATTGCCGTGTTCGCCGGTTGGCCGCAGTGTGCAACTGAAGGTCATCCGATTGACGGACGGACCATCCTCATGCTTCCTGCCTTTGTGATGAAGACTGTTTCCTCCTTGGGCCGCTCGAAGGCGTTCAACCTTGCGAATCTGCTGACCTATGGTCGGCTCGCAGCGGTGCCGGCCGTGGTCGGTCTCCTGTTCTGGCCCGAGGACCATTGGTCCCGCTGGTTCGCGCTGGCGGTTTTCGCGATCGCCGCCATCACCGATTATCTCGACGGCTATGTGGCCCGCACCTTCGCCCAGCAATCGGCCCTGGGGCGCATGCTCGACCCCATCGCCGACAAGCTTCTCGTGGCCGCGACCCTGCTCATGCTGGTGGCCGACGGTACGATTCATGGATGGGCCCTGTGGGCCGCCATTGTCATTCTCTGCCGCGAGATCCTGGTCTCGGGCCTGCGCGAGTTCCTGGCCGAGCTGAAGGTCAGCGTGCCCGTCAGCCGGGTCGCCAAGTGGAAGACGACGCTGCAGCTCGTGGCCGTGGGCTTCCTGATTGCGGGGCCGGCGGGCGAGACGGTGCTGCCCAACAATACCCTCATCGGCACGATCCTCCTGTGGATCGCCGCCATCCTGACGATCTACACCGGCTGGGACTACTTCAAGAACGGCATCCATCACCTCATGGACGAGGGCTAGAGGCGATGAAGCTCGTCTATTTTGCCTGGGTGCGCGAACGGGTCGGCAGGACGGACGAGCAGGTCGCTCTGCCGGAGGGCATCGATACGGTTGCCGATCTAGTGCGCTGGCTCAAGGGCAGGGGCGAGGAATACGAATATGCCTTCGAGAACGAAGGAATCGTCCGCGCCGCCATCGACCATGTCCACGTGAAGCCGGAGGCCCGGATCGCAGGGGCGGGCGAAATCGCCTTCTTCCCGCCGATGACAGGCGGCTAGCTCCTTCAGGGGGTGAACCCATGGCTGCAACCATCCGCATCCAGGCCGAGCCGTTCGATGCCGCTGCCGAAACCGCGGCCCTGACCCGGGGAAGGGCGGATATCGGGGCAGTCGTCGCCTTCACGGGCCTGTGCCGGGACGAGGGCGGACGGCTCGAAACCCTTGAGCTCGAGCATTACCCTGGCATGGCGGAGGCCGAGATCGGCCGCATCGCCGCGCAGGCGCAAAGCCGCTGGCCGCTTCTCGGCCTCACAATCCTCCACCGCTTCGGCCGGATCAGACCGGGTGAGGAGATCGTGCTCGTCCTCACGGCCAGCGCCCACCGCCAAGCTGCCTTCGAGGCGGCCTCCTTCCTGATGGATTACCTGAAGACCCAGGCGCCGTTCTGGAAGCGCGAGCATCTCAAGGATGGAACGGCCGGCGCCTGGATCGACGCCAAGGAGGCCGACGACCGTGCGGCGGACCGATGGCGCTGATCGGCGCTTGACGCGGTCTCACGACAGGATGAGCATCATCAGCGAATGACACGCGGAGACGTCTCATGCGCAGCGTCGTTGTCCTTCTCAGCCTGATCGCAGCAGTCCCTGTCTTGGCCCATGAGGTGCCGATGGCTCAGACGGCTCAGGCTCCCGCCCACAATCCACTCGATTGCTATTGCCGCGCCCAGGGCAGGATGTTCGCTCCCGGGGAGAAGGTCTGTCTCAAGACCGCCGAGGGTCCCAAGCTGGCGCAGTGCCAGATGGAGATCAACGTGATGTCCTGGAGCATCACGGAAGTGCCCTGTCCCGACACATGAAAAACGCTGCCGAAGCGGCAGCGTTGAAGCCGGAAAATCTCTATTCGGCTGGCCTCATGGGCACCGGCTTAGAGAAGGCCGGTGAAGATGGCGCAGATGAAGGAGAAGGAAACGCAGACGGCGGCAATGTTGAGCTTGGAGGCCCAGTCCAGATGCGATGTCAGGTTCATTGGAGCCCCTCTCTCTGAAGGGGTTCGCCCCCTATCTGAATGGAGAGGCAAGCTAACAAACCTGCGAGATCGTGAGAAGGGCCTCCGCCGGCGGCGAGGAGCCAAGCGACTCGTGATGTAATCGTTAACAAAAAGTTAACCCCTTGTTCCCACGGGCAGAATTCTTCCGCTACTTTCGTCGAAAAAAGTTCCTGCTCAATTCTGTCGCACCCAGGTTCAACCGGATGATTGTAGAGAAGCGCTCCTGAGGTGGGCCGAATCGAGCTGTTTCTCGACGACTTCGACCGCCGTTGACGGGATGTTTACGTCCATGGGCCAGTCTTCCGTCCATGCGTCGTGGGTTAGTTGCGTTTTTTGCCCTATCGCTTATCGGGCTTGGGCTTACCGGTTGCGGGCTGTTCCGGTTCGAGCAGCGCGAGCCTTGGCGTGCCCAGGCCGAGGAAGCCTGCCTTTCGCAGCGCCTCGTGCAGCCGTCCGCCTATATGGCTCTCAGTTCCAAGATCGATGGGCCGGGCGTCTGCGGCATGGATTATCCGTTCAAGGTCTCGGCCTTCAACAACGGAGCCGTCGGACTGAAATCGAAGGTGACGCTGGCCTGCCCGATCATTCCGCGGATCGACACCTGGCTCGACGAGATCGTAAGACCGGCCGCCGAGATGTATTTCGGCGTGCCCTTGGCCGACATCAAAGCCGGGTCCTATTCCTGCCGCCCGCGCAACAACCAGCGGGGTGCCAAGCTCTCGGAACATTCCTTCGGCAACGCGCTCGACGTGATGGGCTTCGTCCTGGCCGACGGACGGGAGATCTCGGTGGTCAAGGGCTGGCGGGGAGGGGATGCCACCGAGCAGGAATTCCTGCGCGAGGCCTTCGTCGGCGCCTGTCGCTACTTCACCACGGTGCTGGGTCCGGGCTCCGACGCCTTCCACTACGATCACTTCCACATCGACCTGGCGCGGCACGATCCCCGTGGCGAGCGGCGCATCTGCAAGCCGATCCTGAAATTCGCCCCGCGCATCGATCCCGAACGCAGCCGCGAGGTTCTCCAGAGCGCGGCAGCCGCCGGCGATCTCGCCCCCGCCGATCTGGAGCAGGACATCCCGGAGGGGGAAGCCTACATTCCGCCGGCGCCTCCGCCGCCGTCGCCCACCCTGTCCGCTCCGGTCCCTCCGGCGCCTCGCTATTCCGCAGGGGGAGGAAACGCCGCCGATTTGCCGGGGCCAGGCGCCGCGCGGGGGGGCCTCTCCCCATCCTATTCCCAGGCACCGCTTCCGCCCGCAGGCCGCCCGCCGGAGCAGACCTATGCCCCGCCTAGGCAACAGGGGCGCTCCGCAGGCCAGCCGCTGATGCTCAACAGCCACGCCATCTATTAAAGCGTAAGCGGATCTTGACCTTCTCGGATGCGGCCCACATGGTCGGGTGTGACATAGTCTAACGACCTGGCGGAGCATTCGAATGAAGTGGCTGGCGGCTTTCATCTCCTGCATGCTGTTGAGCGCGCCCGCGCTTGCGCGCGAGATCAATCCCGCGGAGCGGCGGGAAGAGCCTTTCGACGCCTCGCTGCCGGCCTGCGCCGACCCTTCGGTGCTTCAGGACATCAGCTCACGATTCGCCAGCAAGGAGGGCCGGTTCTGGAATTCCGACCTCAAGCTGATCGGCTTCGAGCGGGTCCGGGAAGTCGCGTGGCGTCCCTGGGGGCTCGACTACATCCCCCGCCGCTTCTGCACGGGCACCGTGGTTGTGTCCGACGGCTACAAGCGCAGGATCAACTTCTCGATCCGTGAGGATCTCGGCTTCATCGGCATCGGCTGGAACACGGAGGCCTGCGTCGACGGTCTCGACCGCCATTATGCCTTCGCTCCGCATTGCAAGCAGGCGGCTCCTTGATCCTACGCCGCTGGCTGGCGCATCGTGCGGACCCAACGGGCCACGCTGGTGAAAAGTGGCCCCGGTCTTTCGTTCCCACCGATGCGCCGGCCAAGAGAAAAAGCACTGGATGGATCCCGAGAGTGGTCCCTGCTCTTGGGTCCAGTGCTTTAGCCTTCGCGGGCGCCTGCCTGTTCTCGATCCTTCCCGCCGCGGCTCAGGGCCCTCGGGAGGAGAGAGGCGCCCCGATGGGGCAGTTCGACTTCTACGTGCTGGCGCTGTCCTGGTCTCCCGGCTTCTGCGAGAACAGCGGCAGCCGGAGCCGGCAGTGCGACACCGGCAGCGGTCTCGGCTTCGTGACCCATGGCCTGTGGCCCCAGCGGGAGCAGGGCTATCCCAGCTTCTGCGAGCCGAATGGGCGCTTCGTCCCGCAGGCGGCCATGGCCGACGCCAAGGGACTCTTTCCTGACGACAATCTCGCCCGCTATCAATGGCGCAAGCACGGGACCTGCACGGGCGAAAGCCCGAGTGGCTATTTCCGTGCGGTCCGGCAGGCCCGGGACCTCGTGCGCGTTCCCGACGGGTTCACTGGCCTGAACAGCCGGTCCAAGGTGCTGCCGAGCGAGATCGAACGCGCCTTCATGAATGCCAATCCGGGCTTGCGCTCCGACATGATTTCGGTTTCCTGCGGACGGCGCATCTTCCAGGAGGTGCGCATTTGCCTTGCCAAGGATCTGCGCGGTTTCCGCCAATGCGCAGAAGTCGACCGCGACGGATGCCGCGCGGGCGAAATCACCGTGCCGGCGGTGAAATAGCGCATCGAGCGACGCGCCCGAGGGAAAAGAGCATCGAACCGGGGTCGAAAGTGGAACTCGCTGCCGTTCCGGATGCTATAGGACGACCATGAATTATCGCCATGCCTTTCACGCCGGCAATTTTGCCGACGTCATGAAACACGCTCTCCTGGTGCGCATCCTCGTCTATCTGCAGCGCAAGGAGACACCCCTGCGCGTCATCGACACCCATGCGGGGATCGGTCTCTACGATCTCGCCGGCGACGAGGCCGGACGGACGGGCGAGTGGGTCGATGGGATCGGGCGCCTGGACCAGGCCTTTTCGTCCGAAATCGAGGACATCCTCGCTCCTTACCGCAGCGTGATCGCCGACGTGCGGGCGCGGCATGGGAACACCGCCTATCCCGGGTCGCCCGCCATCGTGCGCGAGCTTTTGCGGCGGCAGGACCGGGGCGTGTTCGTGGAACTGCATCCGGCCGACCACGCGGTGCTGAACGATGCCTTCAACGAGGTCACGAATCTCAAAGTGATGCATCTCGACGGCTGGACGGCGCTCCATGCCCTGATCCCGCCGAAGGAAAAGCGTGGTCTCGTGCTCATCGATCCGCCCTACGAGAAGCCTAACGAACTGGACCGGCTTGGGACGGAGCTGCTGGCCGCCCTGAAGAAATGGCCGACCGGCGTTTATGCCGGCTGGTATCCGATCAAGGATGTCGGCTCCGTCGATGCGGTGGCGGCACGCCTGCATGAGGAAAGCCCGCGCCCCGGCCTTCGTCTCGAACTCCTTGTGGACGACCCGCGCGATCCCTCACGGCTCAACGGCAGCGGCCTCTTCGTGATCAATCCACCCTGGTCCCTGAAGGAAGAGGCGGAAAGGCTGCTCCCGGCTCTCGCCGAGCGCCTGTCGCGCAGCGGCTATGGCGCCTATCGCTGTGAAGCCTTCGGGCCTCCTGCTTAAAACCAATTGCCGCTTGCGCTCCGAGCGTCCATGACTCCTGCCATTGTTTCAAAAGGAGTCACCCATGCTCGTCCTCCGCTCCTCGCCCGCATCGCCCTTCGGTCGGAAGGTCAAGCTCTCGGCCGCGATCCTCGGGCTGTCCGATCGCATCAAGATCGTCGATGCCGATACCCTGAACCCTGAGGATTCCATCCGGCAGCAGAACCCCCTGGGCAAGATTCCCACGCTCATCCTGGAGAACGGGGACGTCCTCTACGATTCCCGCGTGATCGTGGATTATCTCGATCATCTCGCCGGGGGCGGGCGCATCATCCCGAACGGCCCGGAGCGGTTCACCGCCCTGCGCGACCAAGCGCTCGCCGACGGGATCATGGACGCGGCGCTGCTGCAGGTTTACGAGGGCCGCTTCCGGCCCGAAGACAGGCACGAGCCGAAATGGGTCGGCCATCAGGCCGACAAGGTGCGGCGCGGTCTCGATCATGCGGAGGCCCATCTCTCGGAAGCAGGCCAGCCTCTCCAGATCGGCCAAATCGCTCTCGCCTGTGCCCTGGGCTATCTCGACCTGCGCTTCGGCGGCCGCTGGCGCGAGAGCTATCCCAAGCTCGTCGCCTGGCTAGCGGATTTCGAATCCCGGGTTCCGGCCTACGCCAAGACCAGGGTGACGCCGTAAAACAAAAGGCCCGGGTTTAACCCGGGCCTTTCGTTCATCGCGAGAGCGATGGATCTTAGTAGGTGCCGAAGCGGAAGTTCAGACCAGCGCGAACCACGCCGAAGTCGGTCTCGCCGGTGTTGAAGGTCGTGCCAGCGAAGGTGAAGTCTTCCTCCTCGAGGTTGACGTACAGACCTTCGATCTTGGCCGACAGGTTGTTGGTGAAGGCGTACTCGAGACCACCGCCGACGGTCCAGCCGTTGCGGTTGTCCGTGAAGGCGAAACCACCGGTGGCGTAGATGAGAGCGCGGTCGAAGGCCACACCAGCGCGAGCGCGCACGGTGCCGAACCAATCGTCGTTGTCGTTCTCATAGATGCCGAGCGGACCGAAGTCGTAGTTGACGCCGCCGAAGTCGGCGTACTGGATGTCGCCTTCGAGACCGACCACGAACGAGCCGATCTGGTAGTTGTAGCCGATCTGACCGCCGCCGACGAAGCCGCCGTCATTGTCACGGTCGCCGATGATCGTGGTGTCTTCGAACACGAGGTCGCCGTCACCGCTGTCGTTCCAGCCGTAGCCGGCGTTCACACCGACGTAGAAGCCGGTCCAGGTGAAGACCGGAACCGCAGCAACGATCGGAGCCGGGGGAGCGGAGCGGACCGGAAGGTCAGCAGCGGAAGCAGCACCGGCAAAGCCGAAGAGAGCGACGCTGGCGAGAAGAATCTTCTTCATGGTTTCTCTTTCCTAATCGATGTCATGCGGGCTCAGCCCTAAGTCCGACGGGCCAAGCCAAGCACTGTCCGTTTATAGAGCGACAACCGGTCGAGGGCTGTGACCTGACAACCACAGCAGCGGAAGACTACCGTGGCAGGATTGTGGCGGCAATGTGCGAGTTTCCCCTTGCGTCATCGCTGGAGTCCATAACGTACAGCTTGACCGTTGGTTCGACGACCCAGCGAAAAAATGTCATTTTCTTGTCAACTGCACTGACTTGCCGTGATGTGCTTACATTTCAAGAGGTTGATCATGAACAAAGCCGCTCTCGTGACCGGCGGTGCCCAACGCATCGGACGGAGAATCGTCGAACGGCTTGCCGGGGAAGGCTACGCGGTCGCGATCCATTGCCGCCGTTCCACCGGCGAAGCGGAAACCATGGCGGCCGGCATCCGGGAGCAGGGTGGTCGCGCCGTCGTCGTGCGAGCAGATCTTGCAGATGGCGGTGCCGTCGAGCGGCTTGTTCCGGAGGCGGTTGGGGCGCTGGGACCTCTGACGCTCCTCGTGAATAACGCATCCGAGTTCGAGCCCGACGAGGTCGAAACGCTCTTGCAGGATCGCTGGGACCGGCATTTCGCCGTCAATCTGCGCGCGCCGACCTTCCTGGCCCGCGATTTCGCCCATCAACTGCCCGCCGATGGACGCGGATGCATCGTCAACATCGTCGATCAGCGCGTTTGGAAGCTGACGCCGCAATTCTTTTCCTACACGCTGACTAAGGCGGCTTTGTTCTCTGCGACGCAGACCATGGCGCAGGCACTGGCGCCGCGTATCCGTGTCAATGCCATCGGTCCCGGTCCCACCCTGTCGAATGTCCGCCAGGGCGACGAGGATTTCGCCAAGCAGAGCGAGGCGGTGCTGCTGGGGCGCGGCGGAACGCCGGACGAGATCGCCGATGCGGTGCTCTACCTCGCGCAAGCCCGCAGCGTCACCGGCCAGATGATCGCCGTCGACGGCGGCCAGCATCTCGCCTGGGAGACGCCGGACGTGGCCGGCATCAGGGAGTGAGCGCGATCGCCGAGATCAGACGGCCGTAATCCGGCTCCTGGCGATGGGTCGTGCGGCGGTAGCTGAAGAACCGATCCTCGTCCGAATAGGTGCAAAGCCCGAGATCCTCGAAGGCCCCGATGCCGGCAGCTTTCAGCCGCGCGCCGATAAAGCCGGGAAGATCGAACATGGCGTGGCCCGACCTCTCGGCATCCGTCAAGAAGCGCTCGTATCCGGGCGCCTCCTCGGTGAAGCGCTCGATGAAGTCCGGGCCGACCTCATAGGCCTTCTGGCTGATCGTCGGGCCGAGCACGGCGACGATCCTTTCACGCCTGGCGCCGAGGCGCTCCATGGCTGCGAGGGTGGATTCGAGCACGCCGGTTACGGCCCCGCGCCAGCCCGCGTGGGCGGCCCCGATCACCCGTGCGTCTTCATCCGCAAACAGGACCGGCCCGCAATCCGCCGTGGTGATGCCCAGCGCAAGGCCCGGTGTCGCCGTCACCATGGCGTCCGCCTTGGGGCGATCTCCACGCCAGGGGCCTTCCACGATGACCGCGTCCGGCGAATGGACCTGATAGACGCTGATCATGGAATCGGGCGCCACACCGACGGCCTCGGCCATGCGGCGGCGGTTCTCCTGCACCTTGGCGGGATCGTCCGACGAGCCGATCCCGCCGTTGAGGGAGGCGTAGATCCCGTTCGACACACCCCCCTGGCGGGTGAAGAAGGCATGGCGGATATGCGGCTGGGACACGAGGGCGGGCGCTTGGATGAACATGGCTCGATCTCAGGAAGAGGGGGACAGGGCGGGCAGTCCGGGGACGGCGTCGATCCTCTCATGTGTAACGGCCAAAACCTTAAACAGGTCACCCATGCCGGTCGGGCCACACTCCGTCAAGCGCTCCAAGGCCCGGTCGATATCGGCGGCCTGCGCGGGCGTGGCGCGCGCCTTCAGGGCGGATGCGCGGGTCTCGATTCCGAGCGCCTGGAGGAAGGCGCCCTGGGTGCTGAGGCCATGAACGCGGGCGTTCCCCGAAGCGGCCGCCTGAGCGAGGCGGTGGAAATCCACATGGGTCGTGAGATCCGCCTCCCCGGGCTCAACCAGGGGATCGACGGGTCTGTGCCCCTTGAGGGCCTGCAGCGTGTCCCCGAAGGCCGGGCCCCAATAGCCGTAATCGAGGATCAGGGCGGCTCCCGTATCGCGGGCCACCCGCCGGGCGACCTCGTCCACGACATCGATGGAGGCGCCGGGCCATTCGAGGACGTCGCCGGGCTTCAAGGGGTTGCCGAGCGCAGGCTCCGGCTCCGGGCGCAGGCCGAAGATCAGGTGCTCGCCCTCAAGACCAACCAGGCGCTCGCACCAGCCGCGCTCGGTGCCCACGAACTGGCGCACCGGCAGGGCATCGAAGAACTCGTTGGCGACGAGAAAGGTCGGGCCGGGAGGCACTTCCCCGATATAGTCGTGCCATTGCAGCGAGAATCCCGACGAAGCGAGGGCGGCCTGCTGCTTCTGTCTCAGCGCCGGGCTGGTCTCGACCAGATGGACCGTGGCGGCTCCCTTGAAATCCGGCAGGAGCCGGGTCGCCCGCATCAGATCGGCCATCAGCGTGCCGCGGCCCGGCCCCAGCTCGACGAGTCGGCAGGGCGCGGGCCGCCCCATCCCGTTCCAGACCTCCATCATCCACAGACCGATCAGCTCGCCGAACATCTGGCTGATCTCGGGAGCCGTGGTGAAGTCGCCGGCGGATCCCAAGGGGTCTCGGGTGGCGTAGTAGTGCCTCAGGCAAAGGCTCATGTAGCGCTCGACCGTGATCGGCCCTTCGAGGGCGATCGTCTCGCGTAGGGTATCCCTGAGCGGCTTCACGCGGCCTCGATCGCGGTGCGGGGACGGGTATAGCCCCGCACGGCCATGACGATGAAGCCGGCGCCGACCAGCGCCATGGGGACCGAGAGAAGCATGCCCATGGTGATGCCGCCGCTCAACGCCTGCACCGACGACCCGAAGAGAAAGCCCAGCTGCGCATCGGGCTCGCGGAAGAACTCAGCCGAGATGCGGGCCACCGCATAGCCCAGCACGAAGATGCCGCCGAGAAGCCCCGGTCGGCGGAAGCCGAAGCGGCGGGCCGCGATAACCATGATGATGAACAGGATCAGTCCTTCGCCAAAGGCTTCATAGAGCTGGCTCGGGTGCCGAGGTTCCGGGCCCGCATGGGGAAAGACCACCGCATAGGGAAAATCGGGGGCCGGTCGGCCCCAGAGCTCGCCGTTGATGAAGTTGGCGATGCGGCCGAAGAACAGGCCGATAGGCGTGACCACCGCCGCCATGTCGAGCATGGCGAGCGGGTTCAGCCCGCGAGAGCGGGCAAAGAGCACGATGGCAAGCACCGCTCCGAGGAAGCCGCCGTGGAAGGACATGCCGCCCCGCCAGATGGCGAAGATCTCCAGCGGATGGGAGAGATAGGAGGCGAGATTATAGAACAGCACGTAGCCGACGCGTCCGCCCAGCACGACGCCCAGCGCCACCCAGACGATCAGGTCGTCCACATCCGTCGGCTTGGGCTGTTTCAAGCCGCCCCAGAGATCGGCCTTGGCCGCGAGGCGCTTGGCATAGAACCAGCCGCCCAGGAGGCCGGCCACATAGGCCAGGGCATACCAGCGGATCGCGAAGGGACCGATGGAGATCGCCACGGGATCGATGATGGGAAAGGAGAGAGGCATAGGCGGCCCTTGATCGAACGGGTTGCCATTGGACCCGCAGGGCACGGATCGTCAACCCTGTTGCAGTTTAAGGCGAATGCGCCCATGTGTGGCGTTCCAGGGCCTGAAGGCTCGTCGAACGCTGTGGATTTGAACCCATGACCCAATCGTCCAACCGGATCTTCGATGAACTCGCCCGCTTCGCCACCGATGCCGCGGGCGCCGCGCAGGGCGTCCGGCGAGAGGTCGAGACCGTGGTCCGCAGCCAGTTCGAGCGCCTGATCAAGGACATGGACGTTGCCACGCGGGAGGAGGTCGAAGTTCTGCGCGAGATGGTCGTTGCTACTCGGGAGGAGAACGAACGGCTTGAGGCCCGGGTGAAGGAGCTCGAGGCGAAGCTGGCTTCAACTGCCGGCGTGAACCCAGCGACACCTTGATCCGAGCGGGAATCCGGTCTGCGCTCGACGCGGGTCTCCCGTTGTGGACAGATGAATCCAGCGCATTGTGGCGAAGACCGAAATCTAAGACTGTCGATTCACAAGCTGATTCGAGGCGGCGACAGCAGGATCTCCGAATAACAAAGCTATTCTGAGTACTTCTTTCGAACAGCGCCGGGATCAACGCAATGGTATTGCCTGATATGTTTACCATGTTCAGGCAAATGAGCGTCCAGGATCGACATGTCGCAGATTCATCTTGAAATCGATCGCTCGGAACATCCTCTCGATGTGGTCGAACGCCTCGCTTCCCTGCGGCACTGGATCTTCGACCGGGCCGAAGCGGACGAGATGTCCATCTCCGTGGCAGGCCGCTGGGCGGATTACGATGTCGCTTTTACCTGGATTGAGGACGTGGAGGCCATGCATATGGCCTGTGCCTTCGATCTCAAGGTGCCCGAGCGGCGGCGGCAGGAGGTGCTCCAGCTTATCGCCTCCGTCAACGAGCAGCTCTGGGTCGGGCATTTCGATTTGTGGAGCACGGAAAACGTAGTGATGTTCCGCCACGCGCTGCTGCTGGCGGGCGGAGCCGATCCCACGGATGGGCAATGCGAGACGATGCTGCGGGTCGCGGTGGAGGCCTGCGAGCGGTATTTCCAGGCGTTCCAGTTCGTCATTTGGGCCGGCAAGTCCGCCCGCGAGGCTCTCGACTCCGTCCTGTTCGAAACCGAAGGCGAAGCCTGAACCTGCCTCGACAGGGCAGGGCGGGCGTGAATAGAGTGCGGTCTTCCCCATTCATTCCGTCAGGTTAAGCCCATGCCGTCGAACGCCTCGCATCTGCCGTCTTCCCTCATTCTCGTCGGCGCCGGCAAAATGGGCGGCTCCATGCTGGAGGGCTGGCTCAAGGTCGGCATGAAGCCCGAGGGCGTCACCGTTCTCGAACCGCGCCCGTCCGAGGAGATGACGCAGTTCTGCCGGACCAAGGGCATTTCCTTGAATCCCCCTGATCCTGCCGCGGCGGACGTGCTGGTCCTGGCGATCAAGCCGCAGATGCTCGACGAGGCTGCCCCCGCGCTGAACGGCTGTCTCGGGCCGCAGACTCTCGTCATCTCCATCCTTGCCGGCAAGACCATCGGCGATCTGCGCGCCAGGCTTCCTGGCGCCGGAGCAATCGTGCGCGCCATGCCCAACCTTCCTGCCAGCATCGGGCGCGGGGCGACAGGAGCCGCCACCAACGACAAGGTGAACGAGACGCAGCGCCTGATGGCCGATGCGCTGTTGAGCAGCAACGGCATCGTCGAGTGGCTGCCGTCCGAAGACCTGATCGACGCGGTCACGGCCGTGTCGGGATCGGGCCCGGCCTATGTGTTCCATCTGGTGGAATGCCTGGCCGAGGCCGGAACGGCCGCCGGACTTCCGCCGGATTTGGCGCAGCGCCTTGCCCGGGCCACGGTCACGGGAGCCGGGGAACTCCTGTTCCAGAGCGACCTGCCGCCGGCAACGCTCCGGCAGAACGTCACCTCGCCGGGCGGCACCACGGCAGCCGCCCTCGACGTCCTCATGCGGGATCCGAACGGGATGAAGGCGCTCATGCGCGAGGCCGTGGCGGCTGCCAAGCGCCGGGCGGAGGAACTCGCCGGTTGAGCCTTGGGCTTGGTTCGATCCGCCCCTAGATAAGCGTCAACGGCATATTTTCAGGAGATCGATCGTGACCGCTGACGTTCCCACGGATAAGCGCAAGGCCATCGTCGAGGCCCTCATGGATCTCGCCGCGCAACGCCCTTGGCATGAGATCGAGATCACCGACGTGGCGAAGGCTGCAAACGTCTCGCTGGCCGAGTTCCGCGATCTCTTCCCCTCGAAGGGCGCCGTGCTCGGCGCGCTCTCCCGCCAGATCGACCGGCAGGTGCTGGAGGGAACGACCGAGGATCTGGCGGGAGAACCTGCGCGCGAACGCATCTTCGACGTGCTGATGCGCCGCTTCGATGCCCTGCAGCCCTACAAGCAGGCGCTGCGGCGGATCACGCAGGATCTGCAGTACGATCCCGTGTCCCTTGCGGCTCTCAATCAGGTGTCTCTCAACTCCCAACGCTTCATGCTGGCGGCGGCCGGCATCAACACGGAAGGACCGCTTGGAAAGCTGAAGCTCCAGGGTGCGGTTCTCGTCTATGCCAACACCATGCGCACATGGCTCGACGACGACGACCCGACCCTCGCCAAGACCATGGCGCGGCTCGACCGGGAGTTGCGGCGCGGCGAGCGCGTTCTGGAAGGCGCCGAGGATCTGCGCCGCCTGAGCGCGCCCTTGCGTGCGGTCGGGCGGGCCTTGATGCAGGGGCGCCGATCGACGCGCACCGAGACGCGCCGCACTGGTGAGGGCAACGGCGACGCGCAAAATCCCGCTGCAGCGATCTGAATCGGATCATGGGGGCAGACATGGATCAGGTGAGTTCGGCCGCGCCGCAGATCACGTTCGACGATTTTCAGAAGGTCGACATCCGGGTCGGCCGCGTCGTCGCCGTCGAGCCGTTCCCGCAGGCGCGCAAACCGGCTTTCAAGCTCACCATCGACTTCGGCCCCGGGATCGGTACCAAGCGGTCCTCGGCGCAGATCACCGTCAATCATTCGCCGGACGACCTCGTCGGGTCGCTCGTGATGGCGGTGGTGAATTTTCCGCCGCGCCAGATCGGCCCGTTCATGTCGGAGGTCCTGACGCTCGGCGTGCCTGACGCCAACGGCGATGTCATGCTGATCCGTCCGGATCGCGATGTGCCCGTGGGTGGAAGACTCTACTAGTGTCGACACGGATCTCGTCTCGACGGTGCTTACGCCGGAAGCCGCACCGTCGCACGAAGCCCGCCGAGCGGGCTCTCGCCCAGCACGATGTCACCGCCATGGGAGCGGGCAACGTCGCGGGCGATGGCGAGGCCGAGTCCTGATCCACCTTCATCCTGGTTACGCGCTTCGTCCAGGCGCACGAAGGGCTTGAAGACCTCCTCGCGCATGTCGGCCGGAATGCCCGGACCGTCATCGTCGACGTGCAGAACGAGCCAGCGCGTTTCATGGTTGGCGCTGATCTCGATCCGGTCGCCATGCCGCGCCGCATTGCCGACCAGGTTGAATAGGAGGCGACGGAAGGCGTCGGGCCGCACCGTGATCATCGGGTCGCCGACGATGTCGAGTTCCGTCACATGGCCCTGCCGCTCGGCGTCCGATTGTACCTCTTCGAGGAGCTGCCGCAGATCCGTTGCGACCGCCTGCTCCCCTGCATCGCCGCCTTCGCCCCGCGCGAAGGCCAGATAACCCTCGAGCATGCGGCTCATCTCGTCCACGTCGCGCTTGAGATCCTCGACTTCCGGTGACTGGCCGAGGAACACGAGCGAGAGCTTGAAGCGTGTGAGGATCGTGCGCAGATCGTGGCTGACGCCGTTCAGCATGGTCGTGCGCTGTTCGATGTTGCGCTCGATGCGCCGCTTCATTTCCAGGAAGGCGTGGCCGGCCTGGCGTACCTCGCGCGCGCCCCGCGGACGGAACTCGATCTCCCGGCCCTTTCCGAGCGCTTCGGCCGCTTCGGCCAGCCGCAGAATCGGCCTGATCTGATTGCGCAGGAACAGGATGGCGATGCCGAGCAGCACGAAGGACGAGCCGCCCATCCACACGAGGAAGATGTGCGAATTCGAGGCATAGGCCTGGCTGCGGCGTGCCAGAACGCGCATGACGTCGTTCCGATCAAGCTTGATGCGCACTTCCACATAGCTCGAACGGCCGACCGTATCGACCCAGTACGGGCGGTCGATCTGGCGCCGCAGCTCGTCGGTCAAGGTCTCATCGAGAATGTCGAAGAAGGGCTTCGGGCCAGGCGGCGGCAGGTCGGTGTTGCGTAAGATGTCCACATCGAGCTGCAGGCGTTCCGATGCGATGCGGGAGAGCGTGCTCGTATCCTTGTCTTGCGGATAGCTCTCGTAGATGTCGATGAGCGCCGCGATATCGGCTGTCACCGCCGAGGACAGGCGACGCGTGACAAGCTGATAATGCCGCTCCATGAACACGTAGGCGACGACGGACTGCAGCAGGATGACGGGCGCGATGATGATGATGAGCGCGCGGGCGTAAAGCCCTTTCGGCAGGAAGCGGCCGAACCAGCGCGCCACGTGGTCGAGGGGAGAATAGCGCAGAGTCGCTCCGATCTTCATCGATCGATCACGAGGCGATAGCCGATGCCGCGCACGGTCTGAAGGAAGATGGGATTGGCGGGATCGGTTTCGATCTTGCGCCGCAGCCGGTTGATCTGGACGTCCACCGTGCGCTCGTTGGCGGCAAGGCCGTTGCCGGCGAGCGCCTCCCGCGGGACGTTGTCGCCTGCATGGCTGCCGAGGATCGTCAGGATCTCGCGCTCGCGCTCGGTGATGCGCACCATCTCATCTCCGCGCCGCAGTTCGCCGCGGTCGAAACGGTACGAGAAGGGGCCGAAATGGATAACCTCCGGCACGTCGGCGTTCGGCGCACCCGGAACGGGCAGGGCGCGTTTGAGAATGTTGCCGAGGCGCAGCAGCAGCTCGCGCGGCTCAAAGGGCTTGGGCAGATAATCGTCCGCGCCGATTTCCAGGCCCGTCACCCGGTCGGACGCGTCGGCCCGCGCGGTGAGCATCAGGATCGGCACCTGCGAGTGCTCGCGCAGGCTGCGGGCATATTCGAACCCGGTTTCCCCCGGCATCATCACGTCGAGCACGAGGGCATCGAAGACGAAATTCCCAGATTTCGCCCGCGCTTCGGCCGCGCTGGCTGCGGCGGTGACCCGGTAGCCGTTCTCGGTCAGGAAGCGGGCCAAGAGGTCGCGCAGCCGTCGGTCGTCGTCCACCACGAGGACGTGCGGGGCATGGTCGGGAATGTCGATGCGTGCGTCCATTAGGCGTCAAGCTACTTTGTCGGGCCCTGCTTATCAGGTTTTCCTGGGCCCGAATACGAACTGCTTCACATGGGCGCTGTCGTCCGGATCGATGAGGCGCAGGAGATAGCGGGTGACCGTTTCCTTCGCCTCGGGCTCCATCTCCGACAGGGCGCGCATGATGCGGCGGGTCTGCAGCTTGGCGAGTTTCAAGGCCAAATCGTGGCCCTTGGGGGTGGCGAAGAGCAGCCGCTGGCGTCGGTCCGAAGTACCCATCCGGCTCTCGATGAAATCCTTCTCGATGAGCTCCTTCAGGACCCGGTTGAGGCTCTGCTTCGTGATCCGCAAGATATCCAGGAGTTCCGCAATCGTCAGGCCCGGCTGGCGGCTGACGAAGTGGAGGACCCGGTGATGAGCCCGCCCGAAGCCGTATTCGTCCAGGATCCTGTCGGGATCGCTGACGAAGTCGCGATAGGCGAAGAAGAACAACTCGATGAGGTCATAGGCCGGCTGCTCGGTCAGGATATCGTGACCTGCATCCTTGCCGGGTTGCTGAGACTTCAAAGCCGGAATTGCGTCTGGCACCATCCTGTTCCCAATTTTTATGTCAGCCTTGTTGACATATCTCAGGACGATTGTTACTCGTCAAGCCGCTTCCGCGAAATGAATGAAATTGAAATCGACGGTAAGCAAGCCGGAAATTACGCAGCCCCGGTTGCCACAAAAGGTCTGTCTTCAAGGAGAAACACGATGCCCGCGACCCCCTTCGATCAACGTGATGGATGGATCTGGTACGACGGGCAGATCGTACCCTGGAAGGATGCCCAGCTCCATGTCCTGTCGCACGGGCTTCATTACGGCTCCTCCGTGTTCGAAGGCGAGCGCGCCTATGGCGGGGAGATCTTCAAGTCGACCGAGCATTCCGAGCGCCTGAAGAAATCGGCCCAGATCCTCGATTTCGAGATCCCTTACACGGTGGCCGAGATCGATGCGGCCAAGCGCCTCGTGCTGGAGAAGAACGGGCAGAAGGACGCCTATCTGCGCCCGGTCGCCTGGCGCGGATCGGAGATGATGGGCGTCGCCGCGCAGGACAACAAGATCCATCTCGCCATCGCGTCCTGGGAATGGCCGAGCTATTTCGACCCCGCCCAGAAGATGAAGGGAATCCGCATCGACATGGCGGAATACCGCCGTCCCGATCCAGCCACGGCTCCGTCGGCCGCGAAGGCCGCGGGTCTCTACATGATCTGCACCATCTCCAAGCACAAGGCGGAGCGGAAGGGCTATGCCGATGCGCTCATGCTCGATTGGCAGGGCCGCGTGGCCGAATGCACGGGCGCCAACGTGTTCTTCATCCGCGACGGCGTCGTGCACACGCCGATCGCCGACTGCTTCCTTGACGGCATCACCCGCCGCACGGTGATCGATCTCGCCAAGCGCCGCGGCTTCGAGGTGGCGGAGCGCCGGATCATGCCGGACGAGCTGTCGAGCTTCAACGAGTGCTTCATCACCGGAACGGCCGCGGAGGTCACACCGGTGTCCGAGATCGGCCCCTACCGCTTCCAGCCCGGCAACATGACCAGGGTGCTAATGGAAGATTACTCGGCCGAGGTGCAGCCCAAGAGCAAGGCGGCTTGAGGCATTCCCGCTATTTGCCTCTGTCTGCGTGATGCCCGGCCCTGTGCCGGGCATCTGCACATCGGACGCCACCTTCAAAAATCCTCCGCATCGGGAATGCGGTTGAAGGCGATCTTCGCCCCCGCATAGCCGCCGGGGATCGTCACCCAGGGGCCCCAATGCAGGAGTGCCCTTCGATGGGTGACGTTGAGCTGATCGGCGATGACGGAGAGATACTCCATGCGGCGCTTGAGCTGCGCCTCCGGCGTATGATCGAACAGGTCTTCCTCGATGTCGGCCAAGGGCACCAGATCGTGCAGGGCGACGTGCACGCTGCGGCTGCGATGCATCTCCTCCCGCTCGGCATGGAGGAAGAGCCGGCTCAAGCACGCCAGCAGGGACGGGTCGTCCCAGGTCGGCCGGAAATGTTCTTCGCCGTACCACCCGGCGCTGTGCCTGTCGGTGAGCCACAGGGCGAGCGCCCGGGCCGAGAATCCGGCGCGGCGCATCCGGGCCGAGGCCTTGGCCAGGAGAACGCGGGCGGCCGCATAGGCACCGTTCAGGGAGCGCCAGTCCGCCGGCAGGACACGCCCATGGCCGAACATGCGCCGGCGGGCCTCGGGGCGTTCGACCGTGTAGCCTTGCAGCCCCATCCAGAGCCGCTCCCCCTCGACGCTGCCCCAGAGGCGGCGCAGCTCCTTCGGCTGCAGCCGAAGGAGCGCGGCCATGTCGCGGACGCCCGCCCGGGCCAGGCGCGCCGCGTTGCCCCGGGCGATGCCGGGAACATCGGTCAGCTCCAGGGAGAGCAGGCGGCCGGGCAGGTCGTCCGGGTGAAGCGCCACGAGGCCATCGGGCTTTTCCATCTCGGCTGCGATCTTGGCCAGGAGGTCGTTGGGCCCAAGACCCACCGAGCAGGTGAGGGTGGGACCGATGTCGCGGGCAATGGCGTCCTTGACGCGCTGTCCGATCCTGAGCGCCTGCGGCCACTCGGCGGGCAGGAGGGCGCAGAGCATCTCGTCGATGGAGCAGACCGCCTTCACCGGAACGACTGTCTCGATCGCCCGAATGATGTCCTTGTGCAAATCCACATAGAATTCGTGCCGCGCCGTCACGAGAACGAGGCCGGGGCATTGCTTTCGGGCCTCTCGCACGAAGGCGCCGCGCCTGAGGCCAAGTGCTTTCGCCTCCCGGCTGACAGCGATGAGGCCCGTATGCTCCGAATCGACCGGGATCACCCCGACTGGCTTGCCGCGCAGATGCGGCTGGAGGTGCTGCTCGGCGCTGGCGAAGAAGGAATCGAAGTCGACATAGAGCCGTTCGAGACCACTCGGTTTGCGCATCGCCATTCCTTTGCATCGTCGCTGGAACGAAGCAAGAACACAGGCTTGTGGGCGAGTCGAGGGCCGGATCTGTGGATAACGGGGAATAATCAGCGGGAGTAATCCGCCTTTCCTTGAGGAACCAATGATCTGCAAGGGTGTTCTCGTTACAGAACAAAGAGAGAACAATAGGAGTCTCGCATGTCATCACATGGTAAAGCGACGGGGCGCTCTGGCGTTAACCATAAAGCTTCCGCAGAGGCAGCTAACCCGAAGGCCAGCCCTGATCCTTCCGACAACCAGATCAAGGACCCGGACGAGTGGGTCTCCGGCGACGAGCCGATGACCGGCGCCCAGGCGTCCTATCTCAAGACCCTGTCCGAGCAGGCACATGATCCAAAGGCCTTCGATCCCGATCTCGACAAGGCCGAGGCCTCGAAGCGGATCGATGAGTTGAAACGCAAGCAGAGGCATTGATGCTCGCGCGTCCATATTAGGGCCGTCCCCAGACTTGATCCGGGGACGGCCATCTCGCTCTTGCGAGGCTGCTTTCGGATCGGGCTCACCGGCACGAGGCCGGGGACAATGGGAAGGGCAGGGTGCGCCGAAAGGCTTGGTCGAAATCGGACCGCGTGACCCTTCCGCAACCCTTGAGGCATCACCACATTATCCCCGTGGGGGCATTGTGCTCCAATGGGATGAAACGAAGACGATGATGACATTTGCTTCTCGCCGCAGCCGGGTGATGGTTGCCCTGGCGGCCGCCCTGGTCCTCGCCGGTAGTGCGGCAGAGGCCCGCGTCGGGCGGGGAAGCGGCAGCTTCGGATCGCGTGGCGCACGCACCTACACGGCGCCGCCGGCGACCCGAACGGCTCCTGAGGCAGCGGCCCCGATCCAGCGCTCGCAGATCCCGAACCAGGGCCCGAACATGACCCGTCCGGGCACACCGGCTCCGAACGTGGCGCAGCCGCGTCGCTTCGGCTTCGGCACGGGACTGATGGCCGGTCTCTTCGGCGCGGGCCTGCTCGGCATGCTGTTCGGCCAAGGCTTCTTCGGTGGCCTCGGCGGTCTCGCCTCGATCCTGGGCCTTCTGCTCCAGATCGGCCTCGTGGTCCTGGTGGTCTCCCTCGCCATGAAATGGTTCCGCAACAGGCGGCAGCAGCCGGCCTATGCAGGCGCCGGCCAGGGCTATGCCCGCTCCATGGGCGGCAGCGTGCCTCCGACGGGCGGGCGCCCGATGAGCGGCGGCCTCGGCGGCTTGGGCGGTGGTCTCGGCGGGGCCTTGGGTGGCGCTCTGAGCGGCAAGTCGCAGCAGGCCCAGGCTCGTCCGGGCGTACGGGACGAGATCGGCATCGGCGAGAAGGACTACGCTGCCTTCGAGCGTGGCCTTGTGGAGATGCAGGACGCCTATTCGCGGGAAGACGTCGCCAAGCTCTGGACGCTGGCTACCCCCGAGATGGCCGGCTACATCCAGGAAGAGCTCAACGACAACGCCGCCCGCGGCGTCGTGAACAAGCTTTCCAACGTGCGCCTCAACCAAGGCGACCTCTCGGAAGCCTGGCGCGAGGGCACCACCGACTACGCCACCGTCGCCATGCGCTTCGGCATCACGGATGTGATGGTCGACAGGACGACGGGCCGCGTAGTGGAAGGCGATCCGAACAAGATCGAGGAAGCGACAGAGCTCTGGACGTTCAGTCGCGATCAGGGCGGTCCCTGGAAGATCTCCGCGATCCAGCAGGCTTAAACAGCGTCTGATGCTGATACGAAAGCGGCCGGTGAGAACCGGCCGCTTTTTAAATGTCCGATGCGACAGGGGTTATTCAGCGGCGTGGCGGCGGCCTGCATGGGAGCCCTCGCGCACCTCTTCGATGATCTTGCTCACGAAGGCATCTAGATCGCCGGGGTTGCGGCTGGTGATGAGGCCATGGTCGGTCACCACCGTCTCGTCACGCCATTGGCCGCCGGCATTGATCACGTCGGTCTTGATCGAATGGTAGGACGTGCATTTCCTTCCCTTGATCACGCCGGCCTCGATGAGGAGCCAGGGCGCATGGCAGATGGCGGCGATTGTCTTGCCCGAGGAATAGAAGGCACGGATGATCTCGATCGCTTTGGGCTCCACGCGCAGCTTGTCGGGATTGATCTGGCCGCCGGGGAGCACAAGCGCGTCGTAATCCGCCGGATTCACATCCTCGATGTCTTTGTCGACGGATACGGTCTTGCCCCAATCCGCCTTGTCCCAGCCATAGATCTTGCCGGACTTCATGCGCGATTTCGGCGCGGCGACTTCGACCGTTGCGCCCGCATCCGAGAGCTTCTCCTGCGGGACCGTCAGCTCCGATTCCTCGAAGCCGTCGGTGGCCATGATGAGGATCCTGGCCTGTTTGATGTCAGGCATCGTTCTCTCTCCGTCGTTATCAGAAAAATCAAGGTGAGAACGGACGGGGCGGGGAGGGGTTCCTGCGAGAGCGAAAGCGGAACCCTGGCGGCGCGCTCCTGTTGACCTGATCAAGCATGCAAAAAACTCGAGGAAGATACGATGGTCAATCCAGGAGTGCCGACGAACGATCCCGTGCCGGGCGGCAACATCCCGAGCGAGGTGCCGCCGGGCTCCGTTCCCGACGAGGAGCCGGATATCGGCCCGACCGGACCGCGCACGCCCTATCCCGTCAACGAGCCCGGGATCACGGATCCGAAAGGGCCCGGTTCCGAGCCCGATTACCTGCCGGGCAATCCGACCGATCCGGGCACGCGTTACTGAGCCTGCAACACGCGACACATCGCGAGCCGGCAACGCTTGTGAACCGGCTCAGACCTCGATGATGGCATAGGGTTTGCCGGTCGGCTTCTCGATATGCTTGGCGACATTGTAGACTGGCTGTCCGCCGGGTGTGCGGCCCTCGAAGCGGCCGCGATGGGCGTGGCCGTGCACGATGGCGTTCACCTTGAAGCGGTCGATGGTCTCGGCGAGCCGTGACGAGCCCAGGAAGGGATAGATCTCCAGCGGCTCGCTTTCGATCGTCTCGACGATCGGCGCATAATGAAGAATGACCATGGAACGCTTGGCGCGAACGTGGCGCATGGCGTTCTCCAGCCGCAGAGTCTCGTTCATGGTCTCGTTGACGAACTGCTTCATGGCCGGCTCGCCGAAATAGCCCAGCATGCGCCGCCCGAAACCGCCGGCGAAACCTTTGACGCCCACGAAGCCGACGCCGTCGATTTCGACCGATTGCCCGTCGAGCAGCTTCATGCCGGCATCGCGCAGGATCCGTCCGACCTCTTCGTGCGCGCCGCATTCGTAGTCGTGATTGCCGAGCACACCGACGACCGGAATCGAGCAGGCTTTCAGATCCTGCGCGAGAAGCTCCGCCTCCTTCGGCTTGCCGAGATCGGTCAGGTCGCCGGCGAGCACGAGCACATCCGCTTCCCTGGAGATTTCTCCAAAGAGATCGCGGTAGGATTCCGCATTGTCTTCGCGAACGTGAAGGTCGCCCATGGCAGCAACCTTCATCATCTGCTGTGGTTCGTCACTCATTCCGCCATTCACCTTCGCCGCCGACATCGGCGAAGCCCCATTGCTTGACATCGATCTCGTAATCGATGCGGGAGAACATCCGCCCGCGGCAGACCTTCATCTGCGGCGGCGGAAGATCAAGCTGCTTGGCGAGTCTGTCGAGAAGCTCGTCCATGACCCAGCGCGGAACCTTGTCGCGCTCGGACGGGTAGATCCAGCGGAAATTGAGCAGGTGCATGAGCAGCACCTCCCAATGCACTTCCATGTAGGCGAGCAGGGCGTGCCAGTCGATCTGGTCGTGCGCCTTGAGAATGGTGTGCGCCACGTCGGCGCCGTCGTAGCGGTGGCGCAGTTGGATGAAGCATTTCGACCAGACGAGCTCCGTCGGCCCGACGATGCGCACGGGCGAGCCGAAGACCTCGATCTGGCGGGCGCGCTCGAACCATTGGTCGCCGATCGGCATGGTGCCGTTCGACGAGGCGAAGATCACGTCGAAGAAATACTGGCCCTTGAAGACCTTGCCGAGCCAGCGGTCGTCCTCGATCTCGACGGAATAGCCGATGCTTTTGAAATGCGACAGAACCCGCGTGTAGTCGCCGGCCTTGCAGAAGATGTCGAGATCCTTGGTCGGCCGCGTGATGCCCGTATAGGCGGAGAGCGCGTAGGTGCCGGCGAGCAGGAACGGCAGGCCGAGATGGTTGAGCTCCCTCAGCGCCTCGGCATAGAACGCTTCGGATTCCGGGTATTTGAGGGTCGGCTCCGCCTTGGCGTCCATCATGGGAACGCCCGGATGGGCACTGGAAACGAGATCTGGATCGTGAACTGCCATGGCCTTGTCCAAGCGCGGCCAAGAACGCCCCGCGTTCGACAACAGAATGGCCGTAATGAAGTTCCGGACCGGCCCAGCTTAAAGCGAAACGGACGCGGTTCAGCCCCGCCCGGACCTAGTGATCCCCGTGCGAGACCCGGACGTCCCTCGGAGAGTTGAGGATCTCCAGCAGGCTGTTGGCGATGTGGCGGGCTTCGTCGTCCTTCAGGCGCAGCAGGAAGGGCGGCATCAGGCCGGCCTGGAGGGCCACCACGGCCATGCCGTGTTCGTCCATGCCGACGTCGATGGTCTGGGACGTCACGTCGACCAGTTCTTCCGGCGTCTCGTCCCCGTCCTCGGCGGTCTCGCCGATGGCGGCAAGCAACTGGCTCACGGCCCTCACCAGCGAACGGGCGGCGTGGGGATCCATGACCACGGCGGTCGATTGCTCCCCCTTCTGGAATGCCAGCTGGATGTTGTCGCCTTCGAGCGTGACGGAAATTCCTGCCATAAGCGTCCTCGTCTTTCCCATCCCCATATGGGGAGTGTGTGCGTCGGGGGAAAGGCAAAGGCCTTGGTACGACAGATGCGCCCCGTGCCCAAGGGGAGAAGCGCATCCTGGTAAACCGGCGGTTGGGACGACGGTCAAATCCCGCCGCCCGAGGACCCGCCGCCGGGCCGCCGGGTCGATCCGACCGTTCCGGCGCCGGCGGTTTCCGGAAGGCCGGCGCTGCCGGCCCCTGCGGCGCCGGCACCGGACGTCATGGTGCCGGCAATGCCTGCATCCGCCTGTTGCTGGATGCGCAGGTTGTTCTGCACATGGGTGACGCCGGAGACGGACTCGGCCAGATCCTCGGCATGCCGCTTTTCGAAGCGGCTGTTCACGGTGCCGGTGAGCGTGACCTCCCGGCCCTCCACCCGCACCTCGATCTCCGAGGCGTCGAGATGCGGATCCTCCGTGAGACGATCGTTCACATCCTCCAGGATGCGGGCGTCGGAGCGCTGATAGCCCTTCGGCCCGCGACCGCGATGCTGGCCGGCTTCGCGCATGTCCCGGTCGCGGCGGCGCTCCGCGTCGTCGTCGCCGAACCAGGACCGGACCTCGTCTCCGGCCCGCTCGAGGAAGCCGCGATCCTCGTTGTAGTCCCGCGAGCCGCGCCCGAAGCTCTCCGAACTGCTGCGGTCCCGGCCGTAGCGGTCCTGCCCGAACTGATCCGGATCGCGGCGGCGGTCGGTGCCGAAGAAGGGCCGCTCGTACCCGCCCCGGTCCTCGCCGACCACGTCGCGCCAGTCGAGGGCCGAGCCGCCGGTGCCGTAGCCCGCCGAATCCCCGAAATCCCGCTCCCGGCGCCCGCCGTAATCATCGTCCGAGCGGGATCCGCGGTCGTACCCGGCGCTGCGGTTGCCGAAGCCGCGGCGGGCGATGTAGCCGTCGTCCTCGCGGTCGCGCCGGTCGAAATCTGAAGTGCCGTAGCGGCGTTCATTGGCCATGGGAGCGCTCCTCGTCGTGGTTGGTTCAGGGTCACCGAGGTGGTATCGCGCAACCAACGTGAAGGCGCAGGCGAGTGTTCCTGCGGTCCTGATCGGGCGGTGCGCGCGGTTTTTTGAACGCTGCGCTTGAACGGGCGGGCCGGCTTTGCATTGACCGGAACGGAATCGACGAGAGAACCGAGGTTGACCATGGCGGATCTGTCCGGATTGAGCGACGAGGCGCTGGCTGTTTTCGCCTTCGCGGCCTATCACGAACTGTCGAGCGGTCAGCGGGTCCGCAGCGTGGTCCAGAAGGACGGCGCCGGCCACAGGGCGAGTGACGCCGCCGTGGACGAGCTCGACGGGCGCGGCCTCATCAAGGCGGACGGTCACGAGATCGTCTTCACGCCGGCCGGCGAGGAGGCCCTGCAGCACGTCGTGTCCGGCATCCGCGGAAACCGATAGGGCGGGCCGAAACGCCTGAAATCCCAACGCGGTCCGTTTACCGTCCTTGTGGGGGCTTTGCCTTGTAATTGCCCCATCCGTGCCTTAGGTACGGGCCATCGACATTTGGCCGGACGACTGGGCTTCCCGCTTTGGCACTGCCGGGCGCACGTTCCTTCTCTCTACCATCTATCGACTAGCGGGTGACTGGCCCCAGGCCCTCATCCACGTGCAAACGACAGTGAAAGGATTTCCCATGGAACAGGGAACCGTGAAGTGGTACAACGAAACCAAGGGTTATGGTTTCATCCAGCCCGACAACGGCGGCAAGGACGTGTTCGTTCATGCCACGGCGCTTGAGCGTGCCGGCATGCGCGGCTTGCGCGAAGGCCAGAAGATCTCTTACGAGCTTCAGACCGACCAGCGCACCGGCCGCCAGTCTGCAGTGAACCTGCAGAACGCGTAAGGTTTGATGCCGGAGGACGTGCCTGCACGTCCTCTTGCATATGGCCGTTCCGGTTCAGGGGCGGCTTTTTTGTTATGAGGGAAGGCTTTGCATGGCAAAGGAAGAATTGATTACCTTTGAAGGACTTGTGACCGAAATTCTGCCCGATGCGCGCTACCGCGTGCAGCTCGACAACGGGCACGAGGTGATCGCGTACACGGCCGGCAAGATGAAGAAGAACCGCATCAAGACCCTCGCCGGCGACCGGGTGACCGTCGAGATGTCGCCCTACGACCTCGAAAAGGGCCGCCTCATCTTCCGCCACAAGGATTCGGGTGCCTCTTCCGGCCCGCGCCCGCCGCAGCGCGGCAACCAGCAGTTCCGGCGTCGCTAAAAACCACAGGCGCCCATTCCGGAGCGCCTGTCGGTCGAGAGCTTCTTGGCCGTCTCAAGGCCTGTCACGCGACCGCGTGCATCACCGAGAGGGTGACGCGGTCCGGGCCGAGATCCTCCTCCATGTCGGTGAAGTGCATCAGCTCGGCCAGCCGGTTGCGAGCCCGGTTGACGCGGCTCTTGATGGTGCCGACCGCGCAGCCGCAGATCTCCGCCGCCTGCTCGTAGGAAAAGCCGGAGGCGCCCACCAGCAACAGCGCCTCGCGCTGGTCGTGGGGCAGGCGGGCGAGAGCTTTCTGCAGATCCTCGAAATCGAGATGGGGAAGCTGGTCCGGCTGCACCGAGAGGGCGGCCGCATACTTGCCGTCCGCATCTTCCACCTCGCGGCGGCGCTTGCGGTATTCGGAATGGAACAGGTTGCGCAGGATGGTGAAGAGCCAGGCCTGCATGTTCGTCCCGGGCTGGAAGCGGTCGATATTGGCGATCGCCCGCATCAGGGTTTCCTGCACGAGGTCGTCGGCGCGGTCCACGTTGTTCGTGAGCGAGATGGCGAAGGCGCGCAGGTTCGGCGTGGCCTTGAGCATGGAGTCGCGCAAATCGGCATCGATACTCATGATTGCTGCTTCTCCACCTTCACGCCGTCGAGCCGGTTGATGATTTCGATGAAGCGGTCCGGCACCGGCTGCTCGCCCAGCGCCAGGGCATCGTAGAACTGGCGCAGCCTTTGGCCGATCTGGGTCTGGACCGAGCGGCTGAGGGCGGGGGAGTCGGAATTGCGGAGGCCAGGAATCGGCTCTGGATCGTCGTGGGGCATCACGCTCGGATTCTTCTTCTGCATTGGGCTGTCCTGGTCCATCGAGGGAAGCGACCTCCCGCAGGGGTCGCACTGAATGGCGGCACCCAATCGCCGAGGGAGTAACGTCAAGCCAGGGTGATCGTTCCGCCGTCGGGCCTACCCCCTCGGGACTCATCCACAGGGAAAACAGGCGGGAACTTTTTCTCCTACGGCCAAGTTTCCCTGGATGAATGCCGCCCCGTCGAGGCGGCGCCACTGGAGGGAGAATTCTCTATGGGACTCAGCACCATCCTGCTCATCCTCGTCATCCTGCTGCTCATCGGCGCCGTGCCGGCCTGGCCCTACAGCCGCGGCTGGGGCTATGGCCCGAGCGGCCTTCTCGGCGTGGTCCTGCTCATCCTCATCATCCTGCTGCTGATGGGACGGCTCTGACCGCCTCGGCAGCGTGAGACGGCGAGGGCGGCCTTCGGGCCGCCCTTCGCGTTTCGGGCGAGGCGGGCGCCAGGATCGTCACGACGACCGGAGCCTCGCCTGCCGGCGCTGCCTGCCCCAATAGGCCCGGTAATCGTCGAGCTCGCAGCGCACCGCATCGGCGAAGAGGTGGCGCTGCTGCAGGTAGCACGGCGGTCCGAAGCCGCCCTGGCAGCTTTCGTTCCGCCGGCAGCTGCGCTGGCGGCAGAGCCGGTGCGCCCTGAGCAGATTGGACAGGCGCTGCAGGGTGTCGTCGAAATCGGGCATGTCGAACAGGGGAATGTCGTCGTCGTCGATCATCATGGACATCTCCGGGCAATGAATGGCTTGAAAAGGCTGGGAAGAAAGGCACGGGTCTTCGCCCCCAGGGCCGGAAAGGCCCCGGGGTTGAAGCAATCGAGGGAGGCGCGATGGGCAGCTCGGCTCGATGGGTGATGGTAGGAAGCGAGAGCCGAACTGCTCGTCGCGCGCGGTTCTTTTAGGCGGACCTCCTGCGCGTTCTGCCCAGGGTCGGCCTCCCGCGATCACAGGTTTGCGAAACCTGCGGCGGGACCGCTCCCGACCCCACATCTGCGACGCCTCGCGAACGCGCCCCCGTTGGGCCGGGATAGGCAATGATATAACTCAGGTTAGGAAGCTTGTCAAGAACAAAATGAGAACATCGGCGCCGGGCTCGAGGCACCCTCCGATCCTGGCACCCTCCCCGTCATCACCCTCCCCGTCATCACCGGGCTCGTCCCGGTGATCCCGATCGGAGAAGCGCGGCGCCTTTCTGATCGAGATGGCCGGCACAAGGCTGGCCATGACGAGGAGGGTGTTGGAAGCGGGATGGCCGGAACGGATCCCCGGATCGGGCTCGGGGCCATGACGGTGGAGGAGAACCAAGGGATCGCCTCCCTAAGCCGGCCTTCCGAGCCCGTCCACCGTCTCAGCCCGGCGCGGCGCGAGGCCTGCCCGAACTGCTCAACAGGTCGTAGACCCGCAGCCAGAACCGCACGGCGGCCGGGTTCCGGTCCCGCTCCTCCAGGAACGCCCGCAGCAGCACCTCGGCCCCGGCGCCCTCGCCATAAGACCCCGCCATGACGCGGCTCGCCTCGCCGGGATCGAGCCGGCGCCAGAGATCGGCTTTGTGGGAGCGTTTCCAGGAGGTGGGCATAACCACAGCGTGTAACAGAATTAGCTAAAACAGCAAATAGCTATTTTGGCTAATTTGCTGAAACGGCATATTTCGACTGCCCGTCACTCTGGGCCGGGCATGCAGAAATCCATCCACACAAAACGCCAGGAGCGCATTCGCGCCCTGCTGAAGGCCGCACGCAAGAAGGCGGGCCTGACGCAGGACGAACTCGCCGAGCGGATCGGAGCCTACAAGACCTTCGTCAGCAAGTACGAGCGCGGCGAACGACAGGTCGACGTGGTCGAGTTCATCGCTTTAGCCGAGGCGTTGGGGTTGGATCCGAAGGCGCTGATTGATCAGGTGATGGGGGAGTAGGGCGGGCCATCTTTCGCTTTCACCATTCCTAATGATCCCCATCACCTTGTTTCTGCTGAGACAACATTGAAGAGCTAAGGCTCATAGGAAACGTCAAAAGGGCCACCCTCAGGTCGCCCATCTGATATCACAATGGTGCGAAAGCTTAAGGAATGTTGTCGTAGCTGAGTTTCATTGTACAGACTAATCCATCTAGTGGAGAAGAGCCCGTTTCAATTCACAAGCCCAAGACGATTCGTCTATTCCTTCTCAGAACTTACAGGAAAGTTCCTTCCACGAACGTATCCTGTCTTATTCAGCGGTCTGTCAGGTATACGTTCAATCAAGCCAGCATCCATCATTTTCTGAAAAATCCGCTTCATTGTGTTTTCAGAGCCAATAAAGCAAATATTTCGGGCAGTTGAGTTGTTGATTTCATCATTTTTTCGAAGATACCCGACAATAATTTGTTCAGGTGTTCCAAGTTTTTCGTGTCTTAGGGAGACGAGAACAGAGTTCTCCCTTTGTACAATGACCGGATCTCGGAATTTCAGCTTCCTCATTGCTTCGAAGGTTGTATTTAGACCTTCGCCAACATCTTTATTCGGCGGGTTTTTAAACTTATTAAGAAGTCTTACAATTTTCGGATTTCTCGCAAAGCGTTCGTCTAAGATATTAGCAACAGTAACGTGTCCTGGTAGCCCCCCTGGACTTTGCACTTCTATCCTATTGTCGAAGATCCGAACGTGAATGTCATCGTTAATGCTGTAGTCGCGATGAATTACAGCATTTGTAATCACTTCATGTATCGCTTCCGTTGGGTATTGAAACTCCTCAAGCCCGCTTTCGCCTAAGACTGGTATGTTCTCTGTGAGTTCCTTTGTTTTCTGGACCGCAGTGTAAATCTGAGAGTAGAGGTGACCCTCGATCGTAATTGGGTCTTCAGCAAGTGTGTCTCGTGTTCCCGCTGGATCACGCGTCTTATAACGATAAATTTTGATTGCTGCCTTCGGCAAGTCTGTTTGAGGTTCCTCTGAGAATAGAAGAACACCACCAACTGTAGGTCGGCTATTGACAATCAACCTTTGCTTTCGAAGCCATGCTTCTGGCTGCGCAGCAGGTACAATGTCCGCAGCAAACTCCATAAGTGGAGCAGAGTCAGTGATCAGATCTATATCATTATTAACTAGATGATCTTCATAACTCACGATGCCCTTGCTGAACTTCAAACGCTCAAGTTGCGATGGGTCCGTCTGAGGTAGGTTTTGTGCGCCTCGCCTAAGATAGGCCACTCCATCAGAAGCAGATCTCACATCAGCTGTCTTATCGATTTCACAAAACAGCACTAGGCCTGTTTCATTTTCGTTAGTTAGAAACTCATACCTGAAATTCGTCCCAAGCGGGAAATAATTCTCAATAACCTGAAGGTGGCCATTAGCGTCTTCTACCCTTTCAAAGCCACTCCATGCATAGCTTCCCTTAGAAATCTCTGCGATTCCTATGTATAGCTCTCCGCCATCTGCGTTTGCGAATGCGGAAAGTGATTTTGTTATCTTTGCGGGTTTAATTTCTTTCGCTTTGAAATCGGAAAAGTGCCCTTCTCCCTTCTCGTAAACCCTTTGTAATTGCTGGCGAGTGATAGGTGAGATAGCAATCGTCATGTAGGCTCTATTCAAACGTTATAACAGTAATTAGCTACTATAGATTACGCAATGTCACAGCGCTATTGCAACTTCAAGTGAGCCTCATCCACAACAATCCTTCTGGACCGACAGCTTTCGGGTCTTAGGGTCGCGCGCTCCGCTCGGAAACCCAGGCGAAACCTCCTCGTCAACTAACCATCACTTCTGAGTCCGCCGCCCGTACTCCTCATTCACCCGGCTCCCCGCCAGATGACCCGCCCATGACCCAGCCCGCCTGCCGCCGCGCCAGACCCATCGCCCCGCGCCGCCTTTTCCCCTACCCTCCGGCGTTGGCCTGGAGACCCGCATGACCCGTCCGCTTCCCCCTGCTCACGCCGCCTTCCTCGACCGCGCTCGCGGCATCCTGTCGGCCGATCCCCGCATCCAGGCCCTGCTGGCCGGCGGGTCCCTGGTGCATGGCGGCATGGATGCGTTCTCGGATCTCGACTTCGTGGTCGTGGTCGAGGAGGGCGCCTATGCGGAGGTGATGGCGTCCCGGATGGAGGTCGCCCGCCGTCTCGGGCCGCTGCTCAGCGCCTTCACGGGCGAGCATGTGGGGGAGCCCCGTCTCCTGATCTGCCTCTATGGGCCCGGGCTGCTCCACATCGACCTGAAGTTCGTCACGGTGGCGGACCTGGACCGGCTCGTCGAGCGTCCGGTCGTTCTCTGGGCGCGGGACGAGCGGGCCGTCGCGGAACGGCTGGACCGGGCGGAGATTTCCTGGCCGAACCGGGATCCGGACTGGTTCGAGGCCCGGGCCTGGATCTGGCTCCATTACGGGGCGGCCCGCGCCCTGCGGGGAGAGCTCTTCGAGGCGCTCGGCATGCTGGCCTTCTTCCGGGACCAGGTTCTGGGGCCCATGCTCCACCGCCGCGCGGGGCGCCCGCAGCGGGGCGTGAGGCGCATCGAGGCGTATGGGCTCGACGGCACGGGGCTGCTGGCAGCGTCCGTGGCGCGCCACGATCTCGGCTCGGTGAAGGCGGGCCTCGTTGCCGCCATCGAGCTTTATCTCGCGCTCCGGGCCGACGAGCCGCCGCGCACGGAGGTGAAAGGCATGCCCCAGGCCCTCTTCGAATTCTTAGGCTACGAGGCCGACACCGCAGCCCGGTCGTAGGCCGGGCGCCCAGCCCGCTCAATCCCGCTCGATCGGCTGATCCACGTGGAGGTAATCGGGCTTGTACTGCGCCTGGTGGCGGAGGCGCTCCAAGTCGTTGATGATCAGGGTCCTGCCGTGTGAGGTGATCAGCCCGTCCGTCCTGAGATCCTGGAGCATCCGGTTCACGTGGACGGTGCTGATGCCGAAGGCGTCGCCCAGCTCCTCCTGGGTGATCGGCAGCTCGAATTCGCCGTCCTTCGCCATGCCCACGGAGGCGAGCCGGTCGTGCAGCTCGCACATGAAATGCGCCAGGCGCTGGCGCGCTTCCATGCGCCCGAGGGTCGTGATCCACGCCCGGTGCACGGCCGCATCGATCAAGGTGCTGAACCAGAGGACCCGCGTCAGGTACGGGTAAGTCTTGGTGATCTCCTTCAGGTCGATGTGCTGCACGGTGGCCACCGTGCAGGTGGTGAGCGCCGCGACGCCGTCGTCGATCGGCCTGAGCAGGAAGCTGTGCAGGTCGGCAAAGTCGCCGGGGATGTGGAACGCCGTGATCTGCCGCCGGCCGTCCGGAGAATGATTGTTGCGGATGGCGAAGCCCGACAGGATCAGGCTGCTGTGGGAGGGCGTGCTGCCCTCCGGCACGATGTCCTCATGCGGCTGAAAGATCACCGTCCGGGCGGTGATCTGCCGGATGACCCGTTTTTCCTCCTCCGAGAGCGGGCCATGACGCTCCAGCTTCGTCAGCAGAGGGTTGAACATGGCGCCTCCCGACAGGCCTGCCGTTCCCGTGATCGCCCGTCCTCGGAAGAGATCATGGTTGGCCGTTCTTGTACAGGACGGCGCCAACCGTTGCGGGGACGGCGAACAAACCACGTCGGAGCAAGTTGACAGGCATCCTCGACGGGAGACGGATGTGCCTCAGTTCTATTTCGACGTGCGGGAAGGCGCACGCTTCACCCCGGACGAGGAGGGGCTCGAGCTCGACAGCCTGGACGCGGCCGAGCGCGAAGCCGCGGTGGCGGCGGCCGAGATCGGGCGTGATCGCCTGCCCAAGGGCGACAGCCGCGAGATCGCAATCGAGGTGCGTGACGAACACCGTCAGTGGGTGCTCACCGTCAGGGTTTCCCTCGAGGTCGACCGGGTGAGCCGCCCCCCCCCCCGAGGCCCTGAGGGCAGCGCTCCGCCCGGCTGAACCGGGCGGAGCCTTCTCGTCACGTTCACCTCACTCCGGAATCCGCCGCGCGTATTCCTCCTTCAGCCGGCTCCAGTTGTTCCAGAACGGCTCCGGTCCCGGCACCTGGCCGGCCGCGCGGGCGGCCAGGATGTCGAGATGGGCGTGCCAGCCGGCGCTGACGTTGAGCAGCATCGCGCGGTCGGGCACGCGGCGGTGGACCAGGGTGAGCAGCACCTCGGAGCCCTTCCGTTCCAGCTCGAAGGACACGCCGCCGGTGGAGCCCCAGGTGATGGCGAGCCGATGGGGCGGGTCAAGTTCGGTGATCCGGCTGTCCATCCGGTGCTCCTCGGAAAAGCCCGGCGGGCGCTCGCCGGGCGGGTCGGTGAGCTCGCTGTTGCGCCAGACGAATTCCACGGGCGCGCCGAGTTTCAGCTCCATCTGGCCCGCCGCGAGCCACTGGCGCCGCAGGTCGCTTTCGGTGAGATAGGCCCAGATGCGCTCGATGGGGCCGGGCAGCAGGCGCTGGATCGTCAGCGTGGCCGGATCGGTCAGCACGCCGTAGGGGCTGCGGGCCGCCAAGTCTGTGGTCGTCTGATCTGTGGTCGTCTGATCGGTGGTGGCAAGGTCGCTCATGCGTCGTCTCCTTCGGGGGTTTGGGACTTCCTGGCGTCCTCCTCGCGAAGGAGCCGTTCCAGCACATCCAGACGGTCGGTCCAGAAGCGTTCGTAGACGCCGAGCCACTCATGGGCGGTAGCCAACGGCCCGGGGTCGAGGCGGCAGACATGGGTGCGGCCGCGGATCTCGCGCCGCAGGAGGCCGGCATGCTCCAGCACCTTGATGTGCTTCGAGGCGGCCGCCAGCGAGATCGCGAAGGGTTCGGCCAGCTGGGTTACCGTGCGCTCGCCCTCCGCCAGATCGCGCAGCATCCGCCGCCGGGTGGAATCCCCGAGGGCGTGGAAGATGGTGTCGAGCTGGGGCGTGTGTAATTCAACCATGCGGTTGAATATAGGCGCAGGCGTTCAGATAGTCAACCGATTGGTTGAATGATTGTCGTTTTGCCCTCGACGTCATCACGGGCGCAAGGCAGGCCATGATGTCGAGGGTGCAGGACGATGTCCGGCTTCCAGCCGGGCCCTATACCTTACGTAAGGGAAGCAGGAGGACGCGATGCCGATATACCTGGACCGGCACGACCTGAAGGGCCTGACCGCCGCCGACATCGCCGAGGCGCACCGCAAGGATCTGGAGGTGCAGGGGCAATACGGGGTGCGGTTCCTGACCTATTGGTTCGACGACACCCGCGGCACCGCCTTCTGCCTGATCGAGGCGTCCGACATCGAGACCGCCATGCGGGTGCACGACGAGGCCCATGGAGAGATCGCCCGCGACGTGATCGAGGTCGATCTCTCGGCCGTCGAGGCCTTCCTCGGCCGCGTCTCCGATCCGGTGCCGGTGGGGGCGGGCGGGGGAGCGATCGATCCGGCCCTGCGCACCATCATGTTCACGGACATCGTCGATTCCACCGCCATGACCGAGCGCCTCGGCGATGCCCGCGCGGTCGAGATGGTGCGGGCTCACGACGCCATGGTCCGCCGCGCGCTGCACGACAAGGGCGGGCGCGAGGTCAAGCATACCGGCGACGGGATCATGGCGGCCTTCGACGACGCGGTCGCCGCCGTCGATGCGGCGCGCGCCATCCAGCGGGCCTTCGAGGCCTTCAACCTGGCGAGCCGCGAGAAGCTCAGGGTGCGCATCGGCCTCGACGCGGGCGAGCCGGTGGCCGACCACAACGACCTGTTCGGCGCGACCGTGCAGCTGGCCGCCCGCCTGTGCCAGAGCGCCGAGCCCGACACGATCCTGGTGTCGGAGGCGGTCTCCGGCGCGCTCCCCGGCCGCTTCTCGCTCGTGGACCTCGGGAGCCGGAACCTCAAAGGGTTCGGGCGGCCGGTGGAGACCTTCGCGGTCAGCTGGCGGTGACTTCCGCTCTTATTATTTCATGAAAATATGTTATGAGATATCATCCATGATCGACGTTGCCGTCTTGCACCGTCGCCATGCCCACTACCGTGTCGATGAAAACCGAGATCATGAAATCCATCAATCTTGCTGTCGCTGCCGCCATCTTCCTGCTGGGCGGTTGCGTGAGCGCTGCGCGAATTCCGGACGAGAAGAACCCCGCAATGTTCTATGGGGAAGCCTCGTATTTCGCATCGCGCTGTCCCAGGCTCCAGCAGCATAGATTCCTGGACACCGCATTCACCTACTGTCTTTCCAACAAGATCTACGCAGGCGGGTGCGATAAGAGCATGACCGAGAACTTCTTTGCCGACCAGGCGAGAGGCGAGGCACGCGCCAGGGGGGAATTCGCCAGCACAAGCGATGAGCAGGTCTGTCGTGTCGCGCAGGAGCGCTTCGGTCCGAATGGCTCCCGCTTCGCCAAGGTTTTGCTGCCGAGAAAGAAGTAGCAGGAACTTTCAAGCCCTGAACACAGACCCTCTCCCATATGTGAGAGAGGATACGTAATGCGCTGCGTCATCTCCGGCGCTGGGACGACAGGGGCGCGGTTCCAGGAGATCCACTCTTCCGGCGATCATGCAGAAATGCCCGGCGCGCGGTCGAGCATGACATGCGTTCGATCAAAGCAAGGGGGCTTACCGCCCTTTCCGTCCCTTGTATTTCGGCTTCTGCCCGGCGAAGCCTTGGGTCGAGCGCGCGGCCGGGCGTTCGCGGTAGTTCAGCGGGACCTCGCGGTCCGTGCCCGGGCCCATCTCGTCGAGGCCGGGCTTGCGGATGCGGGTGCCCTCGTCGGAGCGGCCCTTGCCGGTCGGGCCGTAGGCGTCGGAATCCTCGTCGCCTTTGCTCGCGCCTTCTGCCGATGGCGGCAGGCCCTTCGGCGGCAGGTTGGCGCTGCGGCCGTATTTGCGCGAGCCGCCGTACCGGCCGGCCTCGCGCTCCACGTCGCTCTGGCGCGCCATCGGATCGTCGCTGATGGCAAGCTCGGTGGCCTGCAGGCGCTTGAGCTCGTCGCGCAGGCGGGCGGCCTCCTCGAACTCCAGGTTCGCGGCGGCTTCGCGCATGCGCTTTTCCATGTCGGCGATGACGGCCTTGAGGTTGTGGCCCACCGTCCGGTCGGCGAGGCCCGTATCGACGGACACGTGGTCGCGCTCGTAGACGCTCTCCAGGATGTCGGCGATGTTCTTCTTCACCGATTGCGGCGTGATGCCGTGCTCGGCGTTGTAGGCGAGTTGCTTCTCGCGGCGGCGGTTGGTCTCGGCGATCGCGCGCTCCATGGAGCCGGTGATCTTGTCGGCGTAGAGGATAGCCTTGCCTTCCACGTTACGCGCCGCGCGGCCGATGGTCTGCACCAGCGAGGTCTCGGAGCGCAGGAAGCCTTCCTTGTCCGCATCGAGAATGGCGACGAGCGCGCATTCCGGAATGTCGAGGCCCTCGCGCAGCAGGTTGATGCCGATGAGCACGTCGAAGGCACCGAGCCTGAGATCCCGAATGATCTCGATGCGTTCCAGGGTGTCGATGTCCGAGTGCATGTAGCGCACGCGGATGCCGTTCTCGTGCATGTATTCCGTGAGATCCTCGGCCATGCGCTTGGTGAGCGTGGTCACGAGGGTGCGGTAGCCCTGGGCTGCAAGCTCCTTCACCTCGTGCACGAGATCGTCCACCTGGGAGCGCGCCGGGCGGATCTCCACGATGGGATCCACGAGGCCCGTGGGGCGGATGACCTGCTCGACGAACACGCCGCCGGTCTGCTCCATCTCCCACTTGGCGGGCGTCGCCGACACGTGGATCGATTGCGGGCGCATGGCGTCCCATTCCTCGAAGCGCAGGGGCCGGTTGTCGAGGCAGGAGGGGAGGCGGAAGCCGTATTCAGCGAGCGTCGCCTTGCGGCGGAAGTCGCCGCGATACATGCCGCCGATCTGCGGCACGGTCACGTGGCTCTCGTCGGTGAACACGAGGGCGTTGTCGGGCAGGTATTCGAACAGGGTCGGCGGCGGCTCGCCGGGCTTGCGGCCGGTGAGATAGCGTGAATAATTCTCGATGCCGTTGCACACGCCGGTGGCCTCGATCATCTCGAGATCGAACTGCGTGCGCTGCTCCAGGCGCTGTGCTTCGAGCAGCCGGCCCATGCGGGCGAGTTCCTGCAGGCGGTGCTGCAGCTCGTCCTGGATGCCTTTCACGGCCTGCTGCAGGGTCGGACGCGGCGTCACGTAGTGCGAGTTCGCGTAGACCTTCACGAATTGCAGGTCGTTGGTCTTCTTGCCGGTGAGCGGATCGAACTCGACGATGCTCTCGATCTCGTCACCGAACAGGCCGATGCGCCAGGCGCGGTCCTCCAAGTGGGCGGGGAAGAGCTCGATCACGTCGCCGCGCACGCGAAACGTGCCGCGGGCGAAGTCGCTCTGGATGCGCTTGTACTGCAGGGCCACGAGATCCGCGATGAGCTGGCGTTGCTCGATCTTCTCGCCGACCTTCACCGAGAACGTCATGGCCGTATAGGTCTCGACCGAGCCGATGCCGTAGATGCACGACACGGACGCCACGATGATCACGTCGTCGCGTTCGAGCAGCGCGCGGGTCGCCGAGTGGCGCATGCGGTCGATCTGCTCGTTGATGGAGCTTTCCTTCTCGATGAAGGTGTCCGAGCGCGGCACGTAGGCCTCGGGCTGGTAATAGTCGTAATACGAGACGAAATACTCGACCGCGTTGTCCGGGAAGAACGACTTGAACTCCCCGTAGAGCTGCGCAGCCAGCGTCTTGTTCGGCGCGAGGATGAGGGCGGGGCGTTGCGTCTCCTCGATCACCTTGGCCATGGTGAAGGTTTTGCCGGAGCCGGTGACGCCGAGCAGCACCTGGTCACGCTCATTGCGCCGCACGCCGTCCACCAGCTCGCGGATGGCGGTGGGCTGGTCGCCCGAGGGGGTGAAATCGGACTTGATCTTGAACGGGATGCCGCCTTCCGACTTCTCGGGTCGGGGCGGGCGGTGCGGCACCCAGGCCTTGCCGTCCTTGAAGCGCGGATCGCCCTCGGTCAGAAGCCTCGACAGGGCATCGACCGTGGCCGACACGCCGGAGCCCGGGGAGAGATCGCCCAGCTCCTCGGCCACGTCCGGTCCGTCGTCGGGTCCTTTCAGGCCGAGCTTCTTGGCCAGAGCCGGGTCGACATCGGTGATGTCCCCATGGATGAAGGTTTCCTGCGCCCGCTCGGCGAAACCCTCGGCCGCCTCCCGCTCCCGGTTGACCGCGGGATTGAGGAGATCGGCCAGATAGGGATCCAGCGGCTTGAGCTCAGGCTTGGACGCCTTCCCGGTGGAAAGCTTGGGCTTCTTGGGTGATTTGGCCATAGAACGAATATGGTACGAACGGCCGGGGAATGGAAGGGCGAAGGTGGTTATACCGTATGCTTCTCGGCCTTCCGGCCTCCGCCCCGCAGCGCCTTGATCAGCGGCACGGCGACGAAATGGATGAGCGGGATCAGGAGAGCGCCCAGCACCAGTCCGAAGATGCCGGAGGCCGCTGCGGAGACGAGCCACTCGAGGAAGCCGCCGAGTGCCGGAACGGCATGGGCGGCCGCCACAGCCACATCGTGGATGGCATGCCCCAGCCAGTCTAAGCCGTAGCCCTCCATCCCGTGAATGATGATGCCGCCGCCCACCCATACCATGGCAGCAGTGCCAATGATGGCAAGAAGCTTGAGCAGGACCGGCATGCCCTTCACGAGCCCCCGTCCGAGGGCCTGCGTCAGGGGGGCCATGGCCCGGTCGCCGCCGGAGGGGGACACGCCCGGCGCGGCACGACCCAGGAGGCGGGAGAGGGGGCGTCTGCTGGCCGCCATGGCGACGCCGGCATCGTCGGCCTTCACGATCAGGGCCACGGTGCCATAGACCGCTGCCGTGATGCCGATGCCGACGACCGCGAGCACCACGGCCTGCATCCAGATCGATCCCACCGGGATGCTCGCCAGCGTGATGGCCATGATCTCGGCCGAGAGGATGAAGTCGGTCTTGATCGCGCCGCTCACCTTCTCGTTCTCAAGGCTCTGCGCCGTCTGCGTGGCTTCGCTGACGGCAGCCTCGTGCTCGTGCGCCTTGTGCGGAAACAGCGCCTCGAACACCTTCTCCGAGCCCTCGTAGCAGAGATAGGCGCCGCCGATCATGAGCAGGGGCGTGATCGCCCAGGGGGCGAAGAGGCTCAGCAGCAGGGCCGCCGGCAGCAGGAAGATGAGCTTGTTCTTGAGGGAGCCCAGGGCGATCCTGCCGACGATGGGCAGTTCGCGCGCGGCGGAAAAGCCTACCACGTAGCGCGGGGTCACGGCGGCATCGTCGATCACCACGCCGGCCGCCTTCGCGCCCGCTTTTGCGGCCTGCAGCCCCACATCGTCGAGCGAGGCGGCGGCCACCTTGGCGAGTCCCGCAATGTCGTCCAGCAAGGCGATGAGGCCGATGCTCATGAAGGCTCCTGTCGAAAGTGTCCAAGCGTGACTGCCGCTCGATGGGCAACAGCTATCGTTCGCATTCGGTTTCGACAACGCCCGACGGAGGGATTTGGTGCAAAAGGGCTCAGTTTCCCCATCGGCCCCAATTGTCATCGGCCTGTCATGGGCGGAGCGCATGAGGATCCGGCTAACCTTGACCGTCTTGCGGGGGATCCCATGCACCGTTCCTTCATCATCGGCTCGCTCGCAGCCGCACTCCTGTCCGGCACGGCGCTCGGCGCCTCCGCGGCGGAGTATTTCGACCGCATCGCGAGCTTCCCCATCACGGCGAATCTGCCGAAGGACGCCGATCAGAAGGCCGACACCGTGGCCGAGATCATTGCGGCGAGCGAGGACGGCAAGCTGCTGATCTACACCGACAGCCCGCGCAAGGCGCTCGGCTTCATCGACATCACCGATCCGGCCAATCCCAAGGCCGGCGGATCGCTCGCCGTCGGCGGCGAGCCCACCTCCGTGAAGGTCGTGGGCGGCAAGGCCTATGTGGCCGTCAACACCTCCGAGAGCTTCACCAGCCCGAGCGGCAAACTCGTCACCGTGACCCTCGCCGACCGCAAGATCACGGCGGAATGCACGCTGCCGGGCCAGCCCGACTCCGTGGCCGCCAATGCCGGCGTTCTCGCCATCGCCATCGAGAACGAGCGCAACGAGGAAGTCAACGAGGGCGCGCTTCCGCAATTGCCGGCCGGTTCGCTTGTGGTGGCTTCCCTCAACGGCGATCAGGTCGATTGCGCGGGGCTCAAGACTGTGAGCCTGACGGGTCTCGCGGCGGTGGCCGGCGAGGATCCGGAGCCCGAATACGTGGACGTGTCCGATGAGGGCAAGGTCGTCGTGACCCTGCAGGAGAACAACCACATCGCCGTGGTCGACGGCAAGACCGGCGCGGTCGAGGCGCATTTCTCCGCCGGCAGCGTGGATCTCAAGGCCATCGACACCAAGAAGGACGGAAAGATCGAGCTCACCGGCTCCATGGAGAAGGTCGTGCGCGAGCCCGACGCCGTGCACTGGATCGATAACAATCGCTTCGTGACGGCCAACGAAGGCGACTGGAAGGGCGGCTCGCGCGGCTTCACCATCTTCAACAGGAACGGCAGCGTCGCCTATGAATCCGGCGCGAGCCTGGAGCACGAGATCGTCGCGCTCGGCCATTATCCGGACAAGCGCAACAAGAAGGGCGCCGAGATCGAAGGGGTCGAGACGGGGCGCTTCGGCAGCGACAACCTGATCTTCGTCGGCTCCGAGCGCGCGTCGGTCGTGGCCGTCTATCGCGACACCGGCACCGCGCCGGAACTCCTGCAGGTGCTGCCCACCGGCATCGGACCGGAAGGGCTGATCGCCATCCCGTCGCGCAACCTCTTCGTGGCCACCAGCGAAACGGATCTGCACGGTGAAGGCGGGGCCGCGCCGCACGTGATGATCTACCAGCGCGCCGAACGTCCCGCGCCCGCCTACCCGACAATCCGTTCTTCGAAGAACGCTGACGGCCTGCCTGTCGGCTGGGGCGCGCTCTCAGGGCTCGCGGCGGATAAAACACAGGCCGGCAGGCTCTACGCGGTGACGGACAGCGTCTATGGCGGCGCGCCGCGCATCCTCACCATCGACGCCGCGAAGAAGCCCGCGCTGATCACCGCCGAAGCGCTCGTAACGCGCAACGGCGCGGCGGCGGAAAAGCTCGATCTCGAAGGCATTGCGACGGCTGGCGACGGCTTCTGGCTCGCCTCCGAAGGCAATCTGGACAAGGGCGTGAAGAACCTGCTCGTCCGGGTCGATGCCAAGGGCGCGATCCAGGAGGAGATCGCCGTTCCGGCGGAACTCGAAAAGGGCGCGAAGAACTACGGCTTCGAGGGCGTCACGGTCACCGGCTCCGGTGCTGACGAGACCGTGTGGCTCGCGGTTCAGCGCGAATGGGCGGACGACGGCAAGAACGCCGTGAAGCTCCTCGCCTACAAGCCGTCGGACAAGAGCTGGAGCGCCGTGCGCTATCCGCTCGACAGCACCCAGGTGGGCTGGATCGGCCTGTCCGAGATCACCGCTACGGGCGATCGCGTCATCATCATCGAGCGCGACAACCAGATCGCCGAGAAGGCGACGATGAAGAAGCTCTATGCGGTGTCTCTCGCGGACATGAAGCCCGTGAAGCTCGGTGGCGAACTCCCGCTCGTGCAGAAAACCCTGGTGCGCGATCTTCTGCCCGATCTGAAAGCCGCCAAGGGCTACGTGCTCGACAAGGTCGAGGGCTTCGCCGTCGATGCGGCGGGCGATGCCTACATCGTCACCGACAACGACGGCGTCGACGATTCCTCCGGCGAGACGCAGTTCCTCAAGCTCGGCAAGCTGTGAGCGTTTGCGACGAATCTGATTGAAGGAAAGGGCCGCTCGGATGCGGCCCTTTTCGTTTCGCACAGCCCTGCGACGTGAGGGAGGTGAGGGTCCACGCGATCCTTGGCCCGATAACCATGAGCATAGTTCGGAGGAACTGTATTGAAAGGCAGTTGCTCCGAGGGCTCATTTGCGACGTCAGAGCAGCTGATGTCAGCTCATAGGAATATCGTCATGTGCGGTTCTTAAGGAAGCTTCGACCTTGATGTACGGTATGAACTGTGTCACCTAGTAGTAGATAGGTTCTATATCAATAAACTTATACGTGTATAGAGGAAAATGGAACCGTTCGGCTACCACAACCGCACGTCGCTAGACGATGAGAGTATCTTAAGTGGTCAGTTCTGGGGTGAATTGCGGGTCTTCCTCGCAGTTGCGAAGGCGAAGTCATTCAACCGTGCCGCGGAAATCCTCAACACGAGTCAGCCTACAGTCAGTCGCCAAGTCAAAAGGCTGCAGGACCAGATGGGGTCTCAGCTCTTCGTTTCGACGAAGCACGGGGTCAAGCTAACCGTAAAAGGGCAGGCATTGGCTCAGGCTTTGAGCCGGCTTGATCACTCGTTGTATGCTCTGACGACCGATCTGAAAGCCGAAACCAAGGATGCGGAGGGGATCGTCCGGATCAGCATCACGGACGGCCTGAACACCTTCTTTGTGGCGCCTGCAATCCCCTCGTTCTCCGTGGACCATCCGAAGATCCAATTGCATCTCAAGAGCCCGATGAATGTCGTCAATCTGCGCGAGAATCAGACCGACATGATGATCGGGTTCAGCCCCGTTGATGCGACGGATGTCTCGGTGCGGCAGCTTGGCTATCTGCACTTCATTCCAATCGTCGCAAAATCGTACATTCATCAATTCGGAATACCGACGGGTTCAAACCTTTCGAAACATACCTTCCTGCAGTCCGAGCTTTACAGCAATAAAGCCAGACTGTGGGAGGCATGGAACCACGTCGTGAGCCAAGGAAGGGTCGTTCACGCTTGCGACAACTCAATGGCTTACGGAATGCTCGTGAAGGCAGGCCTCGGTATCGGGCTTCTCGGAAGCTATGTGGTTCTGGAGCCCAATGCCGTTCCCCTGAGCTTGGATGTGAAGATCGACATTCCTCTGTATGCTCTGGCCCTGACGGAGCGCTTGGATTCACGGCCAGTCAAGATCGTCTTCGACTGGCTTTGCGAGATCTTCAGCGAGACCAATCCTTGGTTCAGCTCTGACTTTCGCCTGCGTCATCCGGCAAACCAATTCGACGACGGGATCAAGAAGCTCTTCAACATCTAGGTACGTCGAGAAAGGTACTCGTTGCTGATTTTTTCCGAGAAGTTCAGATAGGTATTCGCGACATCTTCGAAAAGCTCCGCGAGTTCCAAGGGTAGCTCTTGCCCTTCAAAAAGCAATTTGTCGAACATCATCGTATGAAGGGTCACAGCCTCCTGCAGCTGAGAGCGAAAATATTCAGTCGGAGTTGCCGAACTTTGGGCGGGGAAATCAGGAAATGCGGGTCGAGATTGGGGCTTCATGGTTCGATGGCCTCAAATTTCGAAGGGGTATCCCACGAGCCCTCGATGCGAGTGAGAACAGCGGCATCAGTTTCGACGGATATGGCATCGGATGGAGGGATTAGCTCTTTGATGAGCTCAATGTAGGGCGCCTCATGAGCCTCAAAGAGCAAAGGCTTCTTGCCGCTCGCGTGCTTGAAGCCCAGCATTGTTCGCCATAACCGTGCAAGCTTTGGATTGGCATGGGTAATGACATGCCGATAGCCTTTGCGTGCGATATGTTCAAAAATGAATTCTGCCGCTCTCTTGATAATTCGAGGATCTCTCCACGCCTTTCGGAAGCTCGTACGCTCCATTTTGGCGAAGTCCTTGAACCATCTGATCCGGGCTGCTCCAATCGGCTCGTCACCCGCATAAACAACGACATGAGTTGCTTGGTAGTCATTGCCATCATAAGCTTGCCTCGCAGGCATGCCGGTCTCTTCCATGAAGCAGATTGCCCGAATTGCATAGGCATGTAGAAGTTGTTCAGGAGTAGTAACGATCTCGACGCGAATCGAATTGTCATGATTGAAAGAGTAGGGGGTGGTTTCTTGCATGAACCGACCTTCTGGTGCGTACGGAGGAACGATCGCAATGAACACTGCACAGAGTGCTGCTTGAAGCCCCAAAGATGTATCGCGGTTCTACATCTATGTTGAACAGATATTGCCAATGACCAAACGCAATAGTCGTAGGCACATAAGCCTAGCCAAATTATGTCAGGAGGCAGTTGATCGCTTTGGAAGTGATTGGCCGAAGATCAACGATTACGTTGCGGAAAGAATACGGACGATGTCAGCTGCCGATCGACAGAGGGTCGCTCTTGAAATCAAGCGCACGACTAATTTTTACGTTCCGCCGTATTCGAAGGATGTGCACTGAGAGCAGACAGTGAGTAAGGCGCAGAGATCACCCAGTGACGTTGACCGGTATATCGGCTGTCAAATTCGGCTCAGGCGTATGGCAGTCGGAATGAGTCAGGAGAAGCTCGGCGAATCCATCGGAATCACGTTTCAGCAGGTGCAAAAATACGAGAGGGGGATGAACCGGGTAGGGGCGGCTCGCCTTCAGAGCATTGCTCATGTTTTAGGATTGTCCATCGATTGCTTCTACCCAAACTCCGGGACCCAGCCCCAGCCTTCCGAAAATATGAAAACGCTGTTCAAGGTTGCTGACGATGAAGACGCGACCAAACTGCTCGAGGCATTTGCGAGCATCAAAAAGAAAGGCTTGAAGAAAAATATCCTTGAACTGGTGGAACGTATAAGCAGGCTGTAACCCACCTTCCGTATTCCTTTCCGTCGTACGAGCCTGGTGCTTTCGGGACTGATCCGATGCTTCCTCTTTGAATGAGATCATCATGCGGAAAACCGGGTCCACTTTTCGCTGACGCGGCCCTCTGGGTCCGCACGATGCTCTAAAGCTCGCGGCACGAACAACACCGCAGAGGGCTGTTCGACAACAGCCCTCTGCGTGCATTCTGACGATGACGATCAACCCGGCAGCAGAACGGTATCGACCACGTGGATCACGCCGTTGGATTGCATCACGTCGGCGATGCTCACCGTGGACTTGCCGCCCTTCTTGTCGGTGATGGTGAGCGTGTTGCCGGACGGCGTGACGGTCAGCATCTCGCCCTGCACCGTCTTCAGCATGGCCTTGCCGCCGCCTTCCTTCACTTTCGCGACGAGATCCTGGGCCGTCATCTTGCCTGCCACCACGTGATAGGTGAGCACGCCCGTGAGCTGCGCCTTGTTCTCGGGCTTCAGGAGCGTATCGACCGTGCCGGCGGGCAGCTTGGAGAAGGCCGTGTTGGTCGGCGCGAAGACCGTGAACGGACCTTGGCCCTGAAGGGTCTCGACGAGCCCCGCCGCTTTGACGGCGGCCACCAGCGTCGTGTGGTCCTTCGAATTGACGGCATTCTCGACGATGTTCTTCGACGCATACATCGGGGCGCCGCCGACGGTCTTGGTCTGCTCCTGCGCCGTCACGGGCAGTGACAGCACGAGAGCCGAAGCCGAGAGCGCAAGGGCGGCGGTCATGCAGGCGATGCGAATGTTCATGGATCGTGTCCCTGAATTGGTTGGAGGAGGATCCCGGCGTCTGGGCCGGAGACCGAAGGCTCAACCTTCAGGGCGGCTACCCCGCATGATGGCGTTTGGATGCGGGATCGCGATTGTGTGAAGAGAAATTTTTCGGGGTCAGGCGGTGAACGCCGTCGGACCCCTCAGATATGCCTCGATGCGGTCGATCTCGACCTCGGTTTCATCCGAAGGCTTGGCCTGCTGCGTCTCCGTGACGGGCTGAACCTCGGCGGGATCGTTGATGGGAGTGATCTCGTTGAGAGCAGCGTTGACGGCCTGCAGAAGCTCGCTCTGCTCGTCGTCGTCCGGACTCTCCGGCGGCTGGCGCGGAATCATGGGATCCTCCTTTGGGATTAGCCGAAAGTATCAACTTGATCCGTGTCACAAATAGGGCGCCGTCACAGGGCCGTCGATGCTGTTCCCTTCATGACGACGGGGCCGGTGGGCTGTCCCGTGGGCGAGCCGGCCAGGGGTTCGACCGATATCGCAAAGAGTTGATCGGAATGCGGCTGCGGCAGGTTCTGGAGGTTCAGGAGCACCGTCTTGGCCGTGTGGACGACGCCCACCGAGACCGGTGCGCCCGCCGGGTCGGGGAAGGTCCAGACCTGGATCGAATGGTTGTGCGGGATCTGCATGTCGCCGAGCGGGGTGAGTTCCGCGCGGCCGTCGGCGAAGGTACGCAGCACCGCGCCCGGCTGGTTGGTCTCGCTCATGAGCACCGCCACCAGGACGGGCTGACGGGAGGCCTTGACGGCGAAGAAGCCCAGGCCCGCCGCAAGCAGGAGGGCCGCCATCGCGCCGGCGAGCCCGAAGCTGCGCCAGAAGCGCAGGCTGGTCCAGAGACCCTGCAGGAGACCCGGCGATTGCACGGCCCGGACGGGCGCCGGGCGACCGGCCGCGGCCGCCGGTTGCGTCTCGATCCCCGCCTCGATGCGCTGCCAGAGGGGCTCGCCCGGCGGCAGGTCGGCTGCGGTGTCGTCCCATTCGGCGAAGCGCTGGCGCCATTGCTCGACGAGGACCTGGAAGGCGACGTTCGTGGCCAGAAGGCGCTCGGCCTCACCGCGCTCTTCGCCCTCCAGGAGGCCGAGGACATGTTCGGCGGCCATGCGGTCCTGATCGTCGCGCGTCATGCCATGCACTCCCGCAGCGAGATTAGAGCACGGCGGATCCATGACTTAATCGTGCCGAGCGGCACGCCGAGACGTCCGGCGAGCTCCCCGTGGCTGAGGCCGTGGATATAGGCCAAGGTGATCGCCTGGCGCCGTGCGGGCTCCAGGCGCTCCAGGCAGCGCTTGAGGCTCCCGGTATCCGACAGGCGCAGCATCACGGCCTCGGCGTTCTCCTCTCCGCTCACGAGCCCCATGGGCTCGAAATCCTCCACCAGATCCGTTCGGTTTTCGCCGCGCAGGATGTTGAGCGCACGGTTGCGCAGGATCGCGTAGAGCCAGGAGCGCGCTTCGCCCCGGTCCGGATCGAAGCCGTCCGCCTTGCGCCAGACTTGAAGAAACGTGTCGTGCACGGCTTCCTCGGCCAAGGCCCTGCGCCGCAGCAGGCGCATGGCGACACCCAGCATCCGCGGCGCTTCGCTGTCATAGATGGCGCGCAAGGCCCGGCGGTCGCCCTTCGCACATTGGCCGAGGGCGTTGTTCAGGTCCAAGGCCGGGGAGGCCATCTCCCCCAGCACTGCCTTCACGCGAGATCTCCGTTTCCACCTGCCGGCAATACACCGGCTCCCGGCGTCTGGATGCAGAACCGCCGAAATAATTCACGCCCCCTGCATCCATAGAGGATCGCGGCGGGTATGCGCAATGCCGGTCGCGACCGACCGGCGCTCTCAGCCGGAGGAAATTCATCATGAAGTTCACACCATGGGCCGCGGCTCTCGTCGGGTCGGCTCTGCTGGCAGGTGCCGCTCACGCACAAAGCGTCGCCGCCCTTGTCGGGGACGACACGATCGCCATCGTCGATGTGGCGGGCAAGAAGGTCGACAGGTCGATCAAGATTTCCGGTCTCTCCGGCACGCTCATCGGCATCGACGTTCGCCCGGCCGACGGGATGCTCTATGGCGTCGTCGCTGACGGAACGGTGGTGACGGTCGATCCGGCGACCGGCAAGGCGACGATGAAGTCCAAGCTCGACACCATGCTGTCGCCGGGCACCATGGCCACCGTCGATTTCAACCCCGTGGCGGACAGGCTGCGGATCATCGGCTCGGACGGCATGAACCTTCGCGCCAACGTGGAGGACGGCAAGGTCACCAAGGACGGCCAGCTGAAGTTTGCCGAAACCGACATGCACAAGGGCAAGATGCCCAAGGTCGTGGCCGGGGCTTATACCAATTCCATGAAGGGAGCCAAGGAAACGACACTATACGACGTCGAGGCCAACGGCGTGCTGGTCAAGCAAGCGCCGCCCAATGACGGCGTGCTCAACTCCGTCGGCATGCTGGGAGTGGAAGCGGGCGCCATTGCCTTCGACATCGTGTCCACAGACGCCATGAACGAGGGTTGGCTGATGAACGGCAAGACCCTCTACAAAGTCGATCTCACAACCGGAAAAGCCTCTGAGGTCGGAATGATCTCCGGCGTCAACGGAACCGTTCGGGACATTGCCGCGATGCCGAAGTCCATGTGATCGAGCAGCGCCAAGGGAGCTTCAATGGGAACTTGGCGCGATCTCGGCCTCAGGCGCAGCTGCGCCCCATGGCGTTGAGGCCCTCGTCCAGCAGGTCGGCAAGGTTCGGGATGCCGATGAGCCAGTCGGCGGTCGAGAGCGAGCTCGATTCCTCGCGCTCCCGGGCGAGGCGCACGGCGGCGCCCCATTCCTCGGGCTCCATGTCGCCGCGGCCGATATAGACCAGCGCGATCAGGTCGGCGCGCTCGTCGTCGTTGAGGCCCGCGATCACGTCGCGAAGCTCGTCTTCCGTGGCGTCGTCCGGCGAGGAGGTGAGGGCGTCGATGCTGCCGTCGTCGATCGGGTTCGAGCCCGACGCCGGATCAGTGATGCCTTCCTTCACTTCAATGGCCCTGACCCGGAGAATGAGTTCGCAAACCTTGTCGAGCGCGATATCCATAAAACCCTCTTGGAATGAATCTTGACGGGACTGACAGGGAAACCCGGAAGAGGGGATTCGGTTCAGCACCGTGCGTAGGCCCCTGGCGCTGAAAGACTGTTGCGCATAGAGTAGACCGAGGTTGGGATGGTTTCATGCGTCGGTTGATCGCTTCCTGTGTGCTGGGGCTCCTCGTCGCCCTCAACGTGCCGGCCCAAACCTATGGCCAGACGGCTCGCAGGGCCGAGCCTGTCGGACTGGCGCCGCAGCGTCCGGGGCAAACCGACGTCTATGTTCTCTCCTTCGGTCTTTGGGGGCCGCAGAGCGTGTTCGAGAGCGAGGCCAAGGGGGCGGCGCGCATCCTCGAGACGCAGCTCGACGCGAAGGGACGCTCCATCGTCCGCTTCAACACGAAGCGCCGGGCCGGTGCGACGCCGCAAGCCCTGATGGCGGCCGCCACGGCTGCCGGGCAGGTTCTCGATCCGGCCGAGGACATCGTGGTGCTCGTCCTCACCTCCCATGGGGCGCCGGAGGGCATCGGTCTGGTGGCCGGGCGCGATGCCCGCCTCATGACGCCGGGCGACGTCAGGCAGCTGCTCGACCGAACCAGGGCGCAGCACCGGGTCGTGATCGTCTCGGCGTGTTATTCCGGCGTCTTCGCTCGGGAACTGGCCGATGCCCGGACCCTCGTCATCACGGCGGCAGCCGCCGACCGGCCGTCCTTCGGCTGCCGCGACGGAGCGACCTGGACCTATTTCGGCGATGCCTTCTTCAACAAGGCCCTGCGCGGGGAACGCCGCCTGGATGTGGCCTTCGAACGGGCCCGCGGTCTCGTCACCCAGCGCGAGCGGCGCGAGGGCTTCGATCCGTCCAACCCGCAGATCGCCGGAGGAGCGCAGGTGCTGGAGCGTCTCGGCGCCCGGTAGCGTCGCGCCCATCCGGCAACTTGACACTTCGGCGCGAAGGAATAGGGCAGGGCGCAGCTTTCTCCTCTTCCTGCCTCCTCTCTCCTCCGGTCCTTCCCATGAATCCCCACACCGCGCCCGTCCTGATGCTGATCGCATCGAACGTCTTCATGACCTTCGCCTGGTACGGGCATCTGAAGTTCAAGACGTCGCCCCTCTGGATCGCCGTCATCGCCAGCTGGGCCATCGCCTTCGTCGAGTACTGGTTCGCCGTTCCGGCCAACCGCATCGGCTCGGCGGTCTATTCGGCGGCGGAACTGAAGACCATGCAGGAGGTCATCACCCTGGTGGTCTTCGCGATCTTCTCGGTGCTCTACCTGAAGGAGCCGCTCGGCTGGAACCACCTCGTCGGCTTCGGCCTCATCGCCGCGGGCGCGGCCTTCATCTTCCAGGGACGTTGATCCGAGGCCATGGCGTTCCTCGTCTATGCGGGCGCGGCGCTGGCCGAGATCGCCGGGTGCTTCTCGTTCTGGGCCTGGCTGCGGCTCGACAGGTCGCCCCTGTGGCTCGTGCCCGGCATGGGAGCGCTTGCTCTCTTCGCCTTCCTGCTGACGCTGGTTCCGGCCGACGCCGCCGGCCGAGCCTATGCGGCCTATGGCGGCGTCTACATCGTCGCGTCGATCCTGTGGCTCTGGATCGCCGAAGGGGCGCGGCCCGACCGCTGGGACATCGCCGGCGCCGGGATCTGCGTCATCGGCGCGGCGCTCATCCTGTTCGGGCCGCGCGCCTGAAACCGCTCACGTCGCCGGCTTCATCCGCAGGATGCGGCCGTTACGGGAATCCGTCAGGAGATAGACGAAGCCGTCCGGTCCCTGGCGCACGTCGCGGATACGCTCGCCGAGCTGCTGCAGCATCCGCTCTTCGCCGGTGACCCGGTTGCCGTTGGTCTCGAGCCGGGACACGAGCTTGCCGGCGAGCGCCCCGACCAGGATGCTGCCGCGCCAGGCCGGGAACTTGTCGCCCGTGTAGAAGGCCATGCCCGAGGGGGCAATCGACGGGTCCCAATAATAGACCGGCTGCTCAAGGCCGGGCTTCTTCGTGCCCTCGCCGATCTTGGCGCCGGAATAATCGACCCCGTAGGAGATGACGGGCCAGCCGTAATTCCTGCCCTTCTGCGGGATGTTCACCTCGTCGCCGCCCCGCGCCCCGTGCTCCACGGTCCAGAGTTCCCCCGTCGTCGGATGGAGGGCGGCCGATTGCAGGTTGCGGTGGCCGAGGGACCAGATTTCCGGCCGGGCATCCTCCCGGTTCAGGAACGGGTTGCCCGGCGCGGCGCCGCCGTCGGGCTTGATGCGGACGATCTTGCCGATGTGGTTCGCCGGGTTCTGGGCCTGGTTTCGCAGGTCGAACCGGTCGCCCAGCGTCACGAAGAGATGGCCCTCGCGGTCGAAGACGAGGCGGGAGCCCCAGTGGTTGTTGCCCGTATGGGTCGGCTCTTGGCGGAAGACGACCTGGACGGCTTCGAGGGCCGTCCCGTCCACGTTGAGGCGCCCGCGCGCCACGCTGGTGCCGGCGCGGCCTTCGCCGCGATCCTCGGCATAGCTCAGATAGACGAGACGGTTCTGCGCGAAGTTCGGATCGACGGCGACGTCGAGAAGGCCGCCCTGGCCGCGCGCCGCAACACGCGGGACGCCCTGGACCGGTTGCGAGAGCTTGCCGTCGGCGTCGACGATGCGCAGGCGGCCGGGCCGTTCGGTCACCAGCATGCGATTGTCGGGCAGGAAGGCGAGACCCCAGGGATTTTCGAGATTGCGTGCGGCCGTCTCGACGATCACCTCGACCTTGTCGGTGCGAAAGCGCTGGGTGTCCTGGGCCAGGGCGGAAGGAATGGCGCCGAGTGCAAGGGCGCAGGCCAGGGCGATACGGGGGCTCAGCATCTGGGAATCTCTCCGTCGTTCCGATGCCGGAGAGCTAAACTTCCAGGAGAGGCGGTCAACCGTGCCGCCGTTCACTCACGCGTTATCGCGGTGAATAGACGTGGATGGCTTTCGTGTCCTGAGCCGAGAGGGTCTGTGTGGTGGCCATGACGGAGAGCGTGGCAAGGCCCAGCAGCATGACCAGGGCCAGCGAGCAGCGGCTTTCCTGGCGCGGATCGAGCCGGTGGACGCGGGAGGAAACGTGATAGGCGTTTCTTGGTCGTATGGTCTTCATGGGTCCGATCCCCTGCAACCGAAGGGTGCTTGCAGGAAAAACCTGTGTGATTCAAGAAAGTTCCCGCCCTGTCCGAAAGTGTCGCATCGGGATTTCGGGCTAAGTATCGGCGTTAACGAATCATTAACCATTGTGGCAGGCTAGACCCGCGCTTTCGGGGTGACGACCACCGACTCCGCCGACCGCTCCGCCGGCCCGTGATGGACCGCCTCGATGTTGTGCCCGTCCGGGTCGAAAGCGAACGCGGCGTAGTAGCCTGGATGATAGGACCGTTCTCCCGGCCCGCCGTTGTCGCGCCCGCCCGCGCCGAGGGCCGCCGCATGGAAGGCGTGGACCGCTTCCCTGTCCCGTGCCTGGAAGGCGATATGGACGCGCGAGCCCGGCCCGTCCGCCCGGTCCACCCACAATTCGTCGCAGGCGAAATGCTCCGGGCTCTCGGAGGTGAACGCGCGGCCGAGGGCCTCCAGGACGGCACGGTAGAAGCGCCGGCTCGCCTCGAGGTCCGAGACCCGCAGGTGAACGTGGTCGATGAGGCGGCCTTGGTGGAACGGCATGTGGTCTTCTCCAACAGGTTCGCGAGGGTGTCATCCCCGGCGATCCGCAGGATCGGGAAGGGGATCTATGGCATAGCGTGTGCGGGTGGATTCCCTTCCCCTCCGCCGCGCTCCGGCCGGGAATGACACCTGGCAGATTCACTCGGCCCTGATGCCGGCCGCCTTGATGATCTCGGCCCAGGTCTGGATTTCCTTGGCCAGATAAGGCTTGAAGGCCTCCGGGTCGCGCACGTTCAGGGTGAAGCCGAGCTTGGTGATGCGCTCCTTCACGTCGGGCCTGTTGAGGATCGCGATGATCGTGCCCGACAGCTTGTCGAGGACAGGCTTGGGCGTGTTCACCGGGGCGAAGAAGGCAGCCCAGGATTCCGCATCCGCATCGGTGATGCCCTGCTCGCGCAGGGTGGGCACGTCCGGCGCCTGCGGGTTGCGCTGCGGGCTCGCGATGCCGATGGCGCGCATCTGGCTGGCCTGGAACTGGGACAGAACGCTCGGCAGGGTGGAGTTCGACACGTCGATGCGGCCTCCCATGAGCTCCGTCACCAGGGGAGCGGCGCCCCGGAACGGCACATGGGTCATCTTGATGCCCGTGCGGGCCATGAAGAGCTCGGTCGCCAGATGCGAGCCGGAGCCGACGCCCGTCGAGCCGTAATTGAGCTTGCCTGGGTCCTTCTTGGCGATCTCGATCAGTTCGGGAATGGTCTTGGCCGGAAGGTCGTTCTTGACCACGAAGACGTGCTCGAAGGCGCCCGCACCGGCCAGCGGCGCGAAGTCCTTCACCGCGTCGTAGCCCGGCTCTTTGAGCAGGAACATGTTGTTCCCGTGGGTCTGGTTGTTGCCGAACACGATGGTGTAGCCGTCGGGCTCCGCCTTGGCGACCGTCCGGGTGCCGACCGCGCCGGAAGCGCCGGCCAGGTTCTCGACGATCACGTTCTGCCCGAGGGACTTGCCCATCTCCTCCGCCACGATGCGGGCGATCACGTCGGTCGGCCCGCCGGCCGGGTAGGGCACCACCATCTTGATGACGCGGTTCGGGAAGTCCTGCGCGGAGGCTACGCCGGCGAAGAGGGCCGCGCCGGCAACGAGGCCGAGCGCGAGGCGGCGGGTGACGGATGTGCTCATCGGAAAAGGCGTCTCCTGGAAAAACCCGTTTGAGGCAGGCTGTTTTGCTTGCTTGGGCGGCTTGGCCGCATTAGGGTCCGCCGCCGTCACGGTCCCTTTCTAACGCCCCGCTCGGAGGATTCCCATGGGCTTTTTGTCTGACGCCCTTTCCCGCATCAAGCCGTCTGCGACCATTGTCATCACGCAGAAAGCGCGGGACCTGAAAGCCCAGGGGCGGGACGTGATCAGCCTTTCCGTCGGCGAGCCGGATTTCGACACGCCCGACCACATCAAGGAAGCGGCCATTGCGGCCATCCGGCGCGGCGAGACCAAGTACACGCCGGTCTCCGGCATCGTGCCGCTGCGCGAGGCCATCGCCCGCAAGTTCAAGCGCGAGAACGGCCTCGACTACAAGCCCTCGCAGACCATCGTGTCCACCGGCGGCAAGCAGGTGATCTACAACGCGCTGCTCGCGACGCTCAATCCGGGCGACGAGGTCATCGTCCCGGCGCCCTACTGGGTGTCGTATCCCGAGATGGTGGGCCTGTGCGGCGGCACGCCGGTCTTCGTCGACTGCACCATGGAGCACAATTTCAAGCTCCAGCCCGAGCCGCTCGAGCGCGCCATCACGCCGAAGACCAAGTGGATCATCCTCAACTCGCCGTCGAACCCGACGGGCGCGGCCTATACGCGCGCCGAGATGAAGGCGATCACCGACGTGCTGATGCGCCATCCGCACGTGTGGGTGCTCACCGACGACATGTACGAGCACCTGACCTACGGCGATTTCGAGTTCGTCACCCCCGCGCAGGTCGAGCCGAACCTCTACGAGCGCACGCTCACCATGAACGGCGTGTCGAAGGCCTATGCCATGACGGGCTGGCGCATCGGCTACGCGGCGGGCCCCGAGCATCTCATCAAGGCCATGGACTTCGTGCAGGGCCAGCAGACCTCCGGCGCCACCTCGATCGCCCAATGGGCCGCCGTGGAAGCCCTCGATGGGCCGCAGGATCACCTGAAGGTCTTCAAGCAGGCGTTCCAGGAGCGCCGCGACCTCGTGGTCTCCATGCTCAATCAGTCGAAATACCTGAAGTGCCCGATGCCGGAAGGTGCCTTCTACGTCTATCCGTCCTGCGCCGAGGCCATCGGCAAGACCGCGCCGTCGGGCAAGGTGCTGGCGACGGACGAGGACTTCGTGTCCGAGCTCCTGGAAGCGGAAGGCGTCGCCGCCGTGCACGGCTCGGCCTTCGGTCTCGGCCCCAACTTCCGCATCTCCTACGCCACGTCGAACGCCGCGCTGGAAGACGCCTGCCACCGCATCCAGCGCTTCTGCGGATCGTTGCGATGATTGATCTGCCGCGGACCTTCCATCCGGATCCTGCGGCCGAGCCTTACCGGGCCAATCCCGCCTCCACGCACCGCGTGAAGTTCGACGCCCGCGTCGACTTCACCAATGGCGGCTACGTGGAGGCGAAGGACTTTCTCCTCGACATCGAGGGTGACCATGTCGCGCCCGAGCGCTTGGCCGAAATGATCGTCTCGGCTATGAATCTTCTTCGCGCCGGCCCCGTGACCATCACGGCCATGCGCATCGTGAAGCGCGGCGAGCATCAGGATGGGTGACGTTGCCCTCTCTCCAGGACGGAGAGGAGAAGGCCTGCGATCCGTTTCTCGTGAGCCACTGACGTCCATTCATCTCCCACGTCATGGCCGGCACAAGGCCGGCCATGACGTGGGAAGGATGATAGTGGCGGGCTTGTACGGGCGCGGCGCTTTCCATCAGCAGAATGGCCGACCCGTCTCCTACAGCACGAACCAGCCCTTCTGGAGGTCGAGCGCGCCCTTGAGCTTGATCACCGCTTCCGCGGACTTATCGTTGTCCGTGTTGAGATAAACGTACGTTGCGCTCTTCGTCTTCTCGACGCGCAGCTCGCCCGCCTTGCTGAAGCCCTTCGGGCCGATGAACGAGAACTTCTGGTCGCCGCTCTTTCGCGTGTTGGCATCGATCGCCTTGAGGTCGATCCGGTCGCTCTGCCGGCGCGAGAAATCGAGGATGTAGTCGGCCCGGCTCTTCGACGCGCTCGTGTCCCGGTCGTCGAAGGCGAACACGTCGCGCCCCGAGCCGCCGGTGAGATTGTCCTTGCCGAACCCGCCGATGATCCGGTCGTTGCCCACTCCGCCGGAGAGCCGGTCGGCGCCCGCATTGCCGGTGAGGATGTTGGCGAGCGCATTTCCCGTGAGCGTCACGCCGGCAGCACCGTTTGCGGCGGTGAGGTTCTCCACCTCGGCGAAGGCAGCCAGCGAGAAGCTGCTGCTTGCCAGGATGCTGTCGATGCCGCCGCCGGCGGCTTCGACGATCGTGTCCGCTCCATCGGCGACATAGGTGTCGTCGCCATTGCCGCCGTTCATCACGTCGGCGCCAGCGCCGCCGTCGAGCCTATCGTTGCCGCCTGCACCGTTGAGGATGTTGCGGAAGGCATCGCCGGTGAGGACGTCGCTGCCCTGGCCGCCCGTGAGCGTGTCGGCGAGGTTCGTGTTGCGCACGATCGTGCCAGTTGCGAGATCGACGGTGTGCGCCACGTTCCAGGTCAGGGCGCCTTCGACCAGGGTGACGACGGCATTCTTGGCGCCGGTGGTTGCATAGGCGTGGTGCAGGCTGACCTTGCCGGCGACAGGCGCCTGGGTGGTGCTGGTGCCGTCGCCCCAATTGATGCTGACGCTCGACGCGTTGCCGACGCCCAGCGTCGTCTCGATGAAGCGTCCGTCCAGGATGGCCACCGCGTTGGCCTTGTACAGCAGGTTGACCAGGAAGAGGTCCGCTTGGTTGTTGCTGTCGGCGGGAGCGAGATTGGAGGCCTCGTTGGAGAACACCACGAAGCGCCCATCCGGACTGAACTGAGCCGTATAACTAGCGGCGTTAGCCTGAGCTCCGTCTACTGCTGCGGAGAGGAGTGTGACGGAGCCGGTGGTCAGATCCTTGACGAAGATGTGGTCATTTCCGTTGGTGCCGCCGGCAACGAGATTGGAGGCGCCGCTTGTGAACACCACATAGCGCCCGTCCGGGCTGAGCCGAGCATTATTGCTGGTATCGTCTGCTTGAGTCCCATCCGCCGCGGTCGAGAGGCGGGTGATCTCGCCGGTTGTCAGGTCTTTAAGAAAGATATCGGCGCGATCGTTGGTGTCGCCGGCAACGAGATTGGAGGCGCTGCTCTCAAACACCACATACCGCCCGTCCGAGCTGACCTGAGCGTTAGTGCTACCGTTGTTCGCCTGCGTTCCATCTGCGGCAGTGGAGACTCGGGTAATAGCCTGAGTGTCCAGGTTCTTGAGGAAGATGTCGGTGCGATTGTTGGTATCGCCGGCAACTAGGTCGGACGCGGTGCTTTCAAACACCACAAAGCGCCCGTCCTGGCTGATTGCAGGGTTGGAACTATAGCCTGTTGCCTGTGCGCCATCGACTGCGGTGGACAGGCGAGTGATGGCCTGGGTGTCAAGGTTCTTGCGGAAGATGTCGCGTTGCCCGTTGGTGTCGCCAGCGACCAAGTTGGACGCGTCGCTCGAGAATATGACGTAATGTCCGTCTGGGCTGAATTGCGCCTGGTAGCTGCCGTCGTTCGCCTCTTCATCTTGCTCCGTTAGGGAGAGGCGGGTGATCTCGCCGGTTGTCAGATCCTTGCGGAGGATGTCGAAGCGATTGTTGGTGTCACCCGCAACCAGATTGGAAGCACCGGTCATGAACGTCACGTACTGTCCGTCCGGGCTGAACCGAGGGGCGTAGCTACTGTCGTTTGCCTGTGTGTTGCCTGCGGTCGAAAGGCGGGTGATCTCGCCGGTTGTCAGGTCTTTAAGAAAGATATCGGCATAATTGTTGGTGTCGCCGGCAACCAAGTTATTGGCGTCACTCTCAAACACCACATAGCGTCCATCTAGACTGAACTGGGGAGCACGACTTTCGGCATTTCCTCCCGTGCCATCGGCTTTGGTTGAGATCCAGCTCTGAATCAGGTCGCTCGTCGGCTTGAAGACGGATTGCACGGACAGGAACATGGTCGGCCTCTCAATCAACAAAAAAGCGGCCCCCCAGCCGCCTCTTAATGTTACGTTGTATAGAGGCAAGTCTTCCCTTGGGCTACTCTCCGAAAAGAGAGGCCGACAGCGTCATTGCCGTCGCAGGCCGGACGGAGGTCCGAGGCTGGCTCGTCGATCTCGCCCTCAATCTGACGGGATGGCTCAAAATGTCCTGTGCTGCTCCTCCCTCGTCATCACCGGCCTCGTGCCGGTGATCCCGATTGGAGAAGCGCGGCGCTTCAATTCATCGGGATGGCCGGGACAAGCCCGGCCATGACGGCCGAGAAGGACGACACTGAGCCACGATCCAAAGTCCCTGTCCGCCGTATGGAACGCCGCCGCGGCTTGGCCGTTGACCGCTAAGCTTGACCACGCTCCAGGAGATCCCCATGCGCCGCGCCGCTCTGTCCGTTGCCGCTCTTGCCATACTTGCTTCGCTCGGGGCCACCGAGGCCCAGGCGCAGAACCGGGGGCGGGTCGGGGTCCTGTCCTGCAGCGTGTCGGGCGGGATCGGGCTCATCGTCACCTCGCAGAGAACAACCCTGTGCACGTTCAATCCGCGGCGCGGGCCGAACGAGCGCTATGTGGGGTCGATCCGCCGGTTCGGCCTCGACATCGGGGCGACCCGTGGCGGTATCCTCACCTGGGCGGTGTTCTCCCGCGGCAGCGTGGCGCCCGGATCGCTCGCCGGCAGCTATGTGGGCGGGGCCGCCGAGGCGACCGCCGGAGCCGGCGTCGGGGCCAATGTGCTGGTCGGCGGCTCGAACCGGAGCATCTCGCTCCAGCCCGTCTCGGTGGGCGGCCAGACCGGCTTCAACTTCGCCCTCGGCGTCGCCGATTTCGAGCTGCGCCGGGCCAGGTAGGGACGGCGGGTCTCACCACCTTCATCACGGGGCCTTCTCAGACCTGCCACGTCATGGCCGGCCTTGTGCCGGCCATCCCGCTTGCTTGCGGCGCGGCGCTTCTCCAATCGGGATCACCGGCACAAGGTCGGTGATGACGTCGCGGGTATCATAACGCGAGAGGGTGCCATGCATGGTCGTGCAGAGCGGCCGAACGCAAGCGCGGCTGCTTTCGCTTGCGCGGGTGCCCCGAAATGACCTCTTGCCAACTCACCACCGGAGGCAGAGCATTCACGGTAACGCGTCCGTGAAGAGCGCGCTGAGAAGTGGGGGCAGGGAGGATACGTCCTATGGCACCCAACGGCAGACTAGGTTCGGGCCCGCGATGCATCGCAATCGTCGGCCCGTTTCAGAGCGGCAAGACCACGCTCCTGGAAGCGATCCTGGAGCGCACCGGAGCGATCTCGCGGGCAGGCCGCGTGTCCAACGGGGACAGCGTCGGCGATGCGAGCGCGGAAGCCCGCGCCCACGCCATGAGCATCGAGCCCAACGTGGCGACGGTCGATTTCCTCGGAGAAAGCATGACCTTCGTGGACTGCCCCGGCTCGACGGAATTCCTGCACGAGATGCGCAACGTCACGCCGGTCTGTGACGCGGCGATCGTCGTCTGCGAGGCGGACGAGCGCAAGATCCCGGCGCTCGAGATCATCCTTCGGGAGCTTGAGGAGGCGGACATCCCGCGCTTCCTCTTCATCAACAAGATCGACACGGCGACCCAGCGCATCCGCGACACCCTGGCGCTGCTGCAGCAGGCCTCGCGCACGCCGCTGCTCCTGCGCCAGATCCCGCTCTGGAAGGACGGCATCGCGGTCGGCTTCATCGATCTCGCGCTCGAGCGCGCCTTCATCTATCGCGAGCATGCGCCGAGCGAGATCGTGGACCTGCCCGAAGGCGAACTGCCGCGGGAGAAAGAAGCGCGCTTCGCCATGCTTGAGCGCCTGGCCGATTACGACGACGCGCTCATGGAGGAGCTGATCTCCGAGATCGAGCCGCCGCGCGACCAGATCTTCGACGATCTCTCGAAGGAGCTGAGGGAGCGGCACGTGGTGCCGGCCCTGATCGGCTCGGCCGAGCGCGGCAACGGCATCACGCGGCTGCTGAAAGCGCTCCGCCACGAGGCGCCCGGCCTGGCGCAGACCCGGGCCCGCCTGGGCCTGTCCGAGGAAGGCGCGCCGCTCGCTCAGGCCATGAAGACCCTGCACATGGGCCAGGGCGGCAAGCTCACGCTGGCCCGCGTCATGCGCGGCACCTTCCGCGAGGGCGACACGGTGGTCGGCTCCCGCGGGGCGGAGGCGCGGATCGGCAGCCTCTCCACGCTTGTGGGCAGCACGATGAACCGCCGAGGGGAGGCCGTGGCCGGCGATACGGTGGGGTTCGGGCGCCTGGAAGGAATCGCGACCGGCGATGCCTTTGCGGCAGGCAAGGCGCGGCCCGAGGCCATCGTGTCGCCCGTGCCGCCCGAGCCCGTCTACGTGCTGGCCCTCAAGGTGAAGGATCGCAAGGACGACGTGCGCCTCTCGAGCGCGCTCGCCAAGATCACCGAGGAGGATCCGTCGCTGGTGGTCGAGAACCGGCCCGAGATGGGCGAGATCCGTCTCCACGGCCAGGGCGAGATGCATCTGCGCGTCGCCGTGGAGAAGCTCGCCTCCCGGTTCCAGGTCGGCGTCGAGACGGCCAAGCCCAGGGTGGCCTATTGCGAGACGATCAAGCTGCCGGCCTCCGCCCGGGGGCGGCACCGCAAGCAGACCGGCGGCCACGGCCAGTTCGGCGACGTGATGATCGAGATCAGGCCGCTGCCGCGCGGAGAGGGGTTCGCGTTCCAGGACCAGATCACCGGCGGCGTGGTGCCGCGCCAGTATATCCCGTCCGTCGAAACCGGCGTCCGGGATGCGCTCAAGAGCGGGCCTCTCGGCTTCCCGGTGGTGGATCTGGCGGTGACGCTCACGGACGGCTCCTACCACACGGTGGATTCCTCGGATGCGGCATTCCAGGCTGCCGCCCGGCTGGCGCTCGCGGAGGCGTTGCCGAAGGCGAAGCCCGTGCTGCTGGAGCCGGTTCTGTCGGTCGAGATCACCATCCCGTCCGAGGCCTTGTCCAAGGCGACGGCCCTGGTGACCGGGCGGCGCGGGCAGATCCTGGGCTACGATGAGCGCCCCGGCTGGTCGGGCTGGCAGGTGCTCAGCGCCACCATCCCCGAATCGGAGATCGGCGATCTCATCGTCGAGCTGCGCTCGGCGACCGCCGGCGTCGGGACCTTCTCGACCCGGTTCGACCACATGGCGGAGCTGAGCGGCCGCCCGGCCGAGATGGTCCTGCAGAAGGCCCATTGAGGAGATCGAGGGGGGAGCATCGGCCGTGCCGACACCCGTTCCCGTCATGGCCGGGCTCGTCCCGGCCATCCCGATGTGGTGAGGCGCGTCGCTCCTCGGATCGGGATCACCGGCACAAGGCCGGTGATGACGGGAGGGGTGAATATTCAGACAGCATCATACGATCGTTCAGCTCTAAACTATTTCCATCGACAAATGGACCGGTCCACGCCAAGTTAAGCTTTGATGGAGACGCCATCTCCCATGAAGTATACCTCGCCGCGAAGCGGAGGATGATGATGAATGCCACGACCCAGGCGCCGGCACCGGCAGGCGCTCAGGATCTTCTGACGACCCGCCCCTGGCTCAGGTCCTACCCCGCGCAGGTTCCCCACACCATCGATGAAGCCGGCATCGGCACGCTCAACGACATGTTCCGCAGGGCCGTGGCCGATTACCCGAACCGGCCCGCGGTCGAGAGCTTCGGCAAGCGGATGACCTATGCGGCGCTCGGGCGCGAGGCCGATGCGGTGGCGTCCTGGCTGCAGGGACAAGGGCTGAGGAAGGGCGACCGGGTGGCGATCATGCTGCCGAACGTGATGGCCTTCCCGGCGATCCTGTTCGGGATCCTGCTGGCCGGCGGCACGGTGGTCAACGTCAACCCGCTCTACACCCCACGGGAGCTGACCTATCAGCTCAAGGATTCCGGCTCGCGGTTCCTGTTCGTGCTCGAAAACTTCGCCGCGACAGTCCAAGAAGCCCTGCCGGATCTGACCTTGGATCGCGTGGTTCTCGTCACGCCGGGCGACCTGCTCGGCCTGAAGGGGGCCATCGTCAACCTGGTCTCGCGCCATGTGAAGAAGGCGGTCAGGCCCTTCAGCCTGCCGCAGGCCGTCGCCTTCAAGTCCGTCGTGGCCGAGGGCGCCAAGCGGAAAGCCCAGGCTGTCGCCATTTCGTCCGACGACATCGCCTTCCTGCAATATACGGGCGGCACGACAGGTATCGCCAAGGGCGCGACCCTGCTCCATCGCAACGTGGCGGCCAACGTGCTCCAGTGCGAAGCTTGGATGCTGCCGTTCTTCGGCGACCGCGAGGATCACGTGATGGTCACGGCCCTGCCGCTCTATCACATCTTTGCCCTCACGGTCTGCGCGCTGCTGATGACGAGGATCGGCGGGTGCCAGCTTCTGATCGCCAATCCGCGCGACGTTCCGGGCTTCGTGAAGACGCTGCAGAAGAGCCGCATCACGCTCATGTCCGGCCTCAACACGCTTTACAATGCGCTCGCCAACGCGCCGGGCATCGAGAAGGTCGATTTCTCGCAGATGGTCTTCGCCGTCTCCGGCGGCATGGCGACCCAGGAGGCCGTGGCGAAGAAGTGGAAGGACGTGACCGGCCAGCCCATCGTCGAGGGCTACGGCCTGTCCGAGACCTCGCCCGTCGTCTGCGCCAACCGGCTCGACATCGAGGAGTTCACCGGCACCATCGGCTATCCGCTGCCGTCGACGGACGTCTCCGTCCGGGCCAACGACGGGACGATGCTTCCGGCCGGCGAGCGGGGAGAGCTCTGCGTGAAGGGACCGCAGGTGATGGCGGGCTACTGGCAGCGTCCGGATGAGACCGCGAAGGTCATGACACCGGACGGGTGGTTCCGCACCGGCGATGTGGCGGTGATCCTACCGGACGGTCAGGTCAAGATCGTCGACCGGATGAAGGACATGGTCCTCGTGTCCGGCTTCAACGTCTACCCGAACGAAGTGGAAGAGGTGATCGTCAAGCATCCAGGCGTGATGGAAGCCGCTGTCATCGGCCTGCCGGACGAACATTCGGGAGAGGTGGTGGTGGCCTATGTGGTCCGGAAGGATCAGGCTCTCAGCGTGGACGAGCTGCGCGAGTTCTGCCGGGAGAACCTGACCGGCTACAAGGTACCGCGCCGGATCGAGTTCCGGGACACCCTGCCGAAAACCAATGTGGGCAAGGTCCTGCGCCGCGCGCTCAAGGAGGAGGTTGAGCAGGGCCAGCCCCGCTGACGGATTCTTCAACCCTGAAAAAGAAAAAAGCCGGGCTCGAAGCCCGGCTAAAGTAGAGGTCCGACAAAAGTCAAAACCTTCCAGAGGGAACGGCCGACACGGCAGCGCCGGGAGGAAGAAAGCGGTGCCGCGTTGAAATCAGCCACAGGTGATATCGGCCGCACGGCGCTCATTTGCAATGCAGCATGCCTCATAAAAGGGCTGCGCCTGGTGCATGGCTTCCGTCATCGGGGAGACAAAATCCCAGCAGCCATCGAGCTTGGCAGAGGATTCGGCGGTTAGAACGTCCAGCGCTGCGCCTTCGAGATCAGGAAATCCCGAAAGGCCTGGACGCGGGCGACCGAGCGCATTTCCTCGGCATACACGAGATAGCTGTCGAGGGACGGCATTTCGACGTCGCGCAGGATCTGGATCAGGTCCGGATTGCCGACCACCGCATAATCCGGCAGCACCGCGATGCCGGCTCCCGTCTCGACCGCCAGCTTCAGGGCCGTGATGTTGTTGACGACGTAGTGGTATTGGCGCGGCTCGCCCCCCTCGCGTCCAGCGGTCGAGAGCCAGTGTACGGCCATGAGATAGGACGGTTGGTCGCCGCCGAACGAGACGATCCGGTGCTCGTCCAAATCCGCCAGGGTCTTGGGCTCGCCGAACCGCTTCAGGTAGTCCGCCGAGGCATAGACGTGGAAGTGCACCGTGAAGAGACGGCGCTGGATCAGGTCGGGCTGCGCGGGACGGCGCAGGCGGATGGCCACGTCGGCCTCGCGCATGGCGAGGTCCAGTTCCTCGTTGGACAGGATCAACTCGACCCGGACATCGGGATAGAGATCCAGGAACTCGGCGATGCGCTGAGCGAGCCAGATCGAGCCGAGGCCGACCGTCGTCGTCACCTTCAGGTCGCCTGAAGGCCGTTCGCTGGTCTCGACAAGGCGCGCCTTGGTGGTTTCCAGCCGCATGCGCATGTCGCGGGCGGCCCTGAACAGCAGGTCGCCCTGCTCGGTGAGGATCAGGCCGCGGGCATGCCGGTGGAAGAGGGGGGCCTTCAATTCTCGTTCGAGAGCGCTGATCTGGCGGCTCACGGCGGATTGGCTCAATCCGAGATCGTCTCCGGCTCGCGTGAAGCTTCCCGCTTCGGCGACCGTATAGAAAATCCGGATTTTATCCCAGTCCACGGCATTCCCCTCATGCCCCACATGCTCCTGACGCAAGGCAATCCTTATCTCTTATGAGCCGCGGGTTCGGCGCAACAGGAAATCGGCCTGAAGCCTAACCAATTGTGAATAAACTCTATTCAGCGGCTTCCTGGGTCGCCTCCACGGCCGCCAGATAGCGCTCCGCGTCCAGAGCCGCCATGCAGCCCATACCTGCCGAGGTGACGGCCTGCCGGTAGATGTCGTCCGTTACGTCTCCAGCTGCGAAGACGCCCGGAATGTTGGTTTCGGTGGAGCCGGGCTTCGTGACCAGATAGCCGCCGGACTTCATGTCGAGCTGACCGGTGAAGAGCTCCGTCGCGGGCTTGTGGCCGATGGCGATGAAGACGCCGTCGGTCTTGAAGTCCGACGTTTCGCCCGAAACGATGTTCTTAAGCCGCACATGGGTGACCGAGGAGGGGTTCTCGCTGCCGCAGATCTCCTCGACGGCCGAGTTCCAGATCACTTCAATCTTGGGGTGCTTGAACAGGCGGTCCTGCAGGATCCGTTCGGCCCGCAGGGAATCCCGGCGATGGACCAGTGTGACTTTGGACGCGAGATTGGCGAGGTAGAGCGCCTCCTCGACGGCGGTATTGCCGCCGCCGACCACCACGACCTCTTTTCCGCGATAGAAGAAGCCGTCGCAGGTCGCACAGGCCGAGACGCCGAAGCCCTGGAACTGGCCTTCGGACGGCAGGCCGAGCCACTTGGCCTGCGCACCGGTGGCGACGATCAGCGCGTCGCAGGTATAGGTCTGGCCGGAATCGCCCTCCAGCCGGAAGGGGCGCTGCTTCAGGTCCACCTTGGTGATGTGGTCGGAGACCATGTGGGTGCCCACATGCTCGGCCTGCATCCGCATCTGCTCCATGAGCCACGGGCCCTGGATCACGTCGGCGAAGCCCGGATAGTTCTCCACGTCCGTGGTGATCATGAGCTGCCCGCCGGGCTGGAAACCGGAGATCATCACAGGTTCGAGCAGGGCGCGCGCCGCGTAGATCGCCGCCGTGTAGCCCGCCGGCCCTGAGCCGATGATGATGAGCTTGGCGTGAGAATGGGCCATCAGGGGGTCTCCAGTGACAAGGCAATATCCGGCAGGCCAAGAGCGCGGCGGTGGCGGCTCAAACCCTCGGCTATGGCCTCCGCGACCTTGGGTGTTGAATTTAGTGGTTCATAGGGCCGTCCTTCAAGACGACCCTCGAAGGGATGCACAACTCCATGGGCTTTAAGGGCCTGCATGTAAACATCCAGTTTCGGATGGCCCCCTGAGGGCTCGAACACCAGAATCGGCCGGCCGGTCACGGCGGCCTCGCCGATCATGTTGAAGGAATCCGCTGTCGCGACGACGAAATCCGCCAGGGCGAGAAGGCCCACATAGGGGTTCTCGCCTTCGCCATCCCAAAAAAAACCCCCGTGCTCTGCGGCAAGGCCCCTCAGAGCCTCTCGCAGGGCCGGCGGCGTGCGGCGCGAGGCCGTGACCATCAGACCGGCTCCGGTCTCGGCCACGGCCGTCAGATGCTGGACGAAGCGGGAAACGTCCCTGTCGGTGAATCGATGATGACGGCTGTCGCCACCGGCCAGCACGGCGACGCGCGGATGGGAGAGATGGACCAGACGCGGATCGGGATGGGACCGCGCCTCCTCGATCCGCTTGGCCGAGACCCGGTGGGGCGGGGTCAGGGTGTTGAGAACGTTCGGCCCCCGCAGACGGTCGTAGCTCGGAGACCAGATGAAGTCGGCCGTCTCCGGACCGGTACGGGGATCCTTGAGGAAGACCGTATAAGCTCGCCCGCCGGTCGCCCGCTTCACGTGGCGGAGATAGGCCACCGCCCGGCGGCCAGAAGCGACGAGAAGGTCGGGAAAGGGGGGCGCTAGGGGACTGTTCGGGGAGCCAGGCCGCTCGCGAGGGTCGATGGGTCCCCAGGGCATGACCCAGCTGAAGGGAGGCTTCGGCTTGATCCGGCGGATCTCCGCGGCGAGGCCGAGGGCTTCGGTCACGCTCAGGGCCTGCAGCTCGTCCCCGACCTTGCCATCGGTCAGCACCCAGGTAATAAGGCCGGTATCCTTGCGCAACATTCGATCAACGAGCCTGTGGAGTTCATGAAGTTCGTTGCGACTTAATCGCCGGTCCTTCTTGTGCAGACCCTCTACACGGTCTACTCAGCCAAGACGAGATTTTTTGACCAGATGCCGCATGATCAGGGCGACCGGTCGGTTCCCATTGCCTGATCCTGCCTGAGCGGAGTTACCGTGCGCGGACGCCTCGATTCCATCGACTGGGCCATCCTGAAAGAACTGCAGGCCGACGGCAGCATCACCAATGTGGAGCTCGCCCGTCGGGTCGGCTTGTCGGCCCCGCCATGCCTGCGTCGGGTGCGGGCGCTGGAAAGCGCCGGGATCATCAAGGCCTATAGGGCCATTCTCGATCCGAAGAATCTCGGCTTCGAGATCGTCTGCTTCGCCATGGTGCAGCTCGACATCCAGGGCAAGAAGGAGCTGCAGGAATTCGAGCAGCGGGTAAAGGATTGGTCCATGGTCCGCGAGTGCTGGACCCTCTCGGGCGATATCGACTTCATCCTGAAATGCGTGGCCCCGAATCTCGCCTCCTTCCAAGGCCTCGTGTCCGAGCTCACCTCCCTGCCGAACGTGCGCAACGTCCGCACGGCGCTCACCCTCGACCTGATCAAGGACGAGCCGCTGGTGCCGATCGAGGATGTCGTAGAAGCCGAGGGCTGAGGCTGTCTGCGTCCACCCGCCGATCGGAGCCCGGTCCGCAGCGGCCATGACAGGTGTGGATGCTGATTTCATCTGCTGCGTGTGTGATGTCACAGGGCAATCCCTTGGAGCCAGCACCTTGGGGCCCGCAGCTTACGCTGCGAGCCTTGCGGTGGATCGAGGGTGGCGCGAGAGGCGGCCCGGCTCGATGCTGATGGTGGGAGATGGAAGAGCCGGACGGCACCTCGCGCACGGTTCTTTTCAGGCGGACCAGCTGGGACGACACCCAAGGTCGGCCTCCTGCGCTCCCAGGCGTGCGAGGCCTGCCGCAGGACCGTGCCGGCTCCCGTCACTGCGACGCCTCGCGAGCGCGCCCCTCGCAGGAACCGATCTGCACAAGAGTATAGCTCAGATGCAACCCTGTGTCAAGAACAAAGTGAGAACATAGCGTTGCATCACAGCAGTGCCACCCCGCTCCCACCCTCCCCGTCATCACCGGCCTTGTGCCGGTGATCCCGCTCGGAAAAGCGCGATGCTTCATAGGATCGGGATGGCCGGGACTGATCCCCGGATCAAGTCCGGGGACGACCATGACGAGGAGATTATGAGCCCGGTTGGAGCCGCCACGAGGCAACCTCGTGAACCCCGTCCTGGTCCCCCGAGCCGCTTGGTTGGTACCTGCGCTGTCTCTCCCGAGAGGCGAGCGACAGGAAAGCGCGTGCGGATCAGATCTGCCGCCTGAGCCAGCGCACGTAATGCTGTGCCACTGCTACGGCGCGGCCCTGCTCGTTCGGGGTCAGGGTGCTGGTGTTCACGTCGCGCACCGCCAGCATCGGATGGCTGGCCAGGACCTCGCCCCTGCGGCCGACGGCTAGGGCCTCGCCCTCCACGGAGTCGTGCCCGCTGCCGCCGCCCCGGCCCTTGTATCCGATCCCGCCGTCAGGCGACGTCGTGAGAAAGATGCTCGTCAGGCGCAGGACGAGACGCGGACCTCGCGGGTCGATCCGGTCGGCAAAGGAGCGCTGCAATTCGTCGAACGCGGCGGCACCGACGAGGTCGGCAAAGGGGCCGAGGCCCTTGTCCTTGAGGACGCTCACATCGACCGAGAAGGACGAGAAGGCCTGCGGGAAGCTCTGGGCGCCGGCAGGCATGGCGAAGCCTGCGCCGGCGAGACCGGCACAGGCAAAGGCTTTCAGGAGGGAGCGGCGGGAGTAAAGGGACATCATCGGATTGCTCATCGTTTCTGCCCCCTCGTTACCAATCAGGCGCTGAACTGGACGCCGACGACCTCGTAGGACTTGCCGCCCCCGGGGGTCGACACCTCCACCGTGTCGCCGATGGTCTTGCCCATCAGGGCGCGGGCGATGGGGGAGGCCACCGAAACCCGGCCCGAGCGGACATCCGCTTCGGGCTCCCCGACGATCTGGTAGGTTTTCTCTTCCTCGGTGTCCTCGTCAACGAGCTTCACCGTGGCGCCGAACTTGATCCGGTCACCGGAGAGCTTCGCAATATCGATGACTTCGGCGCGCGAGATCAGGCTTTCGAGCTCAAGGATCCGGCCTTCGTTGAGGGATTGGGCTTCCTTGGCGGCATGGTATTCGGCGTTTTCCGACAGGTCGCCAAGCGCGCGGGCTTCCGCGATCGCCTGGATGATCCGGGGGCGTTCCACCTGCTGCCGGTGCTTGAGTTCTTCCTCGAGCGCCGCAAAACCCTTGATCGTCAGAGGGACCTTGTCCATCGTTTGTCTCGTCCAAAAAGAGGTACGAGGCCGCTGTCGCCAGCGCCCTCGCATGTCAACGAAAACTTACCAGAAGCTTCGCAGTTCCAATGTGAGGCCGGATGCCTCAGGCAAAGTATTCCTGAAGTGCCCGGACTTCGAGATCGCCGCTGAGGTATGCTTTGATGCCCTCGGCTGCGGCGACCGCTCCTGCAAGAGTGGTGTAGTAAGGTATCTTATGCAAGAGGGCAGCTTGTCGTAGTGAACGGGAATCCGAGAGGGCACCCGCTCCTTCGGTGGTATTGAAGACGAGCTGGATATCGCCGTTCTTCATGGCGTCGACCACGTGGGGGCGGCCTTCCAGGACCTTGTTGATCCGCTTGGCCTTCACACCCTGCGCTTCAAGGAACTTCTGGGTTCCGGCCGTCGCCAGAACCTGGAATCCGACCTCTTCCAGCATCCGTACGGCCGGCAGAATGCGCTCCTTGTCGGAGTCGCGCACGGAGACGAACAGGGTTCCGGTCTTGGGAAGCTGGCTGCCGGCGCCGAGCTGGCTCTTGGCGAAGGCGACGCCGAAGCTGCGGTCGAGACCGATGACCTCGCCCGTCGATCGCATCTCAGGGCCGAGCAGGACGTCGACGCCTGGGAAGCGGTTGAAGGGGAACACGGCCTCCTTCACGCCGATATGCGGCAGCTCCTTCGGGGTCAGGCCGAACTTGGCCAGGCTCTCGCCCGCCATGATTCGGGCGGCGATCTTGGCGATGGGCTCGCCGATGACCTTGGCCACGAAGGGCACGGTGCGGGACGCGCGAGGGTTCACCTCCAGCACGTAGATCGTGCCGTCCTTGATGGCGTATTGCACGTTCATCAGGCCGCCGACCTCGAGCGCGAGGGCAAGAGCCCTCGTCTGACGCTCCAGTTCGGCGATGATCTCCGGCGAGAGCGACCGCGGCGGCAGCGAGCAGGCGGAATCGCCCGAATGGATGCCGGCCTCCTCGATATGCTCCATGATGCCGGCGATGAAGCTGTCCCGGCCGTCGCACAGGCAATCCACGTCCACCTCGATCGCGTCCGAGAGGTAGCGGTCGAAGAGCAGCGGGTTCTTGCCCAGGACCGTGTTGATCTGGCCCGTCTTGTCGTTGGGGTAGCGAGCCTTGATGTCGGAGGGGATCAGGCTCGGCAGGGTGCCGAGCAGGTAGTCCTCGAACTGGGCCTCGTCGCGGATGATCGCCATGGCCCGGCCACCGAGCACGTAGGACGGGCGCACCACGAAGGGCAGGCCGAGATCGGCCGCGATGAGGCGCGCCTGTTCCACCGAATAGGCAATGCCGTTCTTCGGCTGCTTCAGGTGCAGCTTGTCGAGCAGGCGCTTGAACCGGTCCCGATCCTCGGCGAGATCGATGGCGTCCGGCGAGGTGCCGAGGATCGGCACGTCGGCCTCCTCCAGGGCGCGGGCGAGCTTGAGCGGGGTCTGGCCGCCGAACTGCACGATGACGCCATGGAGCGCGCCTTTGGAGCGCTCGGTCTCGATGATCTCCAGCACGTCCTCCTGCGTCAGCGGCTCGAAATAGAGCCGGTCGGAGGTGTCGTAGTCGGTCGAGACCGTCTCCGGGTTGCAGTTGATCATGATGGTTTCATAGCCCGCGTCCTTGAGCGCGAAGCAGGCATGGCAGCAGCAATAATCGAACTCGATGCCCTGGCCGATGCGGTTCGGACCGCCGCCGAGAATGATGACCTTCTTGGCCCCGGACGGATTGGATTCGTCCGCGGGTTTGCCCGCGAAGGGAGCCGCATAGGTCGAGTACATGTAGGCGGTGGGGGAGGCGAACTCCGCCGCGCAGGTGTCGATGCGCTTGTAGACCGGACGCACGGAAAGCGAGCGGCGCAACTCGCGGACTTCCGCTTCGGACTTGTGGGCCAGTACGGCGAGGCGCGAATCCGAGAAGCCGAGGGCCTTCAACTGACGGAAGGCGCCGGGCGTCTGCGGCAGACCGTGAGCCTTCACCTTGGCCTCCATGTCGACGATGGCCTGAAGCTGCTCCAGGAACCAGCGGTCGATCTTGCAGGAGGCATAGACCTCGTCATGGCTGATGCCGAGGCGCAGGGCTTGGGCGACCTTCAGAATCCGGTCGGGAGTCGGCGTGCCGATAGCCGCCTTGATGGCGTTCTTGTCGTCGCCCTTGCCGAGGCCTTCGATCTCGATCTCGTCGAGGCCCGTGAGGCCGGTCTCAAGCGAGCGCAAGGCCTTCTGCAGCGATTCCGGGAAGGAGCGGCCGATGGCCATGGCCTCGCCTACGGACTTCATGGCGGTGGTCAGCGTCGGCTCGGCGCCGGGGAACTTCTCGAAGGCGAAGCGCGGGATCTTGGTGACCACGTAGTCGATGGTGGGCTCGAAGGAGGCGGGCGTCGCGCCGCCTGTGATGTCGTTGGCGATCTCGTCCAGGGTATAGCCGACGGCGAGCTTCGCCGCGACCTTGGCGATGGGAAAGCCCGTGGCCTTGGAGGCCAGCGCCGAGGAGCGCGATACGCGCGGGTTCATCTCGATCACGATCATGCGCCCGTTTTCCGGGTTGATCGCGAATTGCACGTTCGACCCGCCGGTCTCGACGCCGATCTCGCGCAGCACCGCCAGGGAGGCGTCGCGCATGATCTGGTATTCCTTGTCGGTGAGCGTCAGGGCCGGGGCCACGGTGATCGAGTCGCCGGTGTGCACGCCCATCGGATCGAAGTTCTCGATGGAGCAGATGATGATGCAGTTGTCCGCCTTGTCGCGGACGACCTCCATCTCGTACTCCTTCCAGCCGAGCACGCTCTCCTCGATCAGCACCTCGTTGGTGGGCGAGGCGTCGAGGCCCCGCTCCACGATGTCGAGGAACTCCTCGCGGTTGTAGGCGATGCCGCCGCCGGTGCCGCCCATGGTGAAGGAGGGGCGGATGATGGCCGGCAGGCCCACCTCGGACAGCGCGATCAGGGCCTCGCCCATGGCGTGTTCCTGGTAGCGCTTGCGCCGGTCGTTCTCGCCCGCGTCCCACTTGAGCTTGTAGCTGGCGATCACGCGCTTCTTGTCGCCCGGATGCATGTCGAGGGCTTCCAGGCGAGCCAGTTCGGCCAGATAGGCATCGCGGTCGGCCTTCTTGAGGGCCGAGGCGTTGGCAAGGCGCGATTTCGGGGTGTCGAGGCCGATCTTGGTCATGGCCTCGCGGAAGAGCTGCCGGTCCTCGGCCTTGTCGATGGCTTCCGCCGTGGCTCCGATCATCTCGACGTTGAACTTGTCGAGCACGCCCATCTTCTTCAGGGACAGGGCGCAGTTCAGCGCCGTCTGGCCGCCCATGGTGGGCAGGATCGCGTCCGGGCGCTCCTTCTCGATGATCTTGGCGACGATCTCGGGGGTGATCGGCTCCACGTAGGTGGCGTCCGCGAGATCGGGATCGGTCATGATCGTCGCGGGATTCGAATTCACCAGGACGATGCGGTAGCCTTCCTCCTTGAGGGCCTTCACGGCCTGGGTGCCCGAATAATCGAACTCCACGGCCTGACCGATGATGATCGGCCCTGCGCCGACGATGAGAATGGAGGAGATGTCTGTCCGCTTCGGCATTGGGCCACCCAGGCGTGTCCAGCCGCGCGGCCGTAAAGCTACGGCGCTTCGAGCGCAGCCGGGATGTGATCGGATTGTAGGTTGAGAGAGGCTCTTACACGGACCTTACGCAAATTCAAAGGCCTTAGAGCATCGGACCCAAAAGTGGGTCCACTTTTGGGTCCGATGCTCCAACTCATGGCTGGCGCATCGTTCTTCGCGGAAAACCGGATCCACTTTTCCGCACGATGCGCCAGCCATGATTTAGACAGCAAAGGGTCATGCGGTACGATCCCCGCGTGTCACTATGGAAGGGAGTTGGGACAGGATGGCCATGACCGAGGAGCTTCGCTGGACGTTGGTGACGGGGGCGTCCAGCGGGATCGGCGCGGAACTGGCCCGGACCTTCGCGGCGCGCGGATATCCCCTCGTCCTGACGGCCCGGCGGCATGAGCGGCTCGAGGCGCTGGGCGCCGAGATCCGCCGAACCCATGGCGTGCCGATCGAGATCATGGCAGTCGACCTCGAGGACAGGGAGGCGCCGCGGGATCTGCACGAGATGCTCCAGGAGCGGGGAATCGCCGTTCACACCCTGGTCAACAATGCCGGGTTCGGACTGCGAGGGTATTTCGCGTCCCTGCCGCACGAGAAGCAGCTCGCCATGATCGACCTCAACGTTATGGCGCTCACCTCCCTCAGCCGCCTCATGCTGCCGGGCATGATCGAGCGCAGGCGGGGAGGGATCCTGAACGTCGCCTCCCTGGCGGCCTTCCAGGCCGGGCCCTACATGGCCGTCTATTACGCGACGAAGGCCTTCGTCCTGTCCCTGTCCGAGGCCCTGCACGACGAGGCCAAGCCGCACGGGGTGACGGTCACCGCCCTGTGTCCGGGACCGACCGAGAGCGAGTTCTCCGAGACGGCCGGCTTGAAGGATTCTCGTCTCTTCCAGGCGGGCGTCATGTCCTCGGCGGAGGTCGCCCGCGTCGGGGTGGACGGCTACGAGGCCGGGCGGGCCATCGTCATTCCCGGCGCCAGGAACCGATTCGGGGCCGCTGGCTCGAAATTCGCACCCCGTTTCCTGTCCCGCAGGATCGCCGGGCTTCTGCAGGGAATGAGGTGACGGGTCCGTGGGAAGCAGCTATCGAGGAGGCGTGACCGCATCCCGTCCCTTTCATCGCCTGATCCGTCAGTTCACCGCCTTCTTCGGAGTGGGACTTGCGGCCGCCGTAGCCCATTACGGGCTCCTCGTCGCCCTCGTGGAGGGTGGCGGTATCCACCCGGTTCCGGCCACGCTGGCCGGCTACGTGGCGGGAGGGCTCATATCCTACCTGCTCAACCGCAAGCATACCTACGAGAGCGACCGGCCCCATCGCGAAGCCACGTGGCGCTTTGCCCTCGTGGCCCTCGTCGGCTTCCTCGTGACCTGGTTTTTGATGCACGCCTTCACGGTTTGGCTCGACGGACCCTACCTGCCGTCGCAGATCATCACGACCGGTGTGGTCATGCTGTGGAGCTTCATGGCGCATAAAAAGTGGACATTTGCATAAGTCTTCGGCCGCTTTGAACGGCATCGGCCATGTTCCAGTCTTCCAGTGCAGCCCTGGCCTGCGTTCCGGCAGGTCCCGCGAATCTTATTGCGATGCAATATGGACGTCATCGGAGCTGTCTGACGGCCTCCGTCGCTTCATCCATCACCGCACCGACCGACACGCTGGGGGCTTCATGTCCGATATGGCCTTGACCGAGGAAGCCTGTCCGGCGCGGGACAAGGCTCCCGCCGTTCCGCATTCCCGCCTGGCCGTCGCCCTGATCGAGCTGGCGCTCGCAGTCGGCAGCTTCGGCATCGGCACTGGCGAGTTCGCCATCATGGGGCTCCTGCCCAACGTCGCTCAGGAATTCAACGTCACGACGCCCGAGGCCGGCTACGCGATCAGCGCCTATGCCCTCGGGGTCGTGGTCGGTGCTCCCATCATCGCCGTGATGGCAGCCAAGCTTGCGCGTCAGACGCTGCTCCTTCTGCTGATGGCCATCTTCGCCGTCGGCAATGCCGTCAGTGCCGTCGCGCCGACCTTCGAATCGTTCGTGCTCCTGCGCTTTCTCACCGGTCTGCCGCACGGCGCGTATTTCGGCGTGGCCGCCCTTGTGGCGGCCTCCCTGGTTCCGCCGAGCAAGCGCACCCAGGCGGTGGCCCGTGTCATGATGGGCCTGACGGTGGCGACCCTGCTCGGCACGCCCGTCGCCACCTGGTTCGGGCAGATCCTGACTTGGCGCATCGCCTTCGGGGCCGTCGGCTTCATGGGAGCCCTGACCGTGCTGCTGATCTGGCTCTTCCTGCCGAAGGACAAGGTCCAGGAAGGGGCGAGCCCGATGCGGGAACTCGGAGCCTTCACGCGCAAGCAGGTCTGGTTCACCCTCGGCATCGGCGCCGTGGGCTTCGGCGGCCTGTTCTCGGTCTTCTCCTACATCGCATCGACGGCAACCGAGGTGGCAGGGATGCCCGAGAGCGCCGTACCGGTGATGATGGCCCTGTTCGGCTCCGGCATGATCGTCGGCAATCTGGTCGGGGCCTGGTTTGCCGACCGGAACCTGATGGCCACCATCGGCGGCGTGCTCGCCTCCAGCGCGGTGGTCATGACCGTGCTCTGGCTGACGGCGGAGAACCCCTACATGCTCTCGGCCTGCGTCTTCCTCGTCGGCTGCAGCGTCGCCATCGGACCCGCGCTCCAGACCCGCCTGATGGACGTGGCGGCCGATGCGCAGACCCTGGCGGCCGCCCTCAACCATTCGGCCTTCAACATCGCCAATGCGCTCGGCGCCTGGCTCGGCGGTCTGGCGATCGCGGCAGGCTACGGCTTTGCCTCGACGGGTTGGGTCGGCGCGGCTCTGGCCGTCGCGGGCCTTGCTGTGTTCGGGTTGTCCTTGGCGAGCGATCAGCGCTCGGCGAAGTCGTCCGTATCGCGGGCCTGAGCCGGTCGCGCCACAAAGGTCATGCGAGCTTGGTTGTGTCCGAGGTTCCGCTCGGACCGCCTGGGCTCGAATCCGGCATCTTCGAGGAGATCCAGGATTTCCTCCTCGCTGTACTGCGCCAGGCCGACCTCCTCGCGGATCCTGCGGTATTCCGAGAAGGCCGTGCGGGCGAGGCCGCTGACGGCCGATCGCAGGAAGCCACCCTGCCAGGCAAAGGAGATCAGCGCCTTCGCGTCCGTGAGGGGGCTGAGATCAGGTGGGAGAACGTCCCCCAGGACTAGCGTGCCGTCGGCCTTCAGCTTTTCGTGCATGAGCTTCAGCAAGGCGCGGAACTCGTCGAGGGAGAGATACTGGACGAGCGAGTTCACCACGATCAGATCGAGCGACGCATCCGCAAGGTCGGTGACATTGTCGGTCGACAGGATGGTGATGCGCCCGTTGTCCTGAAATCGCTCATTCAGGCGCTCCCGCACCAGCGGTGCGGCATCGCTCAAGTATAGCTGTCTGCATTTGGCCGCGACCTTGTCGGCGAACAGCGCCTCGCCGCAGCCGTAATCCAACACGACCGCCTCAGGGGAGGGGATGAGGCCGATGATATCGTTGGCAATCAGGCGGTAATGCAGCAGCTTGTGCCGCTCGCTCGTATAGATCGGCGTGTCCTGATTCCAGTAGTCGCGCCAGTTCATCGGAAAGGGTCTCTCCCCTGAATTCAGGATGTCGCCGAAGGTGCCGCCGAGTCATGGAGCCTGCCGCGCAGTTTCGCAACCTCCTGGGTCAAGGCCCTGACCTCGTCGAAGGACAGGCCCAGCACGCAGCCGACCTGCTTGGGGATTTCCTCGGCCTTCTTCCGGAGAGACCGGCCGGTCTCGGTGAGGGAAACCCTGACCTGCCGCTCGTCCTTCCTGTCGCGGGTGCGGCGGACATAGCCGGCCGATTCGAGACGCTTCAGCAGGGGGGTAAGGGTGCCGGAATCGAGAAACAGCCGATCCCCTATCTCTTTCACGGTGAGATCGTCCTGCTCCCAGAGCACCAGCAGAACCACATATTGCGGATATGTGAGGCGGAGCGGGTCTAGGAACTGACGATAGGCCCGGCTGAAGGCGTGAGAGGCGGAATAGAAGGCAAAGCACAGCTGGTTATCAAGCGCCAACATTTCCGGTTTCTTCGTCATCGTCACCTCCACCCGGGACAACCTGCGAAAAATAGGTTGCACACAATCGAATTCAGGTCTATGTCTATAAATAGATCGAGCGCAATTGAATTGCTTACATGTGATCTAGCCGTCAAGACTTCCAGTCCGGACACATCAAGGAACTCTTCCATGACCCCGCTCTACACAGCCCATGCTTCAGCCCGCGGCGGACGCGAAGGCGTCGCCGCTTCCAACGATGGCAAGTTGGAGCTTCGTCTCTCTACGCCGAAGGAGCTCGGCGGCGCGGGCGGCGAGGGGACCAATCCGGAGCAGCTCTTCGCGGCCGGCTACTCGGCCTGCTTCCTGGGCGCGCTGAAATTCGTCGCCTCGCAGAACAAGATCACGCTCCCGGCCGATGCCCATGTGGAGGCCAAGGTCGGCATCGGCAAGCGCGATGACGGCGCGGGCTTCGGCCTGGTGGTGGAGCTGAAGGCAAACTTGCCCGGTCTGTCTCAGGAGCAGGCGACCGATCTGGTGCAGAAGGCCGATGTGGTCTGCCCTTATTCCCACGCGATCCGGGGTAACGTGCAGGTCACGCTGTCGGTCTGAAGAACAGCAATAAGCCGTAGGGGCAAGGGCCTCCTGCCTTTCGAGGCAGGGGGCCTTCAATGTTTAGGTCCACAGCTTCATGAGCGCTCCGTCGGGCCCGTCGACCGGGTCGGCATCCGGCAGCGGCACTTGCGCAATGCGCTGCTGCGACATCGCGAGAGCGGTTGGATCGTCCCGGATGGTTTCGTAATCAGCGCCATTCGGATAGGCTCCGACCACGGCGAAGTCATCGCTCGCGTTGATGCGCGCATGGGCGACGCCTGCCGGGATGATCAAGACGTCACCAGCGCTCAGTGTGATGAGTTCGCCGTCCTCGCCGCCGAAGCGGACCTGGGCCGAACCCGAGACGATGCCGAGCACCTCGTGGGTGTTCGGATGGTAGTGGTGGTAGTCGTGGATGCCGTCGAGCCAAGCGTTCGTCCAGCCGTTCCTGGCGAAGGTGGCCTTGAAGGATTTGGCGGGATCCTGGGGGGAGGGCGAGATCGCCCCACGGCGGATCACCAGCGGCAGGGAAGGATTGTTGGGAACGATCCCATTGCTCTGGAAGACGACCGCTTCCGCTCCGTGAGGCGCGTCAGAACGAGCCGCGCCAGCTCCTGTCGGTTGAACCATGCGTGCCTCCTTGGGTCGGGAGAGAACGCATGGTGCCGACGAAAGGTCGAGCGCGACCGTTGATTCTGTCGCCTTACATGCCGATGAGCATGGCCGCGACGGCGCGGTCGATGGACAGGTAGAACATCGCAAAGGCCACGGCCGCCGCGACGGCGAACTCGATGATCTGGTTCTTGAAGATCCGGAACTGGGCGAAAAGGTTCTGGCCGAAGATCGAGACCAGCCAGGCCGCCGTGAGCACCACCGGGAAGATGAAGAGATAGGACCAGGTGCTCTCCACCGTACCCACATTGGTGGGATCGATCAGGGGGCGGATGTTGCGCACCCAGGGAGCGTAGAGAGCGGCATAGAGCGACGTCAGCCAGGAGAGCGTGACGGCGATGCCGAGGTGAAACGTGAACAGGTTGTGCAATCGGCCGAACTCGCCGGCATCGTCATCGAAATCCATTTGAAAACCCCCAAAACAAGGCCCGGAATCATTTTATTTTTATGGTTAATGATCGGTTACCGTGATTTGGGCGGCTGGCGCAACCGACGCGTTTGTCGCGGCGCCAGCCTTCACGAAGTCGTTAGGCCTTCGCCTTCTTCTGCTCCATCAGCTCGACGAAGCGGTCGAACAGGTAATGGCTGTCCTGCGGGCCGGGCGAGGCTTCCGGATGGTACTGCACCGAGAAGGCCGGGCGGTCGGTGAGCGAGATGCCGCAATTGGAGCCGTCGAACAGGGACACGTGGGTCTCCACGGCGTTCTGCGGCAGGGTCTCTGGATCCACCGCGAAGCCGTGGTTCATGGAGGTGATCTCGACCTTGCCGGTGGTCTTGTCCTTCACCGGATGGTTCGCCCCGTGATGGCCCTGGTGCATCTTCTTGGTCTTGGCGCCCACGGCCAGGCTCAGCATCTGGTGGCCGAGACAGATGCCGAAGGTCGGGATCTTCTCGTCGAGCACCTTGCGGATCACCGGCACGGCATATTCGCCCGTCGCCGCCGGATCGCCGGGGCCGTTGGAGAGGAACACGCCGTCCGGCTTCAGGGCGAGCACGTCCTCCGCCGAGGCGGTGGCGGGAACCACCGTCACCTTGCACCCGGCGCGGGCCAGGAGCCGCAGGATGTTGCGCTTCACGCCGTAATCGATGGCGACCACGTGGTGCTTCGGGGCGCCGTCCTGATGGCCGTAGCCTTCCCCGCGCGTCCAGGTGGTCTCGTCCCAGTCGAAGCGCTGGGCGCTGGTCACGAGGGGCACGAGGTCTTGGCCGTCCATGGAGGGCAGGGCGGCGGCCCTGGCCTTCAGAGCCTCCATGTCGAACCGGCCTTCCGGATCGTGGGCGATGACCGCGTTCGGCATGCCCTTGTCGCGGATGAGCGCGGTGAGCGCCCTCGTGTCGATGCCCGAGAGGCCGACGATGCTGCGGGCTTTCAGCCAGGCGTCCAGGTCGCGGGAGGCGCGCCAGTTGGACGGCTCGGTGATGGTCGCCGCCAGCACGACGCCGCGCACGCCCGAGGACGAGGCGGCGTTGACGCTCTCGATGTCCTCTTCGTTGGTGCCCACATTGCCGATATGCGGGAACGTGAAGGTGATGATCTGGCCCGCATAGGACGGGTCGGTCAGGATCTCCTGGTAGCCCGTCATGGCGGTGTTGAAGCAGACCTCGCCGGTCGCCTCGCCGACGGCCCCGATGCCGAAGCCTTCGAGAACCGTTCCGTCCTGGAGCACGAGAACCGCGGTCGCGCGCGGCTCGGCCCAGCCACCCGAGAGGGACCCGGTGGTGTCTTTGTCTTGCAGCATCGTCATGATCTCTTGTAAGTCCGGGGCCAACAGGCCGTGCTTGAGCAGGCCGTAACCCGGGCCGCCCTTGAACTACCCCCGTGACTTAAGGGGCCGTTCGCGTTCCGTCAACGCTCAAGCGTCTTAAAACCAAGGAGAACTCCATGCTGCGCGAACGTTTCACCACCGAAATGAAGGAGGCCATGAAGGCCGGCGACAAGGGCAGGCTTGGTGCCATCCGGCTGATCCAGGCGGCCCTCAAGGACAAGGACATCGAAGCCCGCGGCAACGGCAAGGAGCCCCTGTCCGACGAGGAGATCCTGGCTCTCCTGCAGAAGATGGTGAAGCAGCGCCAGGAATCGATCACCATGTACGAGCAGGGCGGCCGCACGGAGCTCGCCCAGCAGGAGAAGGACGAGGTCGCGGTGATCTCCTCCTACCTGCCGCAGCAGATGGACGAGGCCGAGACCAGGGCCGCCATCGAAGCCGCCATCGCCGAGACCGGCGCCGCCTCCATGAAGGACATGGGCAAGGTCGTGGGCGCTTTGCGAGCCAAGTATGCCGGCCGCATGGACTTCGCCAAGGCGAGCGGCCTCGTGAAGGACATGCTGCCCAAGGGGTGAGACGAGGCTCGTCTCGGAGGCTGCGCTTCGGGTCATCCCTCGTCGTCAGCGGTGATGGATCCCGGGCTCTGCTGCGCAGCCCCGGAATGATATCCTTTCCCGTCATCCCCGTTTCCGAGTTTGTCCCGGGGATCACGATCCGAAGAGCGCGGCGCTTTTCAGCATCGGGATGGCCGGCACAAGGCCGGCCATGACGCGAGGGTGGGCGGCAACCGTACCGGCCTGCGGCCGCCGGGTACGACATTCCGTTCGGCATTTCCAGCCGGTGTGCTAAGCATGAACCCAGCTGTTCGCATCCGACGATGCGCCCTACGAACGAGCATCGGTGCCCCATGAGCCTCGAACTCTGGCTGATCTATCTGGTCGCTGCGATCGGCCTCTCGCTGACGCCGGGGCCGAATGGCCTGCTGTCGCTGACGCATGGCGTCTGCTACGGCTTCCGTCCCACGATCTATACGGTGCTGGGCGGCGCGCTCGGATTCTTCATCCTCATCGCGGCCTCGCTCGCCGGCATGGGGGCACTGCTCGCCGCCTCGGAGCGGGCCTTCACGATCGCCAAGTGGATCGGCGCCGCTTACCTCGTCTATCTCGGCATCCGCATCTGGCGCTCGCCCGCTTCCATCATCGATGTTGCAGAGCAGGACGGGGGATCGCGCCGGGCGCGGCCGCTGTGGATGTTCAATCAGGGTTTCCTCGTGGCGGTGTCGAACCCGAAGGCGCTGATCTTCTTTGCGGCCTTCCTGCCGCAATTCATGGTCCCGGGCGTCTCCTTTCCGGTCCAGCTGGCGCTGTTCGGCGGCACCTTCGTGGTGGTGGAGATCGTCTACGAGCTTCTTCTCGCCGTCATGGCGCAGCGCGTGGCTCCGTGGCTGACCCGCCATGGGCGCTGGTTCAACCGTGCCGCAGGCACAACCTTCGTGGGCATCGGCGTCGCGCTCACGACCGCCAGCCGCTGACCGGCGCTCGCACTCCATCGCCCCGCCATTCTCTTCACGGTCGCCCGTCCGTGAACTGAACCAGATCCCACAGATTGCCGTACAGATCCTCGAACACGGCCACGATGCCGTAGGAGGCCTGCTTCGGCTCGCGGATGAAGGTGATCCCGGCCTCGACCATGGCGGCATGGTCGCGGTAGAAATCGTCGGTGCGCAGGAACAGGAAGACCCGGCCGCCGGCCTGGTTGCCGATGAAGGTTTCCTGATGGGCCGAGGATGCACGGGCCAGCAGCAGGGACGTGCTCCCGTCGCCCCGCGGCCGGACCACGACCCAACGCTTGTCCTGCTCCGCTTGGTAGGTGTCCTCGACAAGCTCGAACCGGAGCTTGTTGACGTAGAAATCGATCGCCTCGTCGTAATCGCGAACGACGAGAGCGATATGGGCGATGCTTTGATTCACGGGTGTCCACCTCTCACGCCGTGAGAATGGAGTGCCCGCGTTTCCGGAAGAAGAGCGAAGGTCGCCTTGTCCACTTGAAACGGCGCCTCGCCATGGAGCGCGACCGAGCCCTATCTTGCCCGGATCATCAGAGGCGCTCACATGTGCGGCGAGCGATCGATGCAGTCGTCGTCCAGGAGGTCGTGGAAGCTGATCCGGACCCGGCTCAAATGGTCCGCCGATCCGGCCGCCGCCCCGAGGCCCACGAGCGCGTTCATCCCGCCCACGAGGCACTCGTCGGCGCCGGCCGGCCTGATGCGGACCTGGCGATGCCGCACCCGCGCTTCGAAATCGTTGAGGAGGAACAGGGTCCCAGGATCGATGTCGATATCGACGCGGGCGTAGCGTTTCCCGTCCTCATGGGCGACCACCTGGATTCCTCCCAGAAGATGCTGGAGCTCCTTCGGCCATTCCACGATGGGATTCTGGGTGAGCGGCATCGGTTGACCCCGATTCTTGGCAATCCTTCGACGAGAACGCCTTCCATCGATTCAAGCGAAGGCCACGCTTGCTGGTTCCATTCCGAGGTCTCTCCCCTTCCGCTCCCTTAAGAATAGGGCCGTCGGAAGCGGGATGCAGCGGACCGTCCGGGTGGCCCGCTGCATCCCATTTCCTGACCGGTCAGAGGTAGAAATCCGTCGTCTTCATCGAAGCGACGCCGAGGAGGCCGATCTGGAAATCCGCCGCCTTGTCGCCGTTGACGTCGCCGGACAGGATCCCGCCGCTGAAGTTCAGCTGACCGGCCTTGCCGGTGAACGCGGTGCTCCCGATGAAGGAAAACGCCTGGTTGCCCGAGAGCCTGGTGTTGGCGTCGATGCCGCGCAGGTCGATCCTGTCGACGCCGGACGTGAAGTCCTGGATCGTGTCGCCCGCCGCAGGCCCGGTGTCGCCGGCCGCCTTGAACAGGAAGAGGTCGCCGTTCGCGCCGCCTGCCAGCATGTCGGCGCCGCCGCCGCCGTACAGGATGTCCTTGCCGCCCTGGCCGTACAGGGTATCGGCCGAGGAGCCGCCCTCGAGATAGTCGGCGCCGTCGCCCCCTTCGAGCCAGTCCGAGCCGCCACGACCGTACAGGGCGTCCGACCCGGCCCCGCCCAGGAGGGCGTTGGCCGCATCGTTGCCGCGCAGGAAATCCGCATGGCGGCTGCCGGTGAGGTTCTCGATGCCGACATAGCTGTCCCGGTAGGCGTCCCGGGTGTTCTTCGAGGCGGCCATCAGGTCGGCGACGACGCCCGCCGTTGCCGTCGCATAGCTTGCCGTGTCGGTTCCGGCTCCGCCATCCAGGACGTCCCGGCCCGATCCGCCGACGAGGACGTCGTTTCCCTCCAGGCCGTAGAGCGCATCGTTTCCGGCCCTGCCGTCGATCCGGTCGTTCCCGGCCGCTCCGTAGAGGTTGTCGGCCGCGCTCGTGCCGGTCAGAACGAGATCCTGGACGACCGGAGGCTCCTCCGTGACCGAGGGGTCGTCGGTGGCGGGCGGCTCGGGGGTGACCGGCTCCTCGACGGCGGTGAGTTCTGCCGCCGTATAGACCCGGTCGCTGAACTGATAGACTTCCGTGTTCCGGACGATGTCCGTGCCGTCCGATGCGCCCGTGCGCAGGTCCTGGACCTGCAGCGAGCCGTCGGCCAGGAGAGTCACGCCGTAATCGGAGCGCTGGCCGCCGAAGACCGCCATGTCGCTGCCGCTGCCGCCGTCGAGCAGATCGTCGCCTTGGGCGCCGGTCAGCTTGTCGTTGCCCGCATTTCCCGTGAGCGCGTTGGCCGCCTGGTTGCCGGTGATCGTGTCGGAGCCCGATCCGCCGACGGCATTCTCGATCAGGGAGCGGAGGTCGCCGTTGTGGAGCAGCGCATTGGCGATGTTGCCGGCCGCCAGGCGCCCGCCGTCGAAGCGCAGCTTGGCCAACTGGGCCGTCGCCGTCGTGGTCCAGCCGCCCGGCCGCAGATCGACCTTCAGGTTGGTGCCGTAGTTCGAAAAGTCGTAAGTATCGGTGCCGCCGCCGTCCCAGACCGTCAGCAGAATCCTGTTGCCGCCGGGGGCCGACTGGCCGATGCCGTCGATGAACATCTCGCCGGTGGCGGCACTCCAGGAATAGACGGTGTTGGAGCCGTTGGTGCCGTAATTGGCGCCGTACATGTGCTGCAGGGCGGCGATGTCGACCATCATCAGCGACTGCGCATAGCCCCAGGTCTCGTTCACGTAGCCCCAGGTGGTGGAGGCCCCGGGATACGACCGGTAGCTCATGACCGTGTATTCGAGGGAGTCGCGGTCGGACGGCATGCCGTTCGTGTGGGGATGTTCCAGGCCGAGGGCGTGCCCGATCTCGTGCAGGAAGGTCAGATGGGCGTAATTGCCCTTGACCGGGTTGCTGTAGGAGCCCCGCGATTGGTTGAACCAGGCATCGCCCCCTTCGGCCTCCGTGCTCGGGTAATAGGCCCATGCGGTCCTGGGCGCATCTGACAAGGCGAAGCGCAGGTCGGCGTGATCCGTCGCTGTTTCCGCGATCTCGCTGAAGGTGAGATCGGCCACTGAGGAATAAAGCGACAGGGCCGTGCGGACCGTCGCCTGCTGGAGCGTGTTGAGAGCACCGAAATTGGTGACGTTCTCTCCCTCGCCGTAGGACGCGCCGTAATGGGACCCGTCCGTTGGAAAGCTATAGCTGAAGCTGTCCGCCGCCCATTTGTATTCACCGAGAAGACCGTTGGTATAAGAATCGCCACTGGGATTGATTGTCGTAACAGCGGGCATGGCCCCAAACTCCAAGATTTCTTCTTGTTCTTGCAATGCTTCGACGTTGGCATGGGCCCGTTAACAAAGGTTCCCTTTGGGCAGCGGGAGCGGCGCAGGATTATGTTCCAAATCGTCGCAGGCGCGGTTTCGCGTGCCGGCGGACCCGAGCGGCGACCCTGGCCTGTGGATTGCGGGCACAGAAAAGCTTGGCTTCTGCGTTTTTAACTCGATGGAAGCCGCTCTAGTTTATGGAGCAGGTTTGGAGATCACCGCCTCGTGCGCTACCCGCCCCAAATCCTCGAAGAGATCCGCGCCCGGCTCCCGACCTCTGCGGTCGTCGGCAAGCGCGTGCGCCTGAAGAAGGCCGGGCGGGAATGGAAGGGGCTGTCGCCGTTCAACGCGGAGAAGACGCCGTCCTTCTACGTGAATGACCAGAAGCAGTTCTACCATTGCTTCTCGTCCGGTAAGCACGGCGACATCTTCACCTTCCTCATGGAAACGGAAGGGCTTTCCTTTCCCGAGGCCGTGGAGCGGCTGGCCGGCGAGGCCGGGGTGCCGTTGCCCAAGCTTTCCCGGGAGGATCGGCAGGAGGAGGTCAAGCGCAAGAACCTCCATGACATCATGGAACTGGCGGCCGAGTTCTTCGAGACTTCGCTTCAGGGACCCTCCGGCGCCAAGGCGCGGGACTATCTCGCCGGTCGTGCCTTGAGCCGGGACACGCAAGCCCGCTTCCGTATCGGCTATGCCCCGTCCGAGCGCTATGCCCTGCGCGACCACCTCGCCGGCAAGGGCGTTCCCGTCGAGATGATGGTGGAGGCGGGGCTCGTCCATGCGGGCGAGGAAGGAAAGATCCCGGCCGACCGTTTCCGCGACCGGGTCATGTTCCCGATCTGCGACGTGCGCGGCCGGGTCATCGCCTTCGGCGGCCGGGCCATGAGCGCCGACGTGCCGGCCAAGTACCTCAACTCGCCCGATACGCCGCTCTTCAACAAGGGGCGGCTCCTCTACAACTACCACCTCGCCCGCCAGCCCGCCCACGACCGGGGCACGGTGATTGCCGTGGAAGGCTATGTGGACGTGATCTCGCTCTCCGTCGCGGGCTTTCCCCATGCGGTCGCGCCGCTTGGCACGGCCCTGACGGAGGACCAGCTCGCGCTGCTCTGGCGCCTGGCGGAAGAACCGATTCTTTGCTTCGACGGCGACAAGGCCGGTCAGCGGGCGGCCTATCGGGCCCTCGACGTTGCCTTACCCAACCTGATGCCGGGCAAGTCCCTGCGTTTCGCCATGCTGCCCGAGGGGCAGGACCCGGACGATCTCGCCCGCGCGGGCGGAAGCGCCGCCGTGGAGCGGGTGCTCGCCTCAGCCAGGCCTCTCGTCGACGTGCTCTGGGCCCGGGAGCTGGAGGCCGGCCCGCTCGATACCCCCGAGCGTCGAGCCGCTCTGGAGCGGCGCCTGCGCGAATCACTGACACTGATTCGCGACGAAACACTCAAGAAATACTACCGGGAGGAGGTCGAAGGCCGCCTTGCGGCCCTCAATCCCGATTCCCGGGCCAACCGGTTCAACCGCCAGGGCGGGGGCTCGCGCCGGGACTTCCAGAAGCCCCAGCCCATGACGCCGAGCGCCCGGTTGAGCGTCTCGCCGCTGCTCGCCCGCAGCCCGCTTTTCGTCGGCGGAGCCGCCGAGAGTCCGCGCGAGGCGATGATCCTCTGCACCTTCCTGGTTCACCCGGAACTCGTTCAGAATCACGTGGAAACCCTTGCAGATCTTGAACTTGAGGGCCGGCCTGCCCAAATGGTGCGCAGTCTCCTGCTCGATGGAGCGGCGAGCGGCGAAGCTGCCGATCCGGCTGTCATGAGGGCCCGCCTCGAACGGGCCGGGCTGACCCAGGCGGCAGACAGGCTGACGGCCCTGGTCCGTCCCGGCGACCGGTGGATGCTGGATCCACATGCGGATCCCTTGCGGCTTGAGGACGCATTGAGGCAAGCCATCACCTTGCATCGCCGCGCACGCACGTTACATAGCGAACTTCGGGCTGCGGAGCGCGCCCTTGCCGAAGAGGACAACGAGGCCAATCTCGCCTGGCTGCGGGAGGTCCAGAACCAATTGTCCTCCGTCGAGGGTGCTGAGGCCGATATGGACAGCGGAGGGCTCTCGGGGAGCCACTGATGTCTCACACGATCGGGGGGCGGCAGGCGCGGCTGCGGCACTCTGGACAGGGGATGGTTAACGGTTAGTCAAGCGACTCACTGTTTAGAATTGGCAATGAATTTCAGGTGGCGGAGCCCTGGGCCTCGGCCACCCATTCGCGCATCGCAGGTCCTGTAGGGGGGACAAGCGGGGCGCTGGAGTTGAGCAAAGCATGGCGACGAAGACAACCGGCGGCGACGAAGGCGATACGACGACGACCGAGCAGCAGACCGATGGGCCCCTGCTCGACCTGAGCGATGCCGCCGTCAAGCGGATGATCAAGCTCGCGAAGAAGCGCGGGTACGTCACTTATGACGAATTGAACGAGGTCCTGCCTCCGGAGGAGTTCTCCTCGGAGCAGATCGAGGACGTTCTCGGCCAGCTCTCCGAGATGGGCATCAACGTCGTCGAGTCCGAGGAGACCGACGAGAACGCCCAGCCGGAGGCCGACGAGGAAGAGAGCGAGGGCGGCGATCTCGTCGAGGCCTCCCAGACCCGCGCGGTCGCGGTGCGCGAGACCACCAAGGAGCCGACCGACCGCACGGACGATCCGGTGCGCATGTACCTGCGCGAGATGGGCTCGGTGGAGCTTCTCTCCCGCGAGGGCGAAATCGCGATTGCCAAGCGCATCGAGGCCGGGCGCGAGGCCATGATCGCGGGCCTCTGCGAGAGCCCGCTGACCTTCCAGGCCATCATCATCTGGCGCGACGAGCTCGTCGAGGGCCGGGTGCTCCTGCGTGACATCATCGACCTCGAGGCCACCTATGCCGGCCCCGACGGCAAGGGTGCGCCCAAGGTGGATGCCCTGAGCGAGGGTGAGCCGGAGGAGGAGGCCGCCGAGACCGAAGAGGGCATGACCCCGCCCGAGGGCGAGCTCGACGACGACGACATGGAGAACAACGTGTCGCTTTCGGCCATGGAGGCCGAGCTGAAGCCGCGCGTTCTCGAGACCTTCGATTCCATCGCCGACAACTACAAGAAGCTGCGCCGTCTGCAGGTCGAGCATGTGGAACAGCGCATGCAGAACAAGCAGCTGACCCCGGCCCAGGAGCGCAAGTACAAGGAGCTCAAGGCGGATATCGTGGCGGCGGTGAAGTCCCTGTCACTGAACAATAACCGCATCGAAGCCTTGGTCGAGCAGCTCTACGACATCAACAAGCGCCTCATCTCCCATGAGGGCCGCCTGATGCGCTTGGCCGAAAGCCACGGGGTGGCCCGCGAGGAGTTCCTCAAGCACTACCAGGGCTGGGAACTCGACCCGAAATGGGTGCTGCGCGTCTCCAAGCTCGGCGGCAAGGGCTGGAAGGACTTCGTCGCCAAGGCGAAGGATAAGATCCACGACCTGCGCGAGAACATCCACACGCTCGCCAGCGAGACCGGCCTGGAGATCCAGGAGTTCCGCCGCATCGTCATGATGGTGCAGAAGGGCGAGCGCGAGGCCCGTCAGGCGAAGAAGGAAATGATCGAGGCGAACCTTCGCCTCGTGATCTCCATCGCCAAGAAGTACACGAACCGCGGCCTTCAGTTCCTGGACCTGATCCAGGAGGGCAATATCGGCCTCATGAAGGCGGTGGACAAGTTCGAGTACCGGCGCGGCTACAAGTTCTCGACCTACGCCACCTGGTGGATCCGGCAGGCGATCACCCGGTCGATCGCCGACCAGGCCCGCACGATCCGCATCCCGGTGCACATGATCGAGACGATCAACAAGATCGTCCGCACGTCGCGCCAGATGCTCCACGAGATCGGCCGCGAGCCGACCCCGGAGGAGCTGGCGGAAAAGCTCGCCATGCCGCTGGAGAAGGTGCGCAAGGTCCTTAAGATCGCCAAGGAACCGATCTCCCTCGAGACGCCCATCGGCGACGAGGAGGATTCACACCTCGGCGACTTCATCGAGGACAAGAACGCGATCCTGCCCATCGACGCGGCGATCCAGAGCAATCTTCGTGAGACCACGACGCGAGTGCTCGCGTCGTTGACCCCGCGCGAGGAAAGAGTGCTGCGCATGCGCTTCGGCATCGGCATGAACACCGACCACACCCTCGAGGAGGTCGGCCAGCAGTTCTCGGTGACCCGCGAGCGCATCCGCCAGATCGAGGCGAAGGCCCTGCGCAAGCTCAAGCATCCGAGCCGCAGCCGGAAGCTCCGGAGCTTCCTCGACAATTAAGCGAACTGACAAGGCGGGCTTCGGACCCGCCTTTTTCTTGGATCGGTCCCCATGGTCAGCCTGCCCCATGACGGATTGCGCATCCGTCCCGCGGTTCCCCACGATGTTGCGCCTCTGTGCGAGATCCTGAACGTCATCATCGGGATCGGCGGCACGACCGCCTACGAGACGCCGATGACCCATGCCGCGTTCGGCAGGATCTTCATCGATGGCGAGGACTGCATCGCCTGTCTCGTTGCCGAAGATGCGCGGACTGCGATGCCTCTGGGGTTCCAGGCGCTCAGCCGCTATCCCGGACTATCGGACGGCTGGGCGGATATCGGCACCTTCGCCCGGGCGAAGCCGAAGGTCCCTGGCGTCGGAACTGCCTTGTTCGAGCACACGAAAGCGAAAGCGGCAGAACTCGGGCTGATCGCCATCAATGCCGTGATCCGCGCGGACAACAAGGGCGGTCTGGCCTATTACGAGAAGATGGGCTTCGAGACCTACAAGGTCCATGAGGGAGTTCCCCTCCAGGATGGCACGCCCGTGGACCGCATCTTCAAGCGCTATCTTGTGAGACCAGCAACCGGCTCGCGATGATCATCAGCCTCACCGTCATTCTCCTGTGCCAGCTCCTGGGCGAGGTCGTCGCGCGTGGCCTCGGCTGGCCTTTGCCCGGCCCGGTGCTCGGCATGCTGTTCCTGCTGGCGTTCCTGATGCTGCGCGACAGGATCCAGTCAAGGGTACCGGAGTTCGGCCGCACCCTGGACACAACCGGCAAGGGGTTGCTCGCGCATCTCTCGCTGCTGTTCATCCCGGCGAGCGTCGGCGTCGTGCAAAGGCTCGACGTGCTGGCGGAATATGGCATCGGGCTCGTCGTCGCGCTCGTGGTCTCGACCTTCGTCACGCTCGTCGTGACGGTGGCGACCTTCGTCGTCGTGTCGCGCCTGAGCGGTTCGACCATGGAAGCGACGGACGATGCGCGGGCAGGGGAGAAGCCATGAGTGGCCAGGCTTTTTCGCTGTGGGTTTACCTTTCGCAGACGCCGCTGCTCTGGCTCGTGGTGACGCTCGGGGCTTACGTGATCGCCGACCGGATCTCCCAAGCCTGCAAGCGGCATCCTCTGTGCAATCCGGTCCTGATCTCCGTCTTGGCCGTCGCTCTCGTGCTGTGGGCGACGCGCACGTCCTACCCGGTCTATTTCGAGGGTGCGAAATTCGTGCACTTCCTGCTCGGGCCGGCCACCGTGGCGCTGGCTATTCCGCTCTATGAAAACAGGCGCATCGTCCTGCGCGCCATCGTGCCCATGATGGTGGCGCTGGTCGTAGGCTCCGTCACGGCGATCGTCTCGGCGGTGAGCGTCGCGCAGCTCTTCGGCATACCGATTCCGATCCTCGTCTCGCTTGCGCCGAAATCCGTCACCGCTCCCGTGGGCATGGGCATCACCGAAGCGTTAGGGGGAGATCCGGCCCTGACGGCCGTCCTGATCATGCTCACCGGCGTCGTCGGCTCGATCATGGTCACGCCGCTGATGAACGGCTTACGCATGACGGACTGGCGCGCCCGCGGCTTCGCGGTGGGGCTCGCCTCGCACGGCATCGGGACGGCCCGCGCGTTTCAGGTCAATTCGCTCGCGGGGACCTTTGCCGGCATCGCCATGGGCCTCAATGCGCTCGTCACCGCGCTGCTTCTGCCGCTGGTGCTGGGCCTGCTGCTGGATTAGGACTTGTTTACACAATAGAAGCAGGATGAAGGGCGTCAGCACGTCAGCACGTCAGCACGTCCGCACGTCAGCAATGGGGGCACCAATGACCGATCCTGCGCTCACTAGGACATCCGGGAAGCCTGCGAAGGTCGCAAAGACGACCGCGGAGCCGGCACTTCTCTCGGGCGGCAATCCTCAGATCGCGAAAGGCTACGGCGATGCTCCCGTGCAGGCCTATATCGCCGCGATGCCGGGCTGGAAGAGCGATGTGGGACGCCGCCTCGACGCGCTCATCACGCGCACCGTTCCCGGTGTGCACAAGGCCGTCAAATGGAACTCGCCGCTCTACGGCATCGAGGGACGGGGCTGGTTCCTCGGCATTCATTGCTTCGCGAAATACATCAAGATCGCCTTCTTCCGCGGCGCGCTGCTCAACCCCATTCCTCCTGAAGGGTCCAGACAAAAGGACGTGCGCTACTTCCATATCCACGAGAACGATCCCCTGGACGAAGCGCAGTTTGCAGCCTGGGTAGAGCAGGCCAGCCAACTGCCCGGCGAGACCATGTAAGCGGCAACCACAAGGACGAAAGCCATGACGACGGACGACGTGCAAGAGGCCGATGGAGAGCAATCGTCCTCTCGGCTGATCGATGCGAAGATCGAGGAACTGAGCGATTGGCGGGGCGAGATGCTCGCCCGGGTTCGCACTCTCATCAGAGAGGCCGATCCCGACGTGATCGAGGAGGTGAAGTGGCGAGGCGTCCCGGTCTGGTCGCACGACGGGATCATCTGCACGGGCGAGACCTACAAGAACGTCGTGAAGATGACCTTCGCCAAGGGGGCTTCGCTGGAGGATCCGTCACGCCTCTTCAATTCCAGCCTCGAAGGCAGTACCCGCCGTGCCATCGATCTCCGCGAGGGCGACAGGATCGACGAGGAGGCCCTGAAGGCGCTCATTCGCGCGGCTGTGGCATTGAACACGTCGAAGAAGGCGAGCGCTCGCTCGGTTCGCACGAAGAAGAGGCCGGGCATTTAGAGCCGCCTCTCGAACGACGGCCGACCGCCTGATCCCAGGCTGCCGGTCGTCTCGCCTGGCTTCGGCAGGAAGGCCGGCACGATGCCGTCCGCCACGAGGGCGTGAAGCTGTCCGATATAGTTGTCCTCGCGGGACGGTTCGGTCGCATCCGACGTCATGACGATGGACAGGCCGAGGCTGGGAATGACGTAGAGCATCTGGCCGCCGAAGCCCCAGGCGTAATGGGCCCTGTGCCCGCGCATCTCGCGCATGAACCAGCCATAGCCGTACGCATCGCCGGTGAAGGGTGATGATGTGCGCGGCGTCCAGGATTCCCTGATCCAGTTTTCCGAGACGACGCGCTTGCCGTCGATCATGCCGCCCTGGCGATACATCTCGCCGAAGCGCAGGAGCGCGCGGGGCGAGAGCGCCATCTCGTTGCCGCCGAGATAGATGCCCTGCGGATCGCGCGTCCAGGGCGCGATGGTGATGTCGAGCGGCTCCCCGAGCCAGTCGCGGGCCAGATCGAGCGTGCTGCGCTTCGAGGCCCGGGTCAGCGCCGCCGAGAGGAGATGCGTGCTGCCGGTCGAATAGAGCATGCGCCCGCCGGGCTCGTCCACGAAGGGGCGCGAGAGCGCGTAGCGGACCCAGTTGCCGCTGCTGATCCAGGCGCCGTAGTTGCGGCCCGAGGTGCGCTCCAGTCCGGCCTGCATGGAGAGCAGATGGCCGACGGTGACCTGCCGGATCCTCGGATCGGCGTCGGCGGGAATGCTCGGACCGAGGATCGACGCGACCGGCTGGTCGACGCTCTGCAGAACGCCGCGCTCGATGGCGATGCCGACCAGCGCCGACATGATGGTCTTCGACGCGGACTTGATGTTCGTCGGACGGTCGAGCCTTGCACCGCCGAAGGCCCGCTCGGTCAGGACGTTCCCGTTGTGGGACACGATCAGAGCGCGCAGGTTCGGGAGCTCCCTGCCACGCTCGACCGTGTCCTCGAACAGCTTGACATCGAGAGCCGAGGGAGGGGAGGCCGGCTGGGCGGAGGCGTTCATCGCGCCGGCGAACGTGAGGAGAAGAGCCAGTCCAGTTTGGCGTCGGTCTAGGCTTGAGAGGAGGCGCATGAATCGGTCTGGGGTCTTTTTGCTCGGACAACCCCGGAGATGGATGGCCATCCCAGAGGGGCAACAGGCTCACACGCCATTGTGAGGATGAGCCGCCCATGCGGCATCCCGCCCCCAGCCCTGCACAGGCGGCATTTGTGCTTTCTCCGGCCAGAGCTTATTTGCAGATGCATTCGTAAATACAAGGCGATCCACATGTTTAATTCGTGGTTTACACGACCGCTCTGGCAGCGCGTCGCCGTGGGCTTTGCCCTCGGCATTCTGGCGGGTGTGCTGGCCGGAGAGCAGGCGACCGCCTGGTTCAAGCCGCTCGGCGACCTCTACTTGAATCTGGTGCGGATGATCGTGATTCCGCTCGTGTTCTTCACGATCACGTCCAGTGTGGCGAAGCTCGCCGAGGCAGGCAACGTGGCGCGCTTGGGCCTGCGGACCCTGTTCTGGTTCGTCGCCACCTCGGCGATCGCCGTGCTGGTGGGCATCGCCTTCGGCCATCTCATCGATCCGGGCCTTGGCCTCTCCAACCTGCCGCTCGGCGAGGTGAAGCCGCGCACGATCCCGACGCCGCTCGAGGTGCTGATCGGCATCGTGCCGACGAACCCGATCAAGGCCATGGCCGACACCAACGTGCTGCAAGTGCTGTTCTTCGCCGGCATCGTCGGCGCGGCGCTCGTCTCGCTGGGCGAGAAGACCGCCGGCATCCGCAGCCTCGTCGATCAGGGCGCGACGCTGGTGTTCCGCATCACGCGCTGGGTGCTGCAGCTCACCCCCATCGGTACGTTCGGCCTGATCGCCTGGGTTGTCGGGCGCTACGGCCTGGCGTCGCTCTTGCCGCTCGGCAAGTTTATCGCCGCCATGTATCTCGCCTGTCTGTTCCACATCGTCGTGGTCTATGGCGGTCTCCTGAAGCTGCACGGCCTGAAGGTGGGTCGCTTCTTCCGCGGCGCCGCGCCGGCCATGCAGATGGCCTTCGCCACCTCGTCGAGCCTCGCCACGCTGCCCATGTCCCTGCGCGTGGCCGTCGAGAAGCTCGGCGTGCCGCAGAGCTATGCGAGCTTCGCCGTGCCGCTCGGCGCCAACGTGAAGATGGACGGGTGCGGGGCGATCTATCCCGCCATCGCGTCGATCTTCATCGCTCAGTATTTCGGCCTTGATCTCTCGCTGACGCAGTACGTGCTCATCGGCCTGACGGCGGTTCTGGGCTCGCTCGGCACCGCCGGCGTGCCCGGCACTTCCATCGTCATGCTCACGCTGACCTTGAGCACCGCGGGACTGCCGCTCGAAGGCATCGGCTACATCATCGCGATCGACCGCGTCGTCGACATGATGCGCACCATGACCAACGTGACGGGCCAGATCCTCGTGCCGGTGATCGTCGCCAAGGAGGAGCGCGTCCTCGACCGGGCCGTCTATGACGGCACCGTCGAGACGCATGTTCCGGCGGGAGAAACGGTCCTCGTCGCTGCCGAGTGACCGCAAGCCGCACCTGGCAAGAAAAAGGCGGGCTCTCGAGCCCGCCCTTTTGCTTTTGGAATGCGCCTGCGTCAGAACAGGAAGTCGGACGCACCGATCAGCGAGAGCTTCACGTTCAGTAGGGTGATCGACTGGCCGTCGCCCCTGATGATCACGTCGTCAGCCTTGCCGTCGCTGTCGGCATTGAACTGGCGGATGCCGAGCTCCCTGAAGCTCAGATCCGTGGCGCGCAGATCAATGCGGTCGCTGCCGTTCCTGAAATCGGTGATCTTGTCCTTGCCCCACTGACCCGAGAAGCGGAACGTGTCCGCATGCGTGCCGCCGGTCAGAATGTCGTTGCCGCTGCTGCCCGACAGGGTGTCCTTTCCGCTGTCGCCGTAAAGGCGATCGTTGCCGGCATTGCCCGTGAGGGCGTCGTTCCCGGTTCCACCATAGAGCTTGTCACTGCCGCCGTTGCCGAAGAGCTTGTCGTTGCCGCCATTGCCATTGATCGTGTCGGCCGCAGATGTGCCCCTGAGGGTGTTGCTGCCCGCGGTGCCGTCGAGGGGGCCAGTGGTCGGAGTGCCTCCGGTCGTCGGCGTGCCCGTTGCCGGGTCGATGAGGTCGAGCTTCACGTTGGCGCTGCCGATGGTCACCTGACTGGTCACGGGGGCGAAGCCGCCACCCGAGAAGGTGATTGTGTACGTGCCGGCAGCAAGCGCCAGGCTGTAGCCGCCGGCGGCATGCGTCGTGGTGCTGTACTGAGCGCCGCTCGCGCTCACGGCGGTCACGCTGAGGCCGCCGAGACCCTCGCCGATGTCGTAGAGGCGGTCGCCGTCCTTGTCGTCCATGCTGACGCCGGTGAGGAACACCGCCGTGCCGGACAGGGCGAAATTCTGCGTGACGAAGGCCCCGTCCCAGGTCTGGTACGAGCCTGTGTCGAATCCGATGCCGATTTCGCGGAAGGTTCCGTTGAGAATGTTGGCCTTGTGACCAGGGCTGTTCATCAGGTTCGCGTGCAGCAGCTCCACCTCGTCCTGGAGTCCCGCAGGAGCGCGGGCGCTGACCCAGGCGATGTTCTCCGCCGAGGTCCAAGAGCCTGCGAAGATATAGCCTGCATTGATCATTCGCTGGTGCGGAGAAGACCCGCCCGCACCCGCATGGTCGAACGTGTCGGTCGCGATCATCCAGCTGCTGTGAGAATCCGCCGATTCGTTGAGGTCGCCGTTGAGGGCAAGCGGCTGAGCGCCTGTTTTCGCCCGTTCGCGGTTCACCAGCTCGAGCATCAACTGCTCATAGGCCGTGGCTTGCGACATGAAACACCCCTTGGTCTTATCAATTCTTCAAATTGCCGAAGTCAAAGCTCGGAGCCCTGTGCATTAGAGAGGAAATGGGAAGAAGTTGTGACCTGCGTGATACCTTGTTTCTCGAAAGATCTCCGGGATTATCGGCAGGACAGGCAGGAAACTTAGCCTGCCTGCGCTGTAACCCTGCCCTGCAGGATGAGAGGGAGATCGGACGCGGATTCTGGTCTATAGCAGAGGCTGGAAACGCCTTAAGGCCGGGCTTGGCGGCAAGCTTGGCATCATCACGAAGAACAACGATGACCAACCAGACGCCTGCCCTGTCCGCTGCCCCGCAGCCCGTGCGAGTGGAGCGTGTCGCCGTTCCGATCCTGGCGGCCATCAGCGTTTCGCACATGCTGAACGACCTCATCCAGTCGCTGCTGCCGGCGATCTACCCGATCCTCAAAAGCAATTTTCACCTCGATTTCGGGCAGATCGGCCTGCTGACCCTGACGTTTCAGCTCACCGCATCGCTGCTCCAGCCCCTGATCGGCTCATTCACGGATCGCCGACCGCAGCCGTTCTCCCTCGTCGTCGGCATGGGCTTTACCCTCATCGGCCTGCTGACGCTCTCGCGGGCGGGCTCCTATCCGGTCCTGCTTCTGGCGGCGGCCCTCGTCGGCATGGGATCATCGGTCTTTCACCCGGAATCCTCCCGGGTCGCCCGTCTCGCCTCGGGCGGGCGGCACGGTTTGGCTCAGTCGGTGTTCCAGGTCGGGGGCAATGCGGGGACGGCCTTGGGCCCGCTGCTCGCCGCCTTCATCGTCGTGCCGTTCGGGCAGCCGAGCATCGCGTGGTTTTCCGCCGTGGCCCTGCTGGCGATGCTGATCCTGTTCGCCATCGGGCGCTGGTATCAGGCCAAGCTCGCGGATCTGCGCGCCAAGCCCCGTGCGCCTGAGAGCGGATCGCTGGTCTCCAAGAGGCGCATCGCCATCTCGCTCGCGATTCTGATCCTGCTGGTTTTCTCGAAGGACTTCTACGTCGCGAGCCTCACCAACTACTTCACCTTCTACCTGATCTCAAAGTTCCAGGTTTCGGTGCAGGACGCGCAGATCTATCTCTTCGTCTTCCTCGGCGCGCTTGCCGTCGGGACGGTTCTCGGCGGCGCCATCGGCGACAGGATCGGGCGGCGCTACGTGATCTGGATCTCGATTCTCGGCGTTCTGCCCTTCACGCTGGCGATGCCCTACGCCAACCTGTTCTGGACGGCGGTCCTGAGCGTCACCATCGGGCTCGTTCTGGCCTCGGCCTTCTCGTCGATTCTCGTCTACGCCACGGAACTCGTGCCCGGCCGTGTCGGCACCATCGCGGGCCTCTTCTTCGGCCTCTCCTTCGGCATGGCGGGCCTGGGTGCGGCGCTGCTGGGGCAACTGGCCGACATGACGAGCATCGAGACCGTCTACAGGGTCTGCTCGTTCCTGCCGGCCATTGGCCTCTTGGCGTACTTCCTGCCGAAGATCGAGAAGAAGCGCGCTTAAAAAAGCATCCGTCAGAGCAGGGCCGCGCGTGCGGCATCCTCAAGAGCCTTCATCGCCATGCGGTATGGGCCCGGCCCATGGCTGATGCGGGCGACGCCGAGCTCCGCGAGACGCGCGGCCGAAGGCGTCCTCGCGCCTGCCATGATGTTCACCGGAAGAGGCGAGCCTTCGACGACACGGGCGATCAGCCTCTCGTCGGCAAGGCCGGGGACGAAGAACCCGTCGGCCCCGGCATCGGCATAGGCGCGGGCCCGTTCCAGGGCGGCGGCGGCGAGGCTCTCGTGCTGATCTGCCGACGCGATCAGGAATACGTCCGTTCGCGCGTTCAGAAAGGCCGGAACCCCGAACCTGTCTGCCGCAGCCTTGGCGCCTTTGAGGCGCGCGGCTTGGTCCGATACCTCACGCAGCGTCGCTTCACGGAAGCCGTCCTCGATGTTGTAGCCGATGGCGCCGGCCTGCACCGCGCGGCCGATCGTGGCACCGACCGCCTCGGGATCGGCCCCGTAACCGCTCTCCAGATCGACGGTGACCGGCAAATGGGTTGCCGCCACGATGCGCTCCAGATTGGCGATGGCGAGATCGAATGGCATGTGCTCGCCGTCGTCGAAGCCGTGCGCGGCCGCGACCGACCAGCTCCCTGTGGCAACGGCCTTCGCGCCGCTCGCCGCAACGGCCTTGGCGCTGCCCGCATCCCAGGCGTTGAACAGGATGATCGGCCGTCCTGGAACGTGGAGATCCTTGAACGTCTTGGCTTTCGTGACTTGGTCCGTCATGCTTCTTACCCCTTGGAGAATGTCGCTGCGATGCGTCGCTCGTGTTCCAGCAGCCATTGCTTGCGCCAGATCTTGCCACCATAGCCGGTGAGCGACCCGTCGGCGCCGATCACGCGGTGACAGGGCACGATGATTGCCACCTGATTGGCGCCGTTCGCCCGTGCCACGGCACGCGGCGCATCGGGACGGTTGATGGAGCGGGCAATCTCGCCGTAGCTGCGCGTGGTGCCTGCCGGGATCTGCTGCAGGGCATTCCAGACCGTTGTCTCGAAGGGCGTCCCTTTCTGAACGACGGGCACGTCGAAGGACAGCGAGTGCCCGGCAAAGTATTGCTCCACCTGACGGGCTAATGTGTCGAGCATTGGATGTTGCCCGAAGCATATCGGCCCGACGCGGTTGCGCAAGCGTTCGATCTCGGTCGGAAGCGCCTTTCGCTCTGCGAATTCCAGCAGGTGCACGCCCGCATCGTCCGCCACGGCAAGCATGGCACCGATGGGTGTGTCGAGCCATTGCGCCGTCAGGATCTGATGCATCGGCGTGCGGATCGGAGCATCGCCGATAAGCCGGCTGATTGCATCGCGGAAGCCGCTGCCGGATTCGTAGCCAGCATCGAGCTGGGCATCCATCACGGAACCTCCCCGCTGCAATGTGTTCACCGCTAGGCCCAAACGCTGCGAGCGCGCATATTGCGCGAAGGTGATGCCGTATTCGCGCTGGAACGCTCGGCGCACGGTGGAGGGGTCGTATCCGAGAGCCTTCACGTCCTCGGCGCTCCAGCGTTTTTCCGGCTCGGACCTGATCTTGTCCCTCAAGGCATCGAGCGCGCCGCTCGCCGGTCGCTTGAGGTCGAGGGGCTTGCAGCGCAGGCAGGGGCGAAAGCCCGCATCCTGGGCCGCGTCCTTGCAGGAGAAGAACACCACGTTGTGGCGCTTCGGCTTCCTGGCCGGGCAGGTCAGGCGACAGAAGATGCCTGTCGTCTTCACGCCCACATAGGCAAATCCCTCATAGGAAGGATCGCGGGCGATGAGGGCGGCAAAAAGGGTGTCGTCGTCACGAAGCATTGGCATGACCCTGTTTTAGCGCAGCCGCCGGGGGCGTGTCGCCGGAAACGAGGCGTGTATTTTTCTTTTCCTCAGCGGGCCTGAGCGATTTCGACACTGAGGCGCATCTCCGGATGGATGCCGCAGATCACGTCGTAGTGGCCCGGCTGATCGAACCCGACGGTCACCGTGTCGCCCGGGTTCTGGGCATCGGAATTGAAGCTCTTGCCCGGCCCGTCGATGCGCACGTTATGCACGCGGGTGTCGTCGTTGAGGATCCGCAGGGCCTCGCCCACCTTCAGAATGATGGCGCCGGGCGTGAAGCGGCGGTCCTTCTGGCTGACGGTGGAGACGGGGATCGCCTGCGCATTCGTGCCCAAGACCATCGTCTTCGCCGGCAGGTTCGCGGGCCGGGGAGGATCGTCGCTCGACAGGGTGTTGAGGAACGCAACGAGCTGCGACCGCTCCTTGTCGTCGAGATCGAGCTTCCGTGGCAGGTCGGCCGAGAGGGTGGGGCGCTGCACCACCCGTTTGGCGTAGTGGTCGACGACGTCGTCGAACGTGTCCAGCGAGCCGTCATGCATATAGGGCGCCGACCAGACGCGCTCGCGCAGGCTCGGCGTCTTGAAGGCATGGTCGACCGCGCTCACCCCGAGAACGGGCCCGCGGCCCTTGTCCTGGCTCGGCAGGCCAATGTCGTGGAACGCCTCATCGGTGAAGCGCCAGCCCTGGTGGCACGCCACGCATCCGGCCTTGCCGACGAAAAGGGAGAGGCCGGCCAGCTCATCAGGCTCCAGCGCCTTGTCGTCGCCTTTCACCCAGCGGTCGAATCGACTTTCAGGTGAGACGAGCGTCCGTTGGAAGGCCGCAAGAGCCTTGGCCAGATTGGCTTGCGTGACGACAGGATCATCCGGGAAGGCGTCCGCGAATGCTTTGCGCATCTGCGCATCGGTGGACAGTGCGCGCAAGGCCGTCTGCAGGTTGCCGGCCATCTCGCGCTCGTTCTCGATGGGCACCATCGCCTGCGCTTCCAGGCTCGGAGCCCTGCCGTCCCAGAAGAAGGACAGGCCCCAGGCCAGATTCCAAAGAGGGGGCGTGCGACGGTCGAGGGGTTGTCCGTCATGGCCGACATGGCGGTCCACGCCGTCGGAGAAGGACAAGTCGGCCTGATGGCAGGTCGCGCATGCCATGTCGCCGGAACCCGAAAGGCGCGTGTCCTCGAACAGTTTCGCGCCGAGCGCCACCTTGTCCGGAGTGGCCGGATTGTCGGCGGGCGTCGGGGCATGGTCGGGACGCGCGAAGACCGTTCGCCAGTGCTCGACATCGAGCGGGGCGGGCTTGTCGGCCGCTCCGCCGACGAGGGCCGCGAGCACAAGGCTCGCGAGCACCCGGCCGGCTTTGGCGAGGCCTTCGCGCGGCATGGCGGTTACTGGAAGTTTCCGAGCTGCAGCTCGAACTTCGCGACGGTGCTCAGGAATTCGCCGGAATCCTTGACCGCCTGCTTCGGCGGCGTCACGGCCGGGAAGGTGGCCTTCAGGTCGCTGAGGCTCGCCTGCAGGGCCTTGGCCGCGTCCGCGTTCTTGGCAGAGGCTGCCGGCATGACGGTGCCGACGAGCCGATCGACCTCCAGCACGAAGCCGCGCGCATCCTGGTACTCGACCACGTTGGCGATGCGGTTCTTCTCGACGGCCTCTTCGTATTCGTCGGCGGCCTGCTGCAGGACTTCGAGAGCCGTTTCGAGGACGAAATAGGTGCCGTTCTCTTCCTTCGCCTTCACGGCCGTCTCGGCAGCGGTCAAACGCTCGTCGAGAGCCGCACGGGCGCGGACATAGGCCTCCTTGTTCTTGGCCTTCACGGTCTGGGACAGGGACTTCAGGGCCGCCTGGAAGGGGGCGATGTTGAAGCTCTTCAGCTGGTCGCGGATGCTGCCGTAGATCTCTTCCTCCGGATGCAGGAAGTGAGGCAGGGCGTCGGCCCAGCGGCCGCCCTCGATCAGCTCGGCGCCGACCAGAAGATGGCCCCGAATCATCTCGATACCACGATAGACGTGGATGGACGGCTGGAGCTGCGCGGCACCGCCGCCTTCACCCTCGCCCTCGCCGCCAGCCGTTGCGGCCGGTGCCGCATGACCCTGGTGCTGAGCGAGGTGGAGCAGGGTCTGGTCGGCCTTGGCTTCGATCCCGGCCTGAGGCTGGACGGGCAGGACCGTTCCTTGAGAAGCCGCGGGTGCCGCGACCAGGACGGCGGTGCCCAGGCCCGCCCAAATCTTCCGTTTCTTCATGATATCTCCCCTCGGCAGGAAAGGTCGCCGCGGTCAGTTTAGAAAAGATAAAAACTGCGTGCCTTTACAATGATTTAGCTACATCCTATGGGGGTTTCTGACAAGCCTGTAGGGTCTCTCCCATGCTGATCACCATCGCGGATGTCCTGCCTCGAGACGAACTTGACGAAGTCCGTGCCGTGCTGGGCTCCATGCGCTTCGAGGATGGCCGTGCGACGGCAGGATGGAGTGCCAAGCTGGTCAAGGACAACGAGCAGGCCCGCGAAGGCGCCGCGCTCACCTTGCTTCGGGAGAAGGTGTCGAAGGCCATCCTCGGCAACGAGGTCTTCGGCCTCGCCGTGCGCCCGAAGGTGCTGACGCCGCTGACCTTTGCCCGCTACGGCGAGGGCAAGGCTTATGGATCTCACGTGGACAATCCGCTGATGAACGGCGTCCGCACCGATGTGTCCTTCACGCTCTTCCTGGCCGATCCGGACTCCTATGATGGTGGAGAGCTGGTGATCGAATCAGTCTCCGGCGAAGAGGAGGTGAAGCTGCCGGCAGGGCACCTCGTCGCCTATGATTCCACGAGCCTGCACCGGGTGGCGGCGGTTACGCGGGGAGAGCGCGTCGTGGCGGTGGGCTGGGCGCAGAGCTACGTACGCGACAGCGCCAGACGCGAGCTTCTGTTCGACCTGGAGACGGCCAAGCGCACCCTGTTCGCCCGGTCCGGCAAGACGCCGGAATTCGACCTCCTGGCGAAGTCCAGCGCCAATCTCTTCCGGATGTGGGCCGAGGCTTAACGCCTGCTACTGCCAGGAGTAATTGAAGCTCACGCTGATGCGCTCGCTCTCGGCCTCGTTCAGGGGCACCTCGTGACGCAGCCAGCTTTCCCAGAGCAGCACCGTGCCGGGAACCGGCTTCATATAGGCGAATTGCCGGTTCTCTTGCCGTGCCTTGGCCTTGCGCGGCGGGGCCGCCATCATGAAGCCGAGACGCGGATCCTCGAGCTTGAGCGCACTCGCGCCTTCCGGGATAGTCACGTAATAGGTGCCGCTGATCACCGAATGCGGGTGAATGTGCGAGGTGTGGATGCCGCCGGGCGGAAGGATGTTGATCCACAGGCTGTCGAGCACGAGCTTGCGGCCCTGGAGGTCGAGTTCCAGCTCCTTGGCGAAGGCCGCCACATGCTTGTCGAGGTCCTTCAGGAGCTCGCCGAAAACGGGTACCCGCCAAGGGAGGTCGTTCAGGGAGGCATAGGACGTGTAGCCCGGATAGCCGTGCTTGGCACACCAGCGCTGGCCGGCCTCGTCGTCCTCGGCGATGGAGAGGCAGGCCGCCTCCAGCTCCCCGTTCCGGCGCTCGGCTTTGGCGCCCGTCAGCTCGGCGCGGTAGACTTTGGTGACGAAAAGCGTATCGATGCTTGCCATGGCTTGGCTCTATTCCGGCGGCCGGCTTCTGTCAAAGCCATTGCCCTTTCGAGACAGGCATCCCAGCTTTCATGATGGAAAGTTTCCCCATGGGTTGAAGGATCCATGGGGGCAACACACCTTGGCCTTATGATGTCACCCTCCCTTCCTTCGATCTCCTCGGACGATCTGTTGATCATGGCTCGCAGCCTCGATGCCGAGAGCCTCGCCCGCGTCATTGCCCTGCGTGACTGGCTGATCACGGTCGCAGGCCAGATGGAGGATTCGAACGAGGTTCTGGCAGGCTTTCTCAACCGTCTGATCGAGCTTGGCCTGCCCATCGACCGGGCCGTCTCGGCCATCGAGACGCTGCATTCGGAATATGCCGGCATCGGACGATTCTGGACCCGGGAGGAGGGGACCGTCGTGCGCTACCTTCCGCACGGGGATCGTCGCGAGACCGTTTATCAGATGAGCCCCTTCGCCCACGTGAATCGCACCGGCGAATGGCTCGTCCTCGACCTCACGAACACCCCCGACGACCTCTTCCCGATCGTTCCCGAACTGAAAGAGGCGGGCTATCGTCATTACGTCACGATTCCCATCCGCTTCACCAACGGGGCCGAGAACGCGATCTCGTTCGCGACGAGGTCGCCGCAAGGTTTCGGCACCCGCGAGCTCACGATCCTGCGCATGGTGATCCCGTCCTTCGCCCTCGTGACCGAGCTGCGCGCCACGAGCAACCGGCTCGACGAGGTGCTGCGCATCTACGTGGGGGACGATCCGCACAAGGCGATCCTGTCGGGTGCCATTCAACGCGGGCAGGTGACGCGGATCCGCTCGGCCATTCTGTTCGCCGACATGCGCGACTACACGCATATCTCCTCGACCTTGAGCCCTGAGAGCGCCGTCGATCTGTTGAACAACTATTTCGACTGCCTCGTGCCGCCCATCGAGGACGAGGGCGGCGAGGTGCTGAAATATCTCGGCGACGGACTTCTCGCCATCGTGCGCGACAAGGGCGACGACACGGGCGGTGCCGCGCAGTCGGCGCTCACCGCCGCCACGAAGGCTCTTCGGCGCATCGAGGCGGCCAACAACGAGGGCCGTTTCCCGGTGCCGATCAACGTGGGCTTCGCGCTCCATCACGGCGATGCGGCCTACGGCAATGTCGGCTCCGGCCAGCGGCTGGATTTCACGGTGATCGGGCGGGACGTGAATCTCGCAAGCCGCATCGCGGAGCTGAACAAGACACTGGGTGAGCCGCTGCTCATGTCGAAGCCCTTCGTCGAGCATCTCTGGGGCGATCCGTCGCCGCTCGGCGCTCACGAGGTCGAAGGCTTCGCCGAGGCCATCGAGGTCTACAAACCTTAGATACTGTCCCGTCCGTGAGGTGCATCGAGATCGAGCAGCGGTCCGAGCGGCACGATTCCGGTTGGATTGATGTGTCTGTGGCTCTCGTAGTAGTGCCCCTTGATATGATCCATGTCCACGGTCTCGGCGATGCCACCCGTCTGGTAGATGTCGCGCAGATAACCCGAGAGGTGCGGGTAATCCGCGATGCGGCGCAGGTTGCACTTGAAGTGGCCGACATAGACCGGATCGAAGCGCACCAGCGTGGTGAAGAGACGAATGTCGGCCTCGGTCATTCTGTCGCCGCAGAGATAGCGGCGTGAGGACAGGCTCTCGTCGAGAGAATCGAGCGTTTCGAAGAGCGGATGAACCGCCTCGTCATAAGCCTGCTGCGTGGTCGCGAAGCCTGCCTTGTAGACCCCGTTGTTGACGTTGTCGTAGATCCGCGCGTTGAGGCCGTCGATCTCGTCCTGCAGGTCCTGCGGACAGTAATCGCCGGGTCTGGCGCCGATCCCGTCGAAGGCAGCGTTCATCATGCGGATGATCTCGGCGGATTCGTTGCTCACGATGGTGCCGGTCGCCTTGTCCCAGAGCACCGGCACCGTCACACGGCCCGTGTAATCCGGCTGTGCCGCCGTGTAGATCTGATGGAGATATTGCGCCCGGTTGACAGGATCCGGGATGACGCCCGGACCGTCCTCGAAGGTCCAGCCGTGCTCCAGCATGCGCCAGTGCACGATGGAGACAGGGATCATCTCTTCGAGGCCTTTGAGCTTGCGCATGATCAGGGTGCGGTGAGCCCAGGGGCAGGCGACCGAGACATAGAGATGATACCGCCCCGGCTCCGCCTTGAAGCCGCCTTCTCCGGTGGGGCCCGGCGAGCCGTCGGCGGTGATCCAGTTCCGGAAGTCCGATGCCTTGCGGATGAAGCGCCCGCCGGTGCCCCTGGTATCGTACCATTGATCCTGCCAGACACCGTCGATCAGCAATCCCATCCCATCCTCCATGTCCGGTCTGGCCGGGAGACCCGATGCGACCGTGAATGCAGACAGATGGTCGAAGCCGGCAGGGGTCAAGAGGGGGCTTGGATCTCCGAGGCGTCGATGGCCATGCGACAGCCGGCCCGAGCGGGCAGGAGCGAAACCGGCTTGACGGATTTTGCAATGTATTACAGGAACATGACGTCCCGGCTCGCCCGGGGCCGATGCTCTCTTCCAGGTTCTGGGGCTTGGGAGGGCCGGGCCTTCCGCCATGCAAGGGGTGACGAAAGGCTTTCCTTCCGTTAGAGGTTCCCTTGCCTTCTCCGGAAGGGCCTGTAGCTCAATGGTTAGAGCCGGCCGCTCATAACGGTCTGGTTGCAGGTTCGAGTCCTGCCGGGCCCACCAATTCCCCTAACCAAGGGGCCAAATTCCTTAGCTCACAACGGTTTCAGCCCGCGCCGGGGCGTTGAACACCCCTCGATCTGATGAACATGGGCGAATTCGTGAGTGCCTCCACCAACCTGACCAAGCGCGGCTCGACCTACCAATTCGTGCTGTGCGTCCCCAAGGACCTCGTCGACGAGATCGGCAAGGCCATGATCCACTTCTCCCTCGGGGCCTCGTGGCCAAGAAGCCGGTCGCCGGCGCCCTGGACACCTCGGGCTGGACCTAGCCCGATTGGGAGTCCCTGGCCCGGGGGCTGGAGGCCGACCTGTTGCAGGCGGACTTGGAGGCCAGGCTCCAGGGCGCGACCGGGATCGCGCTCATCGATCCCTACGCAATCGAGGGGTTCGGGCCGCAGTGGCTGGCCCGGCGGTCGAGGCTCGCGCACACACTCGCCGACATGACGCTCGCCGAATTCATTGAGAGGCGCTGCGATCAGGTCCAACGCAACGTCGCGCCGCTTGGTGTCCGCATCGAAAAGGGCAGCCAATATTTCGACCGCTTCATGCGGGCGTGCTTCGCCGCGGAGCTGCGGGCCGCAGACAAGACGATTCTGCGCGAGACGAAGCGCGACGGCTTCGACCACCCGCACCCTGACGACATCCAAGGCCCGTGGCGCAAGGCCTCGCCGGCGGCGGAGCGGATCATCGTGCCGCCCGCAATGGCCTCCGTATCCCTCGCGGCGCAGCCCGCAGCAGGCCACACGCTCGCCGATTGCCTGGCGCAATGGAAGGCCAATCGCACGCTCGCGAAGAAGCCGATCAACGCCCACCTCACCGATGACATGGAGAACACGTTCGCGAGGTTCCGTGAGCACGCCGGCGTCGATGACATCGGGCAGATCACGCGCAAGCACGTCATCGCGTTCCGCGACGGCGGTAGCGGCGGATAGACTTGAGCCGTGCCTGCGTCGGCTCCCAGGATCACAACAGCAGCGAACATCAACCTGAAGCGTACCCTGAACCTCACGTGGTTCGGAAGAGCAACGCAACAGCCGCGCTCCAGTTCGGCCACTTGGCCAATGGTTGCCGACGCGGGGTGCAACGACACTGACCCGGCTGTGCCATGGTCTGCTCGCTAGGAAACTCTGCTCTCTCAGCGCTGGCCGCTGCGCTCGATCTCGACAGGCATGTCGTCACTCTCCAGCCTTCCGGTTTGTATCTTGAGCAACGATATAACTAGAAACGGCCGCGTCGATTGTGGGGAAGAACCGCGTCTCGCCGAACCAGGTCATTAGTCCGAACCTCTTCAGCTTATCCTTGACCGGATCCTTGAGCTCAGCAAAGGAAAATTGAATACCCTGTGCCTGCAAGGACTGATCGAGCTCGGTTAGAGCATCTGCCGCAGTTACGTCGATACTGGTGACAGGTGCCGCCGCGACCACGACACCCCGCACCGGAGTTGGGGATTCTGCCACTGCGGCGAGAACGCGCTCGCGAAACAGCTCCGCATTGGCGAAGAACAGCGGCGCGTCCCACCGGAACAGGACCAAGCCGGGAATCCGGCGAGCCTCGGGGTAGCGCGTGATGTCATGGTAGCCTTCGACCCCGGCAGGGCGGCCCAGGACCGTAGAGTAGGGACGCCAGCCGTCCCACAGGAATTCGATCACCGCAATCACGATTGCCAGACCGATCCCCGGAATGGCGCCGAACACCGCCACGCCGGCGAAGCAGGCGATTGACAGCCAGAATTCCCAGCGTTGGATTCGGTAGATCCGCTTGAGCTCGGTCACCTCGAATAGGCCAATGGCCGATGCAATGACGACGGCGGCCAGGGCCGCGGTTGGAAGGTTCCGCAGGAGGTTGGGGGCTACCAGCAGAAGCAGAACGATGGTGAGCGCGCCGACGATGCCGGTCAGCTGCGTACGGGCGCCCGCGGCCTCCGCGACAGGCGTGCGCGAGCTGCTGCTGCTGATCGGAAAGCCTTGGAAGAACCCGGTGGCGAGGTTGGCGGCTCCGAGGCCCACCATCTCCTGATTGGGATTGACCGTGGTGTGGGTCCGAGCAGCGTAGGCGCGCGAGAGCACACTGGTGTCGGCGAACGACACCATGGCGACAGCGCAGCCTCCGATCAGTACGGAAACAATGTCGGCAATCCCGATCCAAGGGAGCGTGAAACCGGGCAGTCCCTGGGGCAGGGAGCCGAGGGTCGAGACATCATGGCGCTCTGCCAAGTCGAACAGGCTGGCCAGGATGGTGGCACCCACAACGGCAACCAGGATGCCAGGCACGCGCTTGCTCCCCCGGAGTAAGAGGATCGCCGCCAAGGTCGCTGTCCCAACTGCGAAGGCAGCCCAGTTCATCCTGCCGGCCACAACGGCCCCGGCGATGGTCGACAGGTCGCGCAACGGTCCCGTGCTCTCGACTGAGAAGCCGAAGAGTTTGGGAAGTTGGCTGATTAGCACCGTCAAGGCGATGCCGTTCATGTAACCGTAGCGGATCGGCTTGGACAGGAGCTCGGTCACGAAGCCCAGGCGTGCCAACCCGGCCAGGATCAAGACCGCTCCCGACACGAGGGCCATCATGCCGCCCAGGGCGACGGCGCGCTGCGGATCCCCGCCAGACAAGGGGAGAACGACGCCGAGGATGACGGCCGCCAGGGCGGAATCCGGGCCGAGGACAAGAATTCGGCTCGGGCCAACCATGGCATAGACCAGCAACGGGATGATCGTGGCGTAGAGGCCGCAGATGCCCGGAAGGCCCGATGCCACGGCGTAGGCAATCCCGACTGGAACCAGCATTGTCGCCAGTACCAGTCCGGCCATGAGATCGTGGCCCAGCCATGCCGGCTCGTACTGGAGAAGAGTTCGCAACCCGGGCGCCCAGCGCAACCATGCGCCTCTATCGCTGGTCCTCCCTTGGCTTCGATGAGTGGTCGGGGCCGTCTCCCTTTGCTCCGGCAAAGTTCCTTCGTGGTCTTGTGCGGTCATCGTGTTCCACCTCCCGTGGTTCTGACCGCGCGGTGTTCAATATCGTGATGACACGATATGCGTTGCAGGCAGCCCGTCTTCGACTCCCTTAGGCCGCGGTTCCGCCTTCGGCACCTTCGGCAGCTCGACCTTGACCTTCTTGTAGGGGATCTGGCCGAGCATGTGCGCGATCAGGTTCAGCCGCGCCCGGCGCTTATCGTCCGACGGGACGATGTGCCATGGGCAGGCCGGCGTGTCGGTGGCCCGCAGCATGTCTTGATAGGCCAGCGTGTAGTCCCACCAGCGCCGCACCGACTCGGTGTCCATCGGGCTGAGCTTCCAATGCTTGATTGGTTCCTCGATCCGGTCCGCGAACCGCCGGCGCTGTTCGTCCTGGCTGACGTCGAGAAAGTACTTGAGCAGAATGATGCCATTGTCGACGATCTCCTGCTCAAACGACGGCACGAGACGCATGAAGCGCTCGTATTCGTCGTCTGTGCAGAAGCCCATTACCCGCTCGACGCCGGCTCGGTTGTACCATGAGCGGTCGAATAGGATGATCTCGCCGGCGGCCGGGAAGTGGGCGATGTAGCGCTGGATGTAGAGCTGGCTCTTCTCGCGCTCGGTGGGAGCGGGCAGGGCGACATGCCGGAACACCCTCGGGCTCACCCGCTGTGTAATGCGGCTGATCACCCCGCCTTTGCCGGCGGTGTCACGTCCTTCGAATATCACGATGATCCGGGTGCCCGTGGCCTTGACCCAGGTTTGCAGGCGTACGAGCTCGACCTGGAGTTTCCTCAGCTCGCCCTCAAACTCTTTCCGCTTCATTGGCGGAGGAGCGAAGTCCGAATGATCGTCTGCAGTCTTGTTCGTCCTCCGGACATCCTGTCGGCTCATCCTCGTGCTCCTTTCCCATTGCTCTCTACGACCATATCGACGCCCATCATTGTGCTCTCGCCTGATCATCCGGCCGCACCGCTAGCGATGGACCCCGTCGCCACCACAGGGCGAGTAGGAACGACCCGAGCAGTTGAACGAGCCCATATGCCAGCACCGCCGTCATCGCGGACGGGCCGGCGAACCCGCCGGCTGCGATCACCAAGCCAAGGCCGACGTTGCGGATCGAGGTTGTGAGGGCCACCGCCTTGCGGTCCCCGCTCCACCGACCGCCGGCACCCCACCCGACCCCAAGGCTGACGCCCAGCAGGGTCAGCATGGCCAGGATGCCACCGGGCCGGAGGTCGAGCAGCTGCGGACCATGCGTGATGAGGATCACCGCGAAGGTCGCCGCGTTGAGGACCTTGCCGGCCGCAACTGCCGGAGTGAGGAGCCTCGCGGCCAGATCGGGCCGCCAGTGATTGACGGCAAGCCCCACGCACAAGGGGAGGAGTTGGGTCGCCAATATGGCCCTGAGCATTCCGGGAGCATCCACATGCAGGTCCATACCCCGCGAGGTGAGGGGCAGAACGAGGAACAGGAGCAGGGGGGCCATCAGCACCGACGAGCCCGCCAGGATGATCATCAGCCCCACCGAGATCGCGGTTTTGCCTCTGGCGAGGGCCGTCAGGGGCGGGCCATAGGGGGCGCCCGGGCATACGGCGAGGATCAGGATCCCGGCGGCGGCCATGGGATCGGCATTCGCCAGAAGGAGGAGGATAACGGCGGCGAAGGGGACAGCCACGTAATTGGCCAAGCCGGCACCGAGGAGCAGCCGCCCGTCTCGCGCCACGCCGATGGCGTCCATGACCCGAACACCAAGACCGGTAGCAAGCATCATCTCGGTCAGCGTGACGGCAAGGAGAAGGTTGATCAGCTGGTCCAGGCTCATCGGCAGCCTTTCCGGGCTTCGCCCCTGTCCAGACCGCCATGCCGGACTGGGCGGAGCCAATCATCATTGCGCTGATCGGTCCGACGGGCTTGACGGTTTGGGACAGGCCCTTGACCGGTTCGGACATTGGAAGGGCAAGCTTCCTGAAAATAGCCCCAATCGACGGTTAAGTCGGGTGAATACCCATGACGGCTTGGTGCCGATCCAAGTCTTTGTTCCCGACGACGTGTTCGATTACGCCGACCGTGCGATTTCGCACCGTGCTGATGCGCCAGACCCTTTAGCTTTTGAATTGCGCTTCAGAACTCAGCGAGGAGGCCATGTCGATGGTCAAAAGCATCGTGCCTCCGTCCACGAGTACCGGCCGGGAGAACTCCACAGCGATCCCGCCAAGGGTTCTGGCGGGACCCGGGCGGACGCTGCCGCCCGGCCATATCCACCTCGGGGTCGCCAAGGAGATCGTTCCGACCCTTCGCGATTTCAGCATCGATCCCGATCCCGTCATCCAAGAGGCGGGTCTCGATCCGCGTCTCTTCGACGACGGGGCGAATGTCATCCCACATGCCGCTCTGGGCCGGCTGCTCACCCTGAGCGTGGCCCGTACCAACTGCCCCCACTTTGGGCTGCTGGTCGGCCGACGCGCCACGATCCTGTCGCTCGGCATGGTCGGGCGCCTGATGCAGCATTCGGAGACGGTGGGCGACGCCATGCGCGCCCTGGTGTCGAACCTGAGCATCCAGAACCGGGGCGCCGTGCCGTCGCTGACCCTCATCGGCGACACCGCGATCTTCACCTTCTCGGTCTACCAGCCGAAAGCCGAGAGCGCGGACCAGATCTCGGACGGATCCATTGCGGTTGCGGTCAACGCCCTGCGTGCCCTGTGCGGTCCCGATTGGACCCCGACCGAGGTGCTGCTGCCCCGGGTCGGCCCGGTGGAGCAGACACCGTACCGGCGCCATTTCCGGGCGCCGGTGAGGTTCGATCAGGAAAGCGCTTCCATCGTCTTCCCGACTCAAGACCTGCAGTCGCGCGTGGCCGGTGCCGATCCCATGATGCGGGCCATGCTGGAGGAGCGGATCGAGCACCTGATGGGTGCCGGGGGCTCGCAGTTCTCGGACGACATCCGGCGGTTGCTGCGCACCCGGCTGACCGGTAACCGCTGTTCGGCGGACGACATCGCCCATGTGTTGGCGATGCACCGCCGCACCCTGAGCCGCCGTCTGAAGGAAACCGGCATGGGCTACCGGGCGATTGCCAGTGAAATTAGGTTCGAGATCGCCCGGCAACTGCTGGCAGACACCCACGTGCCGCTGGCCCAGATCGCGGTGGCGCTGGGCTATTCGGAGGCCAGCGCCTTCACCCGCGCCTTCCGGCGCTGGTCGGGCCAGACACCAACGGCTTGGCGCGACGGAACCCATCAAGGGTGACGCGAAGCGTGGCGCGCCACGGCTTCAACTCAGCAGGACCTGAACGGCGATGATCTTGACGATGGTCATGCTCGGGAAGCAGATGGCATAGCCAATGTCCGTCCTCTCTGTCGGCGCAAGACGGCCTGCTGCTACGACGATTGCGGGATTGCCGGTCGAGCCGGCACAGACGCCGAGTAGGTCATCGAAGGGAATGCGCAGCAAATACCCGCCGGCGAGGACTGTCAGGACCAGGGTGAGCAGGACGGCGGCCCCGCCGAGGAGGATCTGAATGCCGTTGGATGCCACGGTCTGCACGAACGGCCCGCCGGCGCCAATCGCAACCGATCCGATGAAGATGGCTAGACCGAGGTTCCGCAGGACCAGGTTCGCCACCACCGGCATGCCCCAGCCGATGGGACCTGTGCGGCCAAGCCGGCCGAGGATCAGAGCCATGACGAGCGGGCCGCCGGCGACACCTAGGCTGAAGGTGCCTCCCCCGGGCAGGGGGACGGGCACCATCCCGAGCAGCAGTCCGAGCGCAATCCCGACGCCGATGGAGACGAACGACAGTTCGGCGTTGCCCTTGATGCTGTCGCCGAAATAGCGTTGGACCTCGGCTTTCCGGCCCGTCGGAACGGCCGCCACTAGGAGATCGCCGAACTCGATGGTCAGGTCGGAGGTCGCGATCAACTCTACGTCGCCCCGGCGCACGTGCGAAATCATGACGGGAAAGTTGGGAAGAGCGATGTCCCGAAGAGGCTTGCCAACAAAGGCTGCTTTTGAGACGTACACGCGCACGACATCAAAGTTCGCGCGATCCCGGCTCAGGCGTCCGGGGTCCTCCCGCCCGATGAAACTCTTCGCCTGATCAATGCTCCCTGGGCTGCCGACGAGCAGCAAACCGTCGCCCTCGTGCAACTTGGTCCCGGCAGCGGGCGGTGCGTTCACGTGATGCTGGCGCACTGCGACGATCTTCACATCCGCTGGCAGGATCTGGGAGATCTCGTCCACAGTCCGGTCCTCGCAGTTGGTGTCAAGGGTGAGCTCGGCAAGCCGAACGTTCTGTTTCGGTGCGTCGAACTTGGGCTTGAGCAAAGCCGCCATGAGGGTCATCAGAATGATTGGCCCCATCACCCCGAAGGGATACGAGACAGAATATCCGATGGCCGGATCCTGGTTGCCCGCCGCGGTCAGCGCCGCCTGCAGGGTCGGCGTGCTGGTGCCGGAACCTGCGAACAACCCGGCCGCGGTCGCAAGCGTGATACCAAGCGGCTCGGCAAGCAGCATCGCGACGAGAAGAGAGGCAACGACCGCAACGGTTGCAAGAGCAATGTATTTCGGGCCAGGACCGCGGATGTTGGCGAAGAACTGCGGTCCGTACTGGATGCCGACCCCGTAGACGAACATCACGAGGCCCATCGTGCCGACCAGCCCGGGGGGCGCCGCCTTCGGGGCAATGGCGCCAATGATCAAGCCGCTGAACAAGACCGCGCCGGCGCCAAACGACACGCCAGCAACCGAGATCTGTCCGAGCGCATAGCCGGCCGCTATGGCGAGAAACAGCGCCAGCAAGGGCGAGGACTCAAGCAGGGTCCGAATAAGGTTCATCATCGCCTCCGCTCATCTCGCACGGCAGCCTGCCTCACGGAACTGTCCGATCACCCGCGCCACCAGATCAGGGGAGGGTGATGGCGTATCGGGCAACTCGTAGTTCAACCCCATGGCCTTCCACTTGAAGGCGCCCATCTGATGGAACGGGAGGACCTCGACCCACTCCACGTTGCGCATCGGCGCGACGAAGCGGGCGATGCCCTCGACATTGGCAGGATCATCGGTCAGCCCCGGAACCAGCACGAACCGCACCCACACCGGTTTCTCAATCGCTGCCAAGCGCTCCGCGAATTGGATGGTCGGACGGATATCCTGCCCCACGGCGCGGCGGTAGGTCTCCGGATCCCAGGACTTGATGTCGAGCAGCACGAGATCAACCTGGCGCAGGTACTCGTCATCTGCGCGTGCGCCGAGGAAGCCCGATGTGTCCAAAGCCGTATGGAGGCCCATTCCCTTGGCGGCTGCGAAGAGACGCTTCGTGAAGTGCACCTGAACCAGTGGCTCTCCGCCCGAGATCGTCAGGCCGCCGTCCAGCGCTCGTAGCGGTGCGGCGTAAGCCTGAAGCGCGGCTCTGGCCCTCTCAAACGGAATCTGGGTGCCGTCCTTGAGATGCCAAGTGTCCGGGTTGTGGCAGTAGAGGCAGCGCAGCAGGCAGCCGCTCATGAACACGACGACCCTGATGCCCGGTCCGTCTAGGGTGGACCCGGTCTCGTAGGAGTGGATCCAGCCAAAATCGCCCCTGGGATCATTGAAGTCGGCCGTCTCAGGAGCGTCCGGGGATCGTGCCTGTTGCAGGTCGTACCGGCTGTGGGCCCAGGGTTCGTCGGCCATGCTTCTCACCCATCGCCATGGAAGGTGCGGCTGATCACATCCATCTGCTGCTCCCGCGTCAGGCGCACGAAATTGACCGCATAGCCCGAGACCCGGATCGTCAGCTGCGGGTACTTGTCCGGATGCTCCATCGCGTCGATCAGGGTGTCGCGGTTGAGGACGTTGAGATTCATGTGGAACCCGCCCTGCCCACAGTACGTGTCCATGACCTTCACGGCCTGGGCAATCTTCTCGCCCTGGTCCAGGCGATTGAGGCTTGGCGTGATCGATACGGTGTAGCTGATGCCGTCCTGCGCGTCCGCATAGGGCAGCTTGGCGACCGACAGGCACGATGCCAGCCAGCCGTGGCTGTCGCGGCCGTGCATCGGATTGGCGCCGGGAGCAAAGGGCTCGCCGCTCTTTCGTCCGTCCGGTGTGTCGCCCGTATGCTTGCCGTAGACGACGTTGCTGGTGATGGTCAGCACCGACTGCGTGTGAACGGCGTTCCGGTAGGTCGGGTGCTTGCGGATCTTCTTCATGAAGGTGGAGACGAGATCGGCCGCAATGCTGTCGACACGGTCGTCATTGTTGCCGTATTGCGGGAAGTCGCCGTTGGTCTCGTAGCCGACGATCAGGCCATCATCGCGGCGGACCGGCCTGACCTCCGCATGCTTGATGGCTGACAGGCTGTCGGCCACCACGGACAGGCCGGCAATGCCGAAGGCCATCGTGCGCAGGATCTGCTGGTCGTGCAGCGCCATTTCCAGGCGCTCGTAGTAGTACTTGTCATGCATGTAGTGAATGCAGTTCATGGCGTGGACGTAGGTCCGGGCCAGCCACTCCATCATGGCATCGAACTTCGTCATGACGTCATCGTAATCCAGGACATCGCCGATTACAGGTGTCGATGCCGGGCCGATCTGCTCGCCGCTGACCTCGTCCCGCCCGCCATTGATCGCGTAGAGCAGGCACTTGGCGAGGTTCACCCGCGCGCCGAAGAACTGCATCTGGTTGCCGATGCGCATGGCCGAGACGCAGCAGGCGATGCCGTAATCGTCGCCCCAGTAAGGGCGCATGAGGTCGTCGTTCTCGTACTGGATCGACGACGTCTCGGCCGAGACCTTGATGCAGTAGCGCTTGAACCCATCCGGAAGCTGCTTCGACCACAGCACTGTCATGTTGGGCTCCGGGGCCGGACCGAGGTTCGTCAGCGTGTGCAGCATGCGGAAGCTCGTGCGGGTGACCAGGGGCCGTCCGTTGAGATCCATGCCGCCGACGCATTCGGTTGCCCAGTAGGGGTCGCCCGAGAACAGGGCGTCGTAGTCGGGCGTGCGCAGGAAGCGGACGATGCGCAGCTTCTGGACGAGTTGGTCGATGAGCTCCTGGGCACCCGCTTCATCGAGCGCGCCGCTCTTCAAATCGCGCTCGATGTAGATGTCGAGGAAGGACGAGATGCGGCCGATGGACATGGCCGCGCCGTTGGCCTCCTTGATAGCGCCGAGATAGCCGAAATAGGTCCATTGCACGGCCTCGCGGGCATCCGCGGCGGGCTGCGTGATGTCGCAGCCGTAGCCTTTCGCCATGGTCGCGAGGTCAGCCAGAGCCCGCATCTGCTCGGCCAGTTCCTCGCGCTCGCGGATCACGTCGTCGGTCGGCCACTTGGCATCGAGCAGCGCCCGCTCGCCGCGTTTGGCCGCCAGTAATTTGTCCGTGCCGTACAGCGCGACCCGGCGATAGTCACCGATGATCCGGCCCCGGCCATAGGAGTCGGGCAGGCCGGTGACGATGTGGCTCCGCCGGCAGGCCATGATCTCCGGCGTGTAGGCATCGAAGACCCCGTCGTTGTGGGTCTTGCGATACTTGGTGAAGGCCTCGTGCACGATGGGATCCGGCTCGAAGCCTGCCGCCTTCAGCCCGGCCTCGACCATGCGCAATCCGCCATACGGCATGATGGCCCGTTTGAACGGCGCATCGGTCTGCAATCCGACGATCACCTCGTTGTCGCGGTCGATGTAGCCAGGCGCATGAGCGGTCATCGAGGAAGGCGTCTTGGCATCGACGTCCAGGACGCCCTTGCGGATCTCCTCTTGGAAGTAGGGTTGCAACTTGGCCCAGACAGCCTTCGTTCGCTCGCTCGGCTCCGCCAGAAAGGCCTCGTCGCCGTCATAGGGCGTGACGTTGCGCTGGATGAAGTCGCGGACGTCGACGGTGCTCTGCCAGCGCCCGGGCGAGAAGCCCGCCCATTCGCTCACCGAAGACGGGGCGTGGGATGCGCCAGCCCGGCGCCCCTGGGTCGGCTGCTTTCCTGGAGGTTGCTTCAGTGTATCGGCAGATCCATGCGCAGCAATGGCTTCATCGGGCATGACGGTCTCCTCCCACGACGCCTATGGGATCGTCGTTCAGTACGCTCACGGCGGCTCGCATGCGGCGGCGGTTGCCTCAGCAGAGCACCAGGTTCTGGGCCAGCCCAGCCTCGCTCGTTTCCTTGTATTTCGGGTTCATGTCCTTGGCGGTGTCCGACAGTGTCTTGATCGTCGTGTCGAGATCGACCCGGTGCCGGCTCGCGATCTCGTTGGTGGCGATCATGGCGGCGGCCCAGGCCTTCACGGCCCCGAAGGCGCAGCGCTCGATGCACGGGACCTGCACATAGCCGGCGACCGGATCGCAGGTCATGCCCAGGTGATGCTCCAGGGCTGACTCAGCTGCGTTCTCGATCACGCGCGGCGGCTGGTTCAGGACCTGCGTGATCAACGCGGCGGCCATCGCGGAGGCGACGCCGATCTCGGCCTGGCATCCGCCTTCCGCCGCGGCCAGAGTGGCGTTGTGCTTGCACAGGTAGCCGACGGCCAGGCCAGCCAGCAGCCCTTCCCGGATCTTGTCCATCGGCACCGCGCGGCCGCTCTGGGTCAGGGCGTAGACGACGGCCGGCATCACCCCCGCCGAGCCGCCCGTCGGCGCGGTGATCACCAAGTGGCCGCGGGCATTCTCCTCGGAGGCGGCGAGGGCGAAGGCCGACACCAGTCCGATGGCGCGGTCGCTCATGTAGGTGTCATCCATCGCCCGCTCATAGACCGTGGCGGCCTTGGAGTGGAGCTTGATCGGCCCAGGCAGGACGTCATCCTTGTAGGAAAGGCCGGTCTTCACCGTGGCGATCATCGCGTTGGCGATCTTGTCCAGGAACGCGTTGATCTGCTCCTCATTCTTTCCGGACACGGCCAATTCATTCGCCATCACGACATCGGCAACCGAGATGTTGTTGGCCTCCGCGTGCTGCCGCAGTTCCTTCATGGTCGCGTAGGGATATTTCGGCTGCCCCTTCTTGGGCGGCTCGTAGCCCTTCCACTCGATGAACCCGCCACCGACCGAATAGTACTCCTGCTCGTAGAGGACCTTTTCCCCGGCCATGAGGCGGGCCGTCATGGTGTTCGGATGCGGGAAATCACCCTTCGGTGCGTCGTAGACGATATCCGCCAGGGACAGATTGAACGTCTTGCTTCCGAGCTGCACCGGGTAGGTCTGCTGCGGCTTGGCGATCATCTCGTCGAGGAACCGCGGATCCACGGTGGCCGGTTCCTTGCCGACGAGGCCAGCAAGGGCGGCGCGTTCGGTGCCATGACCCTTGCCTGTCGCACTGAGGCTGCCGAAGAGGTGGACCTTGAGGCCGGTGGCCTGCGCCAGTTGGCCCGCGGGCAGCTTCGTGCAGCGCTGGTAGAAATCGTACGTTATGCGCATGGGCCCGATGGTGTGCGAGCTGGAGGGGCCGGGGCCGACCTTGTAGAACTCGTCGGCCACCGTCATGACCGGACCTTTCGATGATTTGACAACATCGAGATCGGGCGAAAGGGCCGAGCTCATCTTGAGGCCGGCATCGCCGCCCGCAGCTTCCCTCTTGGCCTGTTGCGCGGCCGCCTCCGTAGCGGCCTGCTGCGCACGGGTCTCCGCAGACCATGTCGTACCGGTCATCACTGCCGCCGCGCCGATGGCGGCGTGGCGCAAGAAGAACGTCCGCCGGTTGATGCCTGACGGAAGGCTGATCGGTTCGGGAAGTGCCGGAAACAATTCGTCGTCCTTGCTGGAGCGGGTCATGCGCGCGTCCTCCTGCTCGGGATCCGGAGGCGCGTCATGACTTCAGCGGCTCCGCCCTGCTCTCAACGGAAGAATTTCGTCTTCCCTTTGGCGTTACCTTAGATCGATTGGGAGGACGTGCTTGATCGAAGGAGACAATCTCTTGACAGTTTTGGCCGCTCCCTCCGCTTCGATTTGTGGGGCAGAAAGGCTATGGCCTGCTGGGGCATGACCTAATGGGGTGGAATGAGTGCTCCCGGCCAAGGCATACCGCTTTGGCCGGTGCTTCGCACCCGCCTTCACCTGGTGGTCCTGAGCCCACACGAACGACACAGCGAACCTCCGCGCCGACCAGAACCGTCCCCGGGATGTCGTCCACGCTCCATGAATCCTGCTCGGTGGGGCGAGCCTGTGGGGCGAAGCCCCGAAATGACACGCAGACGGCCCAAACTGTCAGAAGATTGTCCCCACCGGTCAAGCACGCCGCCGTGGCTGGCCTAAGGTGATCCCATCGGCTGTCGATCCAAGTGGGCGAAGCGCGCCTGCTCGCGCTGGTTCTCGCCGCCGGACAGTCCAGGGAGGATCACGCAATGAGACGAGGGACCTGTTCACGTTCGGGCGCGGCGCTCAGAAAGTCCGGGCTGGGCCTTCTCGCTGCCATCGCCCTCACGGGTGCGCCCGCGGCATGGGCGGCGGAGGGGGAGGCGCAGATCATCCTGAAACTCATGGCCGACTACGTCAGCCGCCAGGAGAACCTGTCACTCAAATATGATGCCGATGTCGAGGTGGTGACCCCGGCTGTCGAGAAGATCCAGTTCAGCGCCTCGGGGGACATCGCCTTGAGCCGTCCGAACAGGTTCCGGGTGAGCCGAACCGGCGGCTACGCCGATGTCGAGCTCATCTCGGATGGATCCAACGTGACGGTCTTTGACCGGGGCGGCAACCGGTTCGCCCAAGTGCCAGCCGCCAGCTCGTTCGACGAGGTCGTCGACCGGCTCCGGACCGAGGCCCCGCTTGAACTTCCGGGTGCGGATCTCCTGTTGTCGAAGCCCTACGAGGAGCTGATGGCCGGGGTGCTGGAGGCCAAGCATATCGGCCGCGGCGTCGTCGAGGGCGTCGAGTGCGAGCATCTCGCCTTCCGCAACCTCGACACCGATTGGCAGATCTGGGTTGAGGTTGGCGAGCGACCGGTGCCGCGCAAGTACGTCATCACCAGCAAGGCGGTCGGCGGCGCCCCCCAGTACACCCTGCGACTCCGGGACTGGAAGACCGGTGTCAGTCCGGCATCGGACGCGTTCGCGTTCAAGCCGCCGGTAGGCGCCAACGGCGTCGCGATCACTCTGCTCCAAGACATCGACGACATTCCCGCAGGGGTTGTCCCCGGAGGTGCGAAATGAACACGTCAGGCCTGAGAATGTTGTCCCGCACCTTGCTCGCCCTGTTGGCCGGCGGCGCGGCCCTGCTCTGGAACGGTGATGGCCCCGTCCCCCCCGGTTCGCTCGTCAGCCAGGCGGAGGCGAGGGTCGGGCGGCCGGCGACGCCCATGAGCTATGCCGGCGTTGCCCGCCGGACCACCCGCAGGTCGGTCGCCTATGGGGCGGCCGCTGGAGCTGCGGCGGCTGGGACCTACTATTACGCAGCCCCGGGCTGCCGGCAGGTCGTGAACTCCTATGGCCAGATCGTCTATCGCTGTCCGTAACCGGTCTGGACGGGAGCAGGTCGTGAATGCAAGACCTCAGGGCAAGATCCCGTACGGGCAGCTCGGGGCGGTGGAGAACATGAGCCGCGACTGGGTCATCGACAAGGTGACCATCAACGTCACCTACGACACCGATCTCGACAAAGCGAAGAAGGTTATCAAGCCGGTTGGCAAGGAGCTGGCGGCGGACCCGGTGTTCGCATCCAACCTCATCGAGCCGCTCAAGATGCAGGGCGTGGAGCAGTTCGGTGAGTTCGCCATCCAGCTGCGCATGAAGATGACGACGCGCCCGGGCGAGCAGTTCGTGATCCGGCGCAGGGCCTACGCCATGCTCAAGACGGCCTTCGACGAGAACGGGATCAGGTTCGCGTCCCCGACCGTGCAGGTGACGGGCCGCGGGGAGGCCGAGCCGGCTCCGGCCGCCCGACAGGCTCTCAAGCTCGTCAAGGGGACCCCGCCCGAGGAGGGCGCCTAGCCGGTCCCCCTGTCTGCCTAACCCAACTGTCAAGAGGAAGTCTCATGGTGTCAAGCAAGCGGATGGGGAGAGGCTAAGATGGGCTCGTCCGGCGAGCAGCGGGCCGCCAGAGAGGGGGAAGGAACCGTGGAAACGCCATTCACCCACAGGGCAGACGGGCCGACCTCACTCCATGATGCCGGCCCCCTCACCGAGGATCTGCGTCGTGTGCTGCGGACCGAGTTGCTCCGCGACTCCTGTTCCGCCGCCATGATTGCCCAGCTGTTCTCGATGCACCGCCGCACCATGAGCCGTCACCTGCGCATGGAAGGCCTCGCGTTCCGGCAGGTCGCCAACGAGGTTCGCTTCGAGATCGCGTGCGAGCTGTTGGAGAACACCGACATGGCGCTGAGCCAGGTGGCGGCTGCCCTGAAGTACTCTGAATTGAGCGCGTTCACGCGCGCCTTTCGGCGCTGGTCGGGGCAAACCCCATCGGCGTGGCGCCGCAGTCACCCTCGGATCAGGAAACCGCGGTTTCGCAAACCGCGCCGTCTCCGCCCAGGTCCCGGCGGCCGTTCAAACGGATCGAACGATCTTTCCTGACAGGGTCATCCTGCCGATGGGAGAAATGGGCCATGAGGCTTCTCCAGGACGGACTGGACGGTGCTCCCGCTCACTTCTCGCGCGGCAGTCCAAAACTGTCAATGCGATGGCCCAACAGGTCAAGCAGCCGGGGTGGAAGGGGCCATACTCGCTCCTGCAAACAAGCCGGGCGGCTGCGGACCTGGACTTGAGCCTCGCTTCCGCACGCTCCTCGCAACCCCGGCGGCTCCTCCGGGCGGTCCACTGCGGCTGTCCATCGGGAGCAGAGCATGGAGGCCAGCATGACGGTTGCGGTGAAAGCCCAAGGTGGGTCTCAGGGTGAGCGGCGACACGACAAGTACGACCGGCTGGTGTTGGCTGCGCAGTCTCTTCCGAAGTTGAAGGTGGCCGTGGCGCACCCGTGCGATGCGGCCTCCTTAAGCGCGGTGTTCGAGGCAGCCGGGCTCAGCCTGATCGAGCCGATCCTTGTCGGGCCGCAGGCCAAGATCACGGCCGCCGCGGAGGCGCTCGGCAAGGATGTCTCCACGATGCGCATCGTGGATGCCCCGCACAGCCATGCGGCGGCGGAGGCGGCCGTTGAGCTTGTGAAGTCCGGCCAGGCCGAGGCGCTGATGAAGGGGAGCCTGCACACGGACGAGCTCATGGGCGCAATCGTTCGTCGCGAGGGGGGGCTGCGCACCGCCCGCCGGATCAGCCACTGCTTCGTCATGGACGTACCCGGCCATGACACCGCGCTCATCATCACGGATGCGGCCGTGAACATCGCGCCGACGCTGGAGGACAAGGTCCACATCGTCCAGAACGCCATCGACCTTGCCCGTGCGTTGCGGGTCGATCCAGTGCGGGTGGCGATCCTGTCGGCAATGGAGACCGTCAACCCGAAGGTGCCCTCGACCATCGAGGCCGCGGCTTTGTGCAAGATGGCCGACCGCGGCCAGATCACGGGCGGCATCCTCGACGGTCCGCTTGCCCTCGATAATGCCATCGATCTCGGCGCGGCCAAGATCAAGAAGATCCATTCGCCGGTGGCCGGACAGGCCAACGTCCTCGTGGTTCCGGATCTCGAAGCTGGCAACATGCTGGCCAAGAGCCTGACCTTTCTGGCCGACGCCGATGCCGCTGGCATCGTGCTCGGGGCCCGCGTGCCGATCATCCTCACCAGCCGGGCCGACTCGACGATCACCCGGCTCGCCTCCTGCGCCGTGGCCTCGCTCGCCGCCGACGCGCAGCGCAGGCAGCTCTCTGTCCCGGAGGTCTGAGCCATGATCCCCGTCCTCATCGTCCTCAACGCGGGCTCATCGAGCCTCAAGTTCCAGGTCTTCGATATCGAGGGAGATACCGAGCCGCGGCTGGTCTGGAAGGGTCTTTACGAAGGTCTGGGGGGCGCCGCTCATTTCATCGTCAGGCACGCCGGGGGCGCGAACCTCGACGAGATGTCGTGGACGTCCGGTGAGGAGTTCGGGCACGAGGCGGCGTTGATGCACCTGATCTCCTGGTTGCGGCAGCATCAGGAGGGGCGCACGCTTGCCGCCATCGGACACCGGGTGGTTCATGGCGGACAGGCCTTCTCTGCTCCGGTGCTTGTCGACGACAACGTCGTCCAAGTGCTCGAAAAACTGGTGCCGCTCGCGCCCTTGCATCAGCCGCACAACCTGGAGCCGATCCGGATCGTGCGCCGCCGCCTGCCGGGGATCCCGCAGGTTGCCTGCTTCGACACGGGCTTCCACCACACGCAGTCCGACATCGCGACCCTGTTCGCTCTGCCGCGTGAGATGCGCGAACGCGGCGTACAGCGTTACGGCTTCCACGGGCTATCCTATGATTACGTTTCGTCCGTACTGAAGGACTACGACCCGCGCCTCGCTGAGGGGAGGGTGATTGTAGCCCATCTCGGCAACGGGGCGAGCCTATGCGCCCTCAAAGGTGGTGTTAGCGTCGCGACGACCATGGGCTTCTCCGCCCTCGACGGTCTGCCGATGGGAACCCGCTGCGGCGCCGTCGATGCGGGCGTTATCTTCTACATGCTCCGGGAAATGAAGCTTACGCCGGAGGCTGCCGAGCGCGTGCTCTACACCAAGTCTGGGCTGCTTGGGGTGTCCGGGATCTCGAACGACATGCGCGTTCTGCGCTCAAAGGCGGCGACGGATGTGGACGCCAAGCGGGCCATCGATCTGTTCGTCTATCGGATCACGCGCGAAATCGGCTCCCTCATGGCCGCTCTCGGCGGGATTGACGGGCTCGTCTTCACGGCCGGCATTGGCGAGAACGACACCGCGACGCGGGCCGAGGTGATGGCCGGCCTCGCTTGGGCGGGTCTCGCCCTCGATGACGCCGCGAACCGCACCGGCGGCCCATGCATCTCTTCCGGAACCGGGCCCACGGCGTGGGTCATCCCCACCAATGAGGAACTGGTGATCGCCCGGCAGACGCGCAGTGTGCTCGGCGCCATGCAGGCGCGGCTCGCATCCTGAACAGGAGGATTGATGTCATGGAAACGCTGAAGACCAAGCCGGACGAAAAGGCCCAACAGCAGCTCGCGGACGAGACGTTCATGTCGGCCGCCGACCTGCGCAACTACATGACCGAGATGCAGATGGCGAAAGCCATGAAGTCGGTCGATGGCATGGATCGGGCGGAAAAGGCCCGCCACGACTTGATCAAGCGGATGGCCGAGCCCATTGACCTGACGCCCGAGCGTTTGCAGGAGATCCTGCAGCCGCTTAAGTCAAAGCTTCGCTCCGCCGCAGAGCGCGGCGAGACCGAGCTGATGGTCATGCGGTTTCCCAACAGCCTGTGCTTGGACAAGGGCCGCGCCATCAACAACGCGGATCCGACGTGGCCGGACACCCTGACCGGGCGCCCGCGCCAGGCCTATGAGCTGTGGCGCGACCAGCTCCGGCCCGCGGGCTTCAGGCTGAGCGCCCAGATTATCGAGTGGCCGGGCGGCTTCCCTGGAGATGTCGGCTTCTTCCTCAAATGGGGCGAGGCCAAAAAGTGATTCCTTCTGAAACCCTCCTTTGTGAGGACGAGAGCAATGCCACGAGTCGAAGCCGGGACTGAGCAAGACAAGAATGGCGCAAGCAACAATGGTCCTGGAGCACGGCTGACGGAGGTCGCCCGCGCGCAGGCGAAGTTCACCGAGGTCTACCAGGAGCGGTGCACGGGCGCGGCTCAGCGCTACGTCGATGCGGTGAAAGCCGCGAGCGAGCCACTGCTGGAGCGGCCCGCCCGCCCGGTGACGCCTTTCGACTTCTGGCGCGATGCCAGCGACTACTGGCTCGACTTCACACAGCGCTCGATCCTGTACTGGGACACGCTGCGCCAGCGCGGCAACAACTGGATCGAGCACGAGAAAGCCGGCAAGCCGCCGCTGCTCGACTTCGACTGGGAGATGATCGCGGACGCCCGCACCTTCGAGCGGCCCGCCAACTATGCCCTTGTGCGCATCCTCCCGCCGGACGGCATCAAGACCGACCCGGAGCGCCGCCCCTTCGTCGTCATCGATCCCCGGGCCGGCCATGGACCCGGCATCGGCGGGTTCAAGCAGGACTCGCAGGTCGGGGTGGCGCTCAAGGCAGGGCACCCGGTCTACTGCGTGATCTTCTTCCCTGAGCCGATGCCCGGCCAGACCCTCGCGGATGTCTCGCGCGCCGAGGCCGAGTTCCTGCGCATTGTCGGCGAGCGCCATCCGAAGACCCGCAAGCCGGTCGTGATCGGCAACTGCCAGGGCGGCTGGGCCTCCATGCTCATCGGCGCCCTCGAACCCGATCTCGTTGGCCCCATCGTGATCAACGGCGCTCCAATGTCGTACTGGGCCGGCAACGACGGCGAGAACCCGATGCGCTACGCGGGCGGCATGCTCGGCGGCACCTGGCCTGCGCTGCTGGCGAGCGATCTCGGCGCCGGCACGTTCGACGGCGCCTACCTTGTCGACAACTTCGAGTCTCTCAACCCGGCGAACACCTATTTCGACAAGTACTACAACCTGTTCTCGAAGATCGACACCGAACCCGAGCGGTTCCTGGAATTCGAGCGCTGGTGGGGCGGCTTCTTCCTGATGGACCGGCGGGAGATCAAATGGATCGTCGAGAACCTGTTCGTCGGCAACAATCTGGCTGATGGTGACGCCGAGTGGTCCGAGGGGCGCGCCTTCGACCTGCGGGCGATCAAATCGCCGATCATCCTGTTCGCGTCGCTCGGCGACAACATCACGCCGCCGCAGCAGGCCTTCAACTGGGTCGCCGACCTCTATCCGACCACAGAGGCCCTCAAGGCGAACGGGCAGGTGATCGTCGGCCTGATGCACAAGAGCGTCGGCCATCTCGGCATCTTCGTCTCGGGCGCGGTCGCCAAGCGCGAGCACACCCAGATCGTCGACCTGATCGAGTACATCGAGCATCTGCCGCCGGGCCTCTATGGCATGCAGGTCGAGGAGCAGAAGACGAACGGGAGCGTGCGCTACGACGTGCTGCTGACCGAGCGCCGGATCGAGGACCTCCAGGTTCTGCAGAAATACGGCCGTAAGGACGAGGGGCCGTTCAAGGCGGTCGAGAAAACGTCGGAGGCACTCGCTTCCGCTTATGAGTCCTTCGTGCATCCATTTGTGGCCCCGATGGTCACCCCGGCGGCTGCAAAAGCCGCCAGAGCCCTCAATCCGCAGCGGGCGCAACGCTGGGCGGTTTCAGACCTCAATCCTTTCCTGTGGCCGCTCAAGGGCATGGCCGACATCGTGCGTGCGAACCGGGCGCCGCGCGACAACGAAGGCCCGATGGCCGCGATGGAGCATTGGATGGCCGCCGTCACCTCTGCCTCGTGGGATCTCTATCGCGACCTGCGCGACGCCTCGGTGGAGAACACCTTCTTCCGCATCTACGGCTCGGCCAGCATCGGCATGGCCGCGGAGGACAAGGAAGCCGGTGCGGAGCAACCCATCGACGTGCGGAGCGCTCCTCTGGTGAAGGAGGCGCTGACGCATATTGAGGACGGGGACCGGACGAAGGGGATGGTCCGGGCGGCGCTCCTGCTGATGAAGGCCGGCACCGGGCGCCGGCGGCTCTCGGCCATGAAGCGGGCCCGAGACCTCGTTGGCAAGGAGATCGGGCTGATCGACATGCCGGCGGAGGCCGCGCGTGAGATCATCCGCGAGCAGTCCTACATCGTCGACTTCGAGCCGGTGAAGGCGCTCCTGGCGCTTCCCAAGCTCCTGGAGACGCCCGAGGACCGGCGTGGGCTGCTCGATCTGCTCGACCGCGTGGAAGGCCGCATCGAGGCCAATGACAAGCAGGTCACATTGCTGGGCGAGATCCGGCGCCTCCTCTCCGAGAGCGGGACCCAAGGCAAGGCAATGGCTGAACCGGTCACAGTGCCACTGGTGCAGAACCAGGCCCAAGCCCACCCGGGGGCAACGGCAAAGCCGGCCTCCCACCGACGACCGCGTGACCATCGACGCACGAGGGCAACTCCATGAACGATCAACCAACCAACCTGACCAAAGCCGCCATCCAGTCCAAGATCCTGCACGGCAAGCGGGCTCTCGTCATCGGCATCGCCAACGAGCATTCGATTGCCTACGGCTGTGCCCGGATCTTCCGCGAGCTCGGGGCCGACCTCGCGGTGACCTATCTCAACGAGAAGGCGAAGCCCTACGTCGAGCCGCTGGCCAAGGAACTCGGGGCCTCGGTCTTCGCACCGTGCGACGTGGCTCAAAGCGGCCAGCTTGAGGCTGTCTTCGAGCAGATCCGCGAGACCTGGGGCAGCCTCGACATCGCGCTCCATTCCATCGCCTTCGCCCCGAAGGAGGACCTGCAGGGGCGGCTCGTCGACAGCTCCGACGAGGGGTTCAAGGTGGCGATGGACATCTCCTGCCATTCGTTCATCCGCATGGCGCGGCTTGCCGAGCCGCTGATGCCAGAGGGCGGAACGCTCCTGGCAATGAGCTATCATGGTGCCAACAAGGTGGTGCCGAACTACAACCTGATGGGACCCGTGAAGGCGGCGCTGGAGAGTGCTGTCCGCTATCTCGCGTACGAGCTGGGCGACAAGCACATCCGGGTGCATGCCGTCTCGCCCGGCCCGCTGAAAACTCGGGCGGCCTCCGGCCTGAAGGACTTCGATGTCCTTCTCACCGAGGCCATCGAGCGGGCGCCCATCGGCGAGCTCGTGGACATCGACGATGTCGGCCTGACGGCTGCCTACCTCACAACGCCGTTTGCCCGGCGGCTCACCGGGACGACCACCTACGTCGATGGCGGGCTCAGCATCATGGCGTGACGCTTGTGCCACGCTTGAACACGCCAACAAGAGGAGGTCCTGATGGCTTCCATTCCCTTGTCGTTGAGCAGACTCACCGCTCTTGCAGGCCCAGCACTCCTTTGGGTCGGAACGGCCGTGGCGCAGGTGCCGGACCAGCAATCTTCGCCTGATCGGCCTACGCTCCGGCAGCCGACCTTGTCGTCCGTTCAGCAGCAGGAAGGCCTGCAGGCGGGTGCGGACAAAAGCAGGTCGGAGGCCAACAAAAAGATGCGCGAGATGGACCGGCGCCTGAACCGCACCCTGCGCAGCGTCTGCAGCGGCTGTTAGCGGTCGGACTGACCAGGAGGAAATCGTGCGCTCTGTGGATCCACGTAACGCCATGCATACCTGGGAGCAATCCGCGTCCCAGGAGGCGTCCTACGTCGAGAAGGCGCTCGGGCTCATGCTGCTCCTGGTTCTGGCCGTCGGCTGCATCCTGGTGCTCAAGCCGTTCCTGGCCTTCCTGGCGGACCTCACGCCGACGCCAGAGCTGGCCCAAGCGCGTGGGGTGAAGCTTGTCCCAGGGAGTGCCTCAACCCCCGCATTGGGAGAAACAATATGAGCCCGTCAGTTAACCCGGCAGCCCCCCATCACCTGCCGGTCTTCATCACCACGCCCGGCGGAACCGATGTTCTGATGGTGGTCGTGGCGGTGTTCCTGGTGCTCGCCGTGCTGGCGGTGGGCCTGCTGTTCCTGCGCCTGCACACCCTGCCGGAGCGGATCGCCCACAGAGGGCACAAGCTGCAGTTCGAGATCGTCGCGATCCTGGGACTTCTAGCGCTGTTCACGCACGTGCACCTGTTCTGGGTGGCCGGGCTGCTGCTCGCCCTGATCGACATTCCCGACTTTGGCAATCCGCTGCGTCGCATCGCCGGATCGCTGGAGAAGATCGCCGGCATCCCGCCGGGCGAAGGCGCGGGCGAGGCTCCGGACGAGATCGGCACCATCGGCCCACCCGCGGAAGGACCGGGTGAAGGGCCAGTCGAAGTGCCGAAGACCATCACTTTGCCCCGTATGCCGAAGGAGCGGACCCATGCTTGAGCTTCTTCTCTGCTCTCTGCTGACGATCCTGCCGGACTATCTCTACCGCCGCTATGGCCAGGGCAAGCGCATCGGCAAGGAGATCACCTTCTACTCGGTGTGGTTCGAGCTGCGTTGGGGCATCGTGTCGTGCCTGATGCTCACCATCGGGCTGATCACGGTGGTCTTCTACAACCACCCGGCGACCACGAACGCCACCGCATATTTCCGTACCATCCCGGTCCTGCCCGAAACCAACGGGCGTGTGGCTGAGATCTATGTCGACGGAGTGAGCGGGGAGGTCAGGCAAGGTGCGCCGCTCTTCCGGCTCGACAGCGCCAAGCAGGAGGCGGCCGCGGAGACCGCCCGCCGCAAGATCGCCGAGACCGACGCCGCCATGGTGGTCGCCCGCGCCGACATCCAGGCCGCCGAAGGCAAGATCGTGGAGACCCGGAGCTCCTACCAGCAGGCGGTGGATGAGCTGGAGACCAAGCAGGAGATCTACCGGCGCAATCCAGGCGCCGTCGCCACTCGCGACATCGAGAAGCTGCAGGTTGCCGTACAGGGACGCCAGGGCAGTATCGATGCCGCCACTGCCGCCAAACAACAGGCCGAGGCGCAACTCTCCACCCTGCTCCCCGCCCAAAAGGCCAGCGCCGAGGCCGAGTTGGCCCAAGCGGAGGTGGACCTGTCGAAGACTGTCGTCCGGGCCGGCGTTGATGGGCGGGTCGAGCAGTTCACGCTGCGGGTGGGCGACATTGTCAACCCGCTGATGCGCCCGGCCGGGGTTCTGATCCCGGCAGGCGCTGGCCGGGGACGCCTGCAGGCCGGCTTCGGGCAGGTCGAAGCACAGGTGATGAAGGTCGGGATGGTGGCCGAGGCGACCTGCGCGTCGAAGCCCTGGACGATCATCCCGATGGTGGTGACCGGGGTGCAGGACTATATCGCCGCGGGCCAGATCCGCAGCGGCGAGCAGTTGCTCGATGCGCAGCAGGTGACGCGGCCGGGAACCGTCCTGGCCTTCCTGGAGCCTCTCTACGAGGGCGGGTTCGACGGCGTCACACCCGGCAGCAGCTGCATCGTCAATGCCTATAGCAGCCACCACGAGGAAATCATCGCGCCTGAAACCGGCACGATGCGAGGGTTCGTTCTCCACGCGGTGGATGCGGTCGGGCTCGTGCATGCCATGATCCTGCGCATCCAGGCGCTGCTGTATCCGATCCAGACCCTCGTGCTCGGTGGGCACTGACGGCAAGACGGGCGGCGGCTTCACCCTCTGCCGCCTGGAGCAGGTGAGGGGCGCCCCTTCAGGCTGAAGAAGGATTCCACTCAAGGAGGACGATCCATGGCCACTATGTCAAAAAACTCAGGAACATCGGATACGCTGCGAAGCGGTGCCGTCTTTGCTGTGTCGGACGACAGGGCTCGCGCCCTGGCCAATGCCACGGAAACGTGGCTCGCCGCGGCCACCGAATGTCAGCGCGAGATGATGAGCTTCGTGTCCATGCGCCTTGAGAAGGACGCTGAGACCACCCGCGAGATGGTGGGATGCAAGAACCTCGCGGATGTGACGGCCATCCAATCCCGCTGGATGGAGGAGACCCTGCGCGACTACAATTCCGAGATGGGCAAGCTGATGACCATCTACACCAGGTCCCTGAATGGCGAAGGCCGGGCCAGATGATGATGGATTCCTGCCGTGACACTTGGCCCCGGCAAGCCGACCGCATCTAGGCCATGGCATCCCGGGCTGTGCTGCGGCCCAGATATTTGGCCCGCGCCGGGGTCAATGTTTGTCCAGTCCAGCGGCGGAAGGCACGGGTGAAGGCACTGACCTCCAGAGACCCGAGCAGCCACGCGATGCGCGAGATCGAGAAGCGGGCGTCGGTCCCGAAATGCCGAGCCGATGTCCTCAAGTGTCAAGCACCCTGAGGGTCCATGGCCTAAGGTTTGCGAGATCCGGAAGGCGCGCCCGATCGCGCATCCGGGCGACGGGCCTTCCGTCGCAGGCCGAGCGCTCGACAGGTTCAGGGTTCGCGTCTGCCCGTGCGAGCGTGAGACGAGGGAGAGATCCATGCTCACAGTCCATCATGCTCTTCGTTCCGGCCTGGTTGCCCTTGCGGTGACGTTCGCGCCAGGGCTGGCGGCACCAGGATGGGCCGCGACCGGCACGGTCTACGTCGAGATCGCCAAGGCGGGGTTCATCGTCGGCATCGGCGGCGGCAGGGGAACGCTGGTTTTTCAAGGACGGCGATATCCGCTGAGTGTTGGCGGCTTGAGCTTCGGCGCGATGATTGGGGCCTCAAAGGCCGACCTGGTTGGGCGCGCCTACAACCTGCGCCGGGCCACCGACATCGTCGGCACCTATACGGCCGTTGGCGTGGGAGCCGCCGCCGGCGGGGGCGTGTCGAGCATTCGCCTGCAGAATGCGAGGGGCGTCGTTCTCGACCTGCGCGGCCGCAACATCGGCCTGGAGTTGAACGCCAATGTGAGCGGAATCGAGGTCGGCCTGCGGTGAGCCGCAGGCCGCCTCAGCGACCTGAAGCCGCCTCCCTGACGTGGACCAGCCTATTGAGCTTCTGTTGGTCCACACCGAGTTCTCCCGCCCATTCGCTCAGGGCGGAGCTGTAGAGCAGCGCGAGGAACCGGGTCGGGTTCTCCGCGCCGCCCTTCAACCTGACAAGTTCGCTCAGGGCCTGCCTCAGCATCGTACGGTCCACCGCCATGGCCTCACCTCTTGCCCGGTTTCCGGAGCAGGCAAATCTGCGGTTTGGAAGCCCATGCCGTCAAAGGTTCAAAAGGCTTACGAGCTGCCTCCGATCCACGTCTGGCTGGAATGGCCTGAAGCCCAACAACTGGGCACACATGGCGAGAGCGACGGCACCGGTGAGGGGCCTCGCATGGTCGTTGATCTCAAAATGCCAAGTGCTTGTTCTGGGCGATCAAGTACGCCCTCTGGAAGCGATCACAATCTGTCTCACTCCAGACAGCCCGCCTTGATCCATGTCCGGCCATCGGGCTCGGTGATCGTGCGCCCTGTCCGAGGCCGTGGGTGCCCAGGTGAGCCGTTACGCCGGTTGGGTTTCCTCCTGGGGGTCCGGCGGATTGCGGGCTTGGTCCGCCTCCGGATCGATCAGGGCCACCCCGACCACAGCCCCCAGGATGGCCAGCCCTCCCGCGATCAGGAGGGCTGTGCGGACCCCGTCCGCAGGGTGGGAGCCGACGTCAAGCACCAGCCCCGTGACCACCGGGGCAAGCGGACCGGCCAGCGTCGTGATCGCGTTGGTGACGCCGAGGACCGCCCCGCGCCGCTCGACCGGCGTGACCTCGGCGACCAGGACGGGCCCAAGCACGAACATCACGTTGCAGAGGGAGAAGGCGACCACGGTGCACACGATGATCGGCAGGGACCCCTCGGATCGCGCCAACAGGATGATGATCAGGCCGGCGGCGAGGGTGCTGGCGCACGCCACCGATCCGCACGCCAGCCGGCTTGGGACGCCGCGCCGCTTCAGACCGTCGGACAGGGTCGCCACCGCGGGCAGGAGCACGATCTGACCCAGGGACACCAGCATCATGATCCAACCGGCTTGAGCTGGCGTGTAGCCGAAGGCCTGGATCAGGAACGCCGGCAGCCAGACGACCGCCAGCGTCAGCAGCCAGTAGGCGCAGAAGCCGACCACCTGGACGCCGACGACCGTCCGACACCTGAATAGGCGGCGGTACGACAGGCGCGCCGTGGTCCCGCCGGAGCTGACGCGATCCGGGGTGATCGGACCCTCGCGGGCCACCAACAGCCATACGGCGCACCAGACCAGGCCGATGAATCCGAGAAAGCCGAAAGCGGCGTGCCAGGACCACGCTGCGACGATGGCGACGATCACCGGCGCCGCGATCCCGTTGCCCGCCAAGGCGCCGATGGCGATGAGGCTGGTTGGGACGGCGCGGCGTTCGTTCGCGAACCATTGGTAGGCGGCATGCAGGGCAATCGGGTAGGCGGGCCCTTCGCTGAAGCCGAGGGCGATCCGGTTCACAACCAGGGCAGCCACCGAAACCGACAGCAGCATGGGCAACTGGCATAGGGACCAGATCAGCGCCAGCGCAGCCAGCACCCACTTGCTGGCGACACGGTTCACCAGGAACCCGCCGATCACACCTCCTACCGAGAAGAGGGTGAAGAAGCTCGTTGCAATGAGCCCGAACTCCGTGTGGCTCAGGCCCAGCTCCTGCATGATCGGAACGGCCGCGAGACCAAGCACCGCCCGGTCGGCGAAATTGATGAGCATGAACAGGAACAGCAAGCCCACGACGATCCAGGCGTGTGTCCGATCCGCTGCTCCAGCAGCGAGCGAGGTCTGCGGGCGCACCTGCTCCATGCCCTAGCGCCTTCGTTGTTGGAGCATGAGAATTTGCCACAACGGCGCCATTGGCGCCATGGCCAAGGCTCCACGTTCGGGCAAGATCGTTTGCCCGAGCCAGGGAGCAGGGGACGTCAGGCCCACCGCAGGAAGATCTCGATGGCACCGATGCCCAATAGGCAGGACACGATGGTCAGGCTCAACAGGCCAAAACCCAGGAGCGCCCATCGCGCCATGTGCCGTGACGGCCGGTCACCGAATCCTGTGGATCGGCTTGGAGCATTGTCGTTGGCGGGACGCTGCCTGGGGCGTGTGAGCTGCCGCATCGTGGCTTTTTGCATGGTGTGCCTCCCGATCCGCGGCTTGGCCTAGGCGAACACATGCGGCGCAGGCTCCACGACCGTGGCGCGCAGCCGTGCCACTCCCCAATCCGGCTCACGAAAGCCGGAGCACGACATGGGTGGCATCCGGCTCCCGCCGGGTCCTGAGGCCGAGCCCGCTCGCCGCGAACACCTTCAGCATCGCGGTGTTGTCTGGCATGACATCCGCGGCCAGCTCCTTGAGCCCGGCCCGACGGGCAATCAGTGCCAAGTGGCGCATCAGGGCCGCGCCGATGCCCCGCCCTTGGTGGGCATCGTCCACGGCGAAGGCGATCTCGGCCTGGTCGGGCTGTCCCACGATGTAGCGTGCCCCGCCGACGATCACCGGCTGTCCATCCTCCTCCAGCGTCGCGACGAGGGCGACGTGGCTGACGAAGTCGACCTTGAGGTAGAAGTCGACCTCCTGGTCGGTGAAGCCTCGCTTGAAGGCGAAGAAGCGCCGGTAGAGGGACCGGTCACTGATCCGGCCGACGGCGGCAAGCAGACTGGCCCGGTCCTCAGGCCGGAGGGCGCGGACCACAATCCAGCATCCGTCACGCAGGGGTTCGGTGGCCGAGTAGTCCCTCGCTTGCATCACCGCCTCCTGGCCACTGGACCCGCGCTAACGCACGGCACAGCTTTACCAGTAACGGCGGTGGGCCACGCGAGGTCCGAAGTAGCGTGGACCGTAGTGGCCCCGGTACGCGCCATAGTAGCGGGGTCCGTAATAACGGGGTCCATAGTAGACGCGTCGCGGGTAGTAGCGCGGTCCGTAATAGACCGGGCGCGGATAATGGTAGCGCGGAGCGTAGTAGACCGGCCGCGGATAGTAGTAGGCGGAGTAGCCCGGCCAGGGGCCATAGGCAGGATACCCATAGCCATAACCATAGGCCGGATACCCGTACCCATAGGCGGGGGTTGTTGCGGCTGCGGTGATCAGGCCCCCGAGGATCGCCCCACCGATCAACCCAGCCGCGACGGCACCACCGCCTCCCCAGCCGCCGTGCCGGTAATATCCGCCGTGGTAGCCCCGCCAGTACTGCGCGTCCGCGGTTTGAACACTGCCGGTCACGATAAGAGCGGCAGCGGCGAGAGTTGCGAGTTTCCTCATGTCAGCCTCCACAGGCTTGGTGTCCGCCCCCTTCCGCCTTTTTACATCGCGTGCCATGACCCTCGAGGCTACCGTCCCAGCCGCGACTTCTGCACCGAGCCGGGGTTGCCACTGTCTCCGGGCGCGGTGTTGAGGCACAGCCGGACCTGATTGTCGTCGTTATCGCGCATGGTCAGGCAGACCTCGGCCTCTTCCAGGCAGTCAGCTGGATTGCCATAGCGCGCGCACAGCTCCTCGCTCTGGGTCCGGATGGTGTTGATGATCCCGTAGACGAAATTGCCGGCCCCGTCGGCCTTGCGCGTCGGCCCCGGCGCGGGGGGCCTTGCGGGCCCTGACCGTTTTGTAGGCGCTCCCGCCGACTTCGAGCCGACGTCCTGCGCCCGCCCGGCTGTCGCGTCGCGTGCCAGAGTCGCATCTGCCGAGAGGGACAGGCCGAAACAAGCCGCCGCGAACAGGACCTGCCGGCTTCCGGACGCTCCCAGGAATGTCACCATCGCTTTCCCCTGCGGTTCTCCGGGTGATGGTTCGTGTGAGCGGACCTCTTCTGGTTGAGACCGGTCAATCACTGCGACCGAGCTTTGCAACTGGGTCGCGGGTTCTCAGGATCTCCGTCGTCCGCTCCGAGCCAAGATACTCGGACCGGGCAGCCCTGCTTGATCAAATGGGACAGAGCGTTGACAGTTTTGGCTATGGGCCTGCCTCTGCACGGGGCTCAGGACCATGATGCGGCAGGTGCCGGATGGGATTGACGGATCGCAACCCGACCGCGGTGACGGGAGCGGCCTTGCCTGTTCGGAGGGCAATATCTCCAGCGGACCTCCGGTATGGGTCAGCGGGACGCGCATCGCCTGGGGTGCCGGCGGCCGTTCGCGGCTCAATCGTTGGTACCCGGTTGGACTTGGCGTAATGCCTGCAGTTCGCGGGCGAGGGGAAGGTGAAGGTCCATTACTCGCTGGAGCTGCTGGAGGCGATCAACGACATCTTCAACCGGATGCGCGACAACAGGATCGACGGGCGCGTCGTCATGAGGATCCAGTGACTTGGAAGAGGGGGCGCCTCATTCTGATCACTGCACCGGTCGGTACGGCGGCCCCCAAATAATCAGTCTCATTTCGACATGAGTTTGCGCGCGAGCGTCACCGCCGCGGCATCGGTGGAATCGCCCCGGGCCGTTGGCATCAGGTTTCCGGCCTTGAGCATAAGCTCGGTCATCACGCTGAGGATGCGCGCGTCTGACTCAGCCACGCCCGCGGCATCGAAGTCCTTGCGGATCGTGCTTAACACATCGCTGCGCCCGGGTTCGACCGTGCCTCGGGCGAGCGCGTCCGAATAGACCTCCGCGTCGCGTCCGGTGAGCCCCAGTTTCTCGGCGGCCCAACGGCCAAGGAGCTTGTTGCGGAGAATGGTCTTCTGCACATCGTCGGAGCAGGTCATTCGAGTTCTCCGATTGCCGGCTGTTGAATGCGCCCTCCCGTCAGCGGGCTCCGTGGTCGGCGTGAGTTGCGCTACTGAAAGATGAAAATCAACTAACTCCTGAGTTCGGGCTTGGTCTTCAATTCATGGCGCAGGTACCGACGCCATCCCTCGCGCCTGCGGGCCGCCACCGGCGTGTCATATTCGCTCGGGAGCATGACGGGCACGAAGAGGCAGACGCTCTGGGTCGGCAAGACCTCGCGCCATTGGGAGAGAAGCTTCTTGAAGGCTTCCCCGACGGGACGGATGTTGCGGTCGAGATCGTACAATCCCCGCGGGTTCACCCGGCCGCGCTGCTCGCGGAGGGCAACGTCCCAATCGATTTGGTCGGTGAGCGAGTACCAGGTGAAGCCGACGATGGGCACACGGTTGTTGCGCACCCGCAGGACGTTGGCCCACTGCTTCCAGAGCCAGTCGACGGCCTCGTCACCCTCGTGACCCTGGTCGAAGTTGGTCTCGGTGTGCATGACCGGTAGACCGTAGCGGTCATGATACTGGCGCGTGATCTCGTCATAGCCGAACACCTCGCCGGCCGGGTGGATCTCGCCGCCTGCGCCAACCCGGTGCTCGTTGCTATGGTAGAAGTCGTTACCCATGATGCAGTGGTGGCGCAGGGTGTTGTCCAGGAAGAAGTGGTACTCGTCGCGCGTCATGCCGTTGTCGAGCAGGTACTCGTGCATATGCGAGTTGACCGGGTATCCGTAGTTCAGGTCAAGCGAGAGGAAACGCCGGGCGTTGTAGAACTCCGCAGACTTGATCGCCTTAGGGTTGTCGGCATGGAAGTACTCGGTCGACTCGCTCTGGATGAAGATCGCGTCGGGCCGCTCTTCCAGGATCGCGTACATTGCAAGCACGTTCGCCTTGGCCATGTGCTTGAGGGCGGTGACGAAGGCCCGGTCGCTCTTTAGTTGCTCGTTCCACCAGCCGAAGGCGGCCGAGAACTGGGCGCAGATGAACATCTCGTTGACGGGGGTGTAGAACTGAACCCAGGGGAAGCGATGGGCAAAGGCTCGGGCGTATTCGGCGAAGAGCGCCGGGAAGTCCGGGTTCTGGAAGTCGCCGATCCAGTCCGGCACCCCGAAGTGGCACAGGTCGACGATGGGGATGACGTCGTGTTCCTTCAGCCAGGTGAATGTCAGGTCCGTGAACTCCCAGTCGTAGCGGCCCTGGCCGAGGAAGGTCTTGTGCAGAGGGGGGCCGTACCGCAGGAAGCGGATGTTCAGGTCCTCCAGGAGCTCGAAGTCACGCTGCCACTGCCGGTAGTGGCCGCATTCCTCCATCTGGTCCCGGCGCACGCGGCCGTCCCGGATCGTGGGATAGCTGTTCTCGATGCCGGTCGCGAACAGGAAGAGGGTGACGCGGGCTGGTTGGCGGTCAGCGCCATTGTCGTGCGAACGATCAGTCATGGCGCCCCTCGTGCACATCGGCGCTGAGACAAGCAGGGAACGTGTCGCTGGGTTAGCCATGTCCCCGGGAGACGCGTGCCAGATGGTCTTGGCATGACAGTCCCTTGGCTGCCTTCAGTATCACGCCCGGCGGGCGGCGTGCTTGACCGTTTTGGTCAGGTAATTGGCAGTTTGGGACACATCCCGCGGTTCAGGTCCGAAGAGGGCTGGGATCGTCACCCAAAGGTCGGCAGACCCGGTGTCTTCCATGGCCCGATCCCTTGATATGGGGAGCTGCTCAGAAATCACGCTGGATGCGGAGGCGACCTTCCCAGGTGTCGTCCGATCCAGCCGACCTGAAGCCTCCCGTCGGCTCGCCGGAGGCATCCGTGAGCGGAACGGCCACGCGGCCGCGGGGATCGACCCGGATGTAGAGCGCCTCGACGCCGATCAGGAAGCCTTCCACCGGCGTCCAGATCACGTTGGCGCCCGCACGGTATTCGTTGAAGTCGACCAGCCCGGTGGTTGTGCCGGCGGTTCCGGAGGCTATCGTCGCCGCACTTGCCGGCACCACGTACTGGGCGATCCCAGGGGCATCGAAGCGCATCCAGGACCCGAAAACGTTTGTCTGGATGGTTGGCGTCCAGTTGTGATTGATGCCACCCGCGATGCCATAGGCCTTGTTGGTCTTGAAGTCGCCCGTGAGCGGATCGACGAAGGCATCGGCAAAGGGCTGGGCGATCCGGCCGGCGCCGATGAAGCCATCGCTGATGGAGCCCGCCTGGCCGGCATTGATGTAGCCGACGGCTCCGTCCGTGTAGGTGGCGGAGATCCAGCCCGTGTCCCCCGCCCCGAGGAACGGCAGGTTGGCGTAGGCATGCGCCGCGAGCGCGAAACCGTAATCCGTGTTCGCGTAGGCAGGATAGGGCAGGCCGGTGACCGGGTTGATGACGGGGACGGTCACGCCATCGACAGTGGTGACGCCGAAAGCCACGTCGCGGATCTGATGCAGGGCGCCGGACAGCTGCGCGCCGCCCCAGGTGCCGGTGTAGCGGAGGTTGGCGACAACGTCGGGCATGCGCTCGCCGCCATAATCGAACGGGATCGGGGCCAGGACCGGAGCCGGGCTACCCACTCCGAACAGGGGGAAATCCAGCTCGTTGTTGACCCGGCGCTCCGTGCCGTCTTCCAGCGACAGGGTGGCCGAGAAGCCATTGCCGAACGAGAAGGTGTAAGCCAGCAGGTTCACCTCAGCGTTCGAAGGATCGTCGAAGCGCAGATCGCCGAAATTCGGAGCCGGCAAGTCGGGGTGGGTGAAGAAGGAAACTGCGCGACCGGCTGTCAGCCCCCCGAACTGGATGAAGGCCTGGGAAATCTCGGGGCTTGTGGAGCTGAACTCGTAAGCACCGGTATTCCGGGTCATCTCCATACGGATGTAGGTGCGCAGCATTCCGTAGGCAGTGGCGGTCCGGGCGTCGAGGTTGATGCGGCCGCGGGCACGGAAGCCGATCGTGTCCTGCGAACGATCAGTCGGTTCGAGATACAGATACTCGGCCCGCACGCGGCCGCTGACGCGCAGGCAGGTTTCCGTGCCAGGAATGTAGAAGAAGCCGGTGCCATGGGTGGAGCAGATCCGGACATAATCGACGGGCGCCGCGGTTTTCGCCGGCAGATCGGCCGCCTGAACCGCGGTGCCCGCAATCGCCACGGATCCAAGCAAAAGGGTTCGAACAGGGATCATCGCATAAGCTCCGAGGCTGGCCCATTGCCGCAACGACAGATCTTGTGCCCACCACAGGAGAACCGTCAAGCCTGCTCAAAGCTGATCTGCCCGCTCCCGACAGGATCTGCCGGCACTTGGCAGGTTGCGGCGACGGCATCCCATCGCAAAGGATTCGGCGCGCCGAACCGGACGAAAGGTGACAGGCGAAGCGCGACGTGAAGCTCCGCAAACACTCCCTGGCGACTAAGCCCCGGTGAGAGGCTCATGGCCACAAATGCCAAGCGCTTGTCCCAAAGGATCAAGCACGATCTTCCGACGTGATCAAAATATGTTCTCTTCAAAGCCTGCTCTGCGCGGAGCTGTACGCCGGGCAGCAAAGGGAGGATGCCGATGAACAGGATTCTCTTGGTTCTGGGCGCGCTTGTGGCGGGCGCTCTCTTGATCCCGGACGTTGCCGAGGCCCAACGCGGCGGCCGCGGCGGAGGTGGTGCCCGCATCGGCGGGGGTGGAGGCGGGTTCGGTGGGGGCGGTGGGTTCCGCGGTGGCGGCAGCTTCCGCGGCGGTGGTTTCGGCGGAGGCTCCAGGATGTACATCCCGCGCGGCGGCATGGGCGGTCCCCGGGTCGGGATGGGCGGCAGCTTCCGTGGCAGTGCGGTTGCCGCCCGGCCGGGGCGCGGGGATATTCGCCAGGCGGCGATAAGCAACCCTGGCCGCTTCGACAACCGTGGTGAGTGGCGCGGACGATATCCGTACTATGGCGGGCGCTATCCCAATTACGGCCGCTACTACGGACGGTACCCATACTATGGCAACTATTACGGTGGCTGGGGGTGGGGCGCGGCCGGTCTGGCTACGGGGGCGGTGATCGGGGCGGCGGCCACGTACCCGTACTACAACTATCCGTACGCCACGTATCAGACACCAGTGGCATCGGCCAACGGCGGATATTGTGTGACCGCCGTTCGAACTTGCGCTTTGACCAATGCGGCGCCGATTGGGACCGGATGCTCCTGCCGCGTCCAAGGTGGCCGGGCCCGCGGTACCGTGCAGTGACCTCCTTGTGCCGGTGAGTGGCAGCCGGGCTGGGTGTTCGTTCGATCCGTCCGAGGCCGCCAGCGCCTCAGACCGGAGTGACCTCCCGGTATCGGGAACTTCCCGATACCGGGCATTGCAGGAGTGACCTCTGATGCGCCAGGTCATCGCGCTCGCGCTCATCCCGATCATTGCCACATCACCGGCGCTCGCCGCTCCGGGCGTCACCACGACCAGCGTCAACCTCCGTGCCGGACCCGGCACGAGCCATCCGACCATCCGCACGCTGCCGGCCGGCACCGCCGTCGACATGGGCGACTGCGAGGACTCCGGCAGCTGGTGCGCCGTAACGGTCGATGGGCAAAGCGGCTTCGTCAGCGGGCGCTATCTGGAGGAGAGCCACGAGCGCGAGGGCTGGCCCCGCACCTATGAGGTCGGCACAGGCCGCATGGTGCTCTTCCAACCGCAGTTCACCGAATGGGCCGATTTCAAGACCATCGAGGCTCTGGTGGCGGCCCAGTACCTGAGGACGCCCGACGGCAACCCGGTCTTCGGTGTGATCGGGCTCAAGGGCACGACCTCATACGACGAGGATGCGGGCGAGATCGTCATCACTGGTGTCACCGTCACCGAGCTGAACTTCTCCGGCCTCGGCCGCGACGACCTGAAGGCGCTGGCAGTGGAAACGGGTAAGCTCCTGCCGACCGGTCCGATCACCGTGGCCGAGGCGCGTGTGACCGCAAGCCTCGCCGAGCAGAAGCGCATGACCGATGTGGCGGGACTCAAGGCCGATCCCCCGCGAATCTTGGTGTCAACGACGCCGGCGATCCTGGTGCAGACCGACGGCGCGGCGGCCTTTGCGCCCGTGAAGGGCAAGGCAGGCCTGTCCTTCGTGGTCAACACCAACTGGGATCTTTTCCGGGTGGACGAGGGCGGTGCCCTCTACCTGCGGGACGATACCCATTGGCTGACGGCGAGCACGATCAGCGGCCCCTGGACGCCTGTCACCGAGTTGCCGGCGCCGCTGAAGGAGTTGCCCGACGATGCCAACTGGGCCGATGCCCGCGCCGCCATGCCGCCCGAGCCCTACGGCGATGGTGCGGTCCCGAAGGTGATCACCACGGATGCTCCTGCGGAGATGATCCTGTTCGACGGCGAGCCCAAGCTCCAGGACGTACCCAGGACCTCGCTCCAGTGGGCATCCAACACCGAGGCCGACGTGTTCTTCGACAAGGCTGGAAAGCAATGGTACGTGCTCCTGGCGGGACGGTGGTTCCGCGCAGCCTCACTGGAGGGCCCGTGGACCTTCGCCACGCCCGACCTGCCCGCCGACTTCCTGAACCTTTCCGAGGACGCGCCATATTTCGCCGTACGCTCCTCCGTGCCCGGCACGTCGGAGGCCGCCGAGGCGCGGCTCAAGGCCAGCATCCCGACCACGGCCCGGGTCGAGGCGGGTTCTATCACGCCGACGGTGGCCTATGCAGGCGACGCCCAATTCGCGCCCGTCGAGACAACCGATCTGTCCTACGCGACCAATACGACCGATACCGTGATCAGGGTCGGGGAGCAGTACTTCCTGCTCCAGGACGGCGTCTGGTTCGTGTCCGACAGCCCGAATGGGCCGTGGCAGCTCGCCCGTGCGGTGCCTGACGCCATCTATGGCATCCCGCCGTCCTCGCCGGTCTACAACGCCACCTATGTGCGCGTGTACGACACCGAGCCCAATGCGGTCTGGTACGGCTACACCATGGGCTACCTGTACGGGTACCCGGCCTGGGGCACCTACGTCTACGGCACCGGCTGGTCCTATCCGCCATACTGGTACAGCTGGCCCGGCTATGCCTACCCGATCTACTATCCGCGGCCGGTCACGTGGGGTCTCGCGGCCTACTACAACCCGATCTGGGGCATGTATGGCCGTTATGGCTATGCATACGGGCCCTATCGTGGCATCGCGGGGGTACGGTCCTGGAACCCGGCGAGCGGCACCTATGGCCGCGCGGCTGCGGCCTGGGGTCCGCGTGGCTCGGCCGGCTTCGTCGGAGCCTACAATCCGCGCACGGACGGAGCAGGGTACGTCGCGGGCGGACGCAACGTCTATGGCGCGTGGAAGTCGGCTGGCGTGAAGCGCGGATCCGAATGGGCGCGCGTGGCGGCTCGCGACAATGCCGCCGGCGGCTCGTCCCTGCGCTGGAACACGTCAAACGGGCAGGGCTTCATTCGCGAAGGGCGCCGCGGCGACATCTATGCGGGGCGGGATGGCAACGTCTACCGCAACGCTGGTGACGGATGGCAGCGTTGGGACGGCGGCTGGCAGGACGTCGCCCGACCCGAACCACGGGAGCTTCTCCAACGCGGCGAGGGGCGCGAAGGCCTTGCGCCGGAGGCGCGCGAGCGGCTGCAGGAGCGGGCTGGCGGGGACGGGCCTCAAAGGCTCGCGGGAGCGGGCACGGCTGGTGCGGCCGGAGCCGCGCTCGGCCAGCGGTTGACGGAGGGAAGTGATCGGACCGGCTCGGACCGCATCGGAGGCGGGGCGGGTCGGGAACGGACGCAGGAGCGGGCGGCGCAACGTCCGGCCGGCGAGCGTCAGGCGCAGCAACGCCTCCCAGCCCATCAGCGTCCCACGGCAGGATCCCGCGCGCTAGGGCAGGAGCGGACGGCGGTCCAAGAACGACCAGCGTCACAGCAACGTCCCGTTCAGCAACGACCGGCGGCACAGGACCGTCAGGTGGCGCAGCAACGACCGGCCTCACAGCAGCGTTCGGCTCAACAACGTACAACGGCAAGGGAGCGCCAAGTGGTGCAGCAGCGCCCCGCGGCACAACCCCGTCCCGTGGCGCAGAAACCCGCGCAGCGTCCGGCAACCAGGCAGCCGCTGCCATCGAACCTGACGCGGGACGTTCAGGCCCGGCACCTCGGAAACCAGCGCCAGATCGCCAGCCGGCAGGCTTATCGGCCGCCATCGGCGCAATTCTCACGTTCGCCGGCGTCCTTCGCGCCCCAGCGCAGTTTCGCGCCGCGAGGCGGGTTCGGCGGCGGGGGCTTCCGCGGCGGCGGACGCCGCTAGGCGTGATGCGGCCATCCATCGCTTAAGCCGCCGGTGCCGTCATCGCGAGCAGCGCTGGTACGCGGTGCCGGTGGTGTCCTGCTCGTTGAAGTAGCGCTTGAGCGAGCCGTCCGGCTGCGTTGCCATCAGAACCCTCACCTCGTTGCCCGCCACGGCGTTGGCGCAGTCGAGAACGAGACGCTGCCGGTCTCCGACCGGCCTGACCGATTTGATCCGGCACGACGCCTGGGGCGTCCTCAGCCGGTTGCCGGAGACGATGAAGGCGGGCGCGAAGATGTCGACCGGCCTCTTGAACGAGGTGCCTTTCCCGGCGGAGGAGTAGACCTCGGCACAGTCCGCGCCTCCGGACAGCCAGGCCCCTTGGTATCCCGAGAGGCCTCCCTGCGCCATCGCGCCCGACACGCAAAGGCCCAGGCCAAGCCCAGCGGCGCGGACAAGTCCTGCCACTCGCATTGTGTCCTCCTCCCAGCAAGACATCCGTCCAAGACCGTGCCAGGTGCGACCCAGCAAGCCATGACGGATCACTGTAAGCAGGACGGGGCGTCCCGCTTGACCGGCGAGGACAATCTCTTGACAGTTTGGGCCACCGGCCCCGGACCAAAGGGTTCCGTTCGGCTCCGAGATATCCTGTTGACAATGTGCACGCCCAGCACAGGCGCCGACGAACATGCCGCCAATCACATCGACGGTGGCGGTCACTCCGGCGAGAAAGTCGGCATCTGGGATGCTCCAGCCCTCTGCGGCAGCGTTTCTCTCGTCAACGGACCGAAGGCCGTCCTGAGTGGCGCGCTGACGGCCAAAACTGTCAAGAGATTGTCCCCTCGGATCAAGCACGGTGTTCCGCATCGGCTAAGGTGCCGTCGAAAGGCAGAGAAGCCATGAAGCCCCTTCTGGTGTCCGTCGCCATTGCAGGCTTTGCCACAGGATCCCTTGCACAGTCAGGCCCCACGACCCTTGGCATGACCTGTGCCCAGGCCAGGGGGATCGTCGCCTCGCGGGGTGCGGCCGTGCTGCGCACCGGACCGGCGACCTACGACCGCTATGTGCGCGATGGGAGCTTCTGCGCGCTCCAGGAAACCGCACGGCCGGCGTGGGTGAGGACGGCCGATGTCGCGCAATGTCCAGTCGGTGGAGTTTGCCGCTCCGTCGACATCGATAACGGGCGGTGAGGGGAAACGACCAAGCCTGCCAAGGAAGGGGAGAAGGTCATGACGGACAAGCCGTATTCCAACGCACGCCCGGTGACCGAGGCACCCCTGCTCAGGGCCTTCCCGCTCAGGCCCTCTCTTCTATGGCTCCTGGTCCTCGCACCCGTCGCAGCCTTGTTCGACCGCGCCGGCACCGTCCCGGCTGGCGTGCTCTTCTTCTGCGCCGCCCTGGCCATCGTGCCGTTTGCCAAGCTCATCGTTCAAGGCACCGAGCAGGTCGCCGCCCATACGGGCTCCACGGTTGGAGGCCTCCTCAACGCCACCTTCGGCAACCTGCCGGAGCTGATCATCGCCATGGCGGCCCTGCGGGCCGGCCTGCTGGAGATGGTGCGCGCCTCCATCGTCGGGGCGCTGCTCGCCAACCTGCTGGTGGCCCTCGGCGTGTCCTTCCTGCTCGGCGGCCTGCGCCACCACAGTCAGGAGTACAACCCGAACGCGGTTCGGATCTACTCGTCGACCATGGTGTTGGCCTGGATCAGCCTGGCGCTGCCGAGCGCCTTCCACCGTGCTCTGGAGTCGGAGCCTCACCTTGGCGCGCATGCCACCCTGGATCTCGTCGTGGCGGTCGTGCTGCTGGGCCTGTATGGGCTCTTCCTGTTGTATTCCCTGAGAACCCACCCGGAGACCTTCGCCGAGCTGAACGCGCCTTCGTCGGAGGAGATCGAGGAACGCCCAAGCCTCAGGTGGGGTATCGCGACCCTGCTGGTCGCCTCTCTCGGCGCGGCCTGGATGAGCGAGATCCTCGTCGGTGCCGCCGAACAGGCCGGGCACGCGCTGGGCATGTCGCAGATGTTCATGGGCGTGATCGTGCTCGCGCTCGTTGGCGGTGCGGCGGAGTCCGGCTCGGCCATCGCCATGGGCCGTGCCAACCGTCCCGATCTCAGCATCGGCATCGCCCTGGGAAGCTGCGTGCAGATCGCCCTGTTCGTGGCGCCGATCCTGGTGCTGGTGGCGCCGGCCATGGGACAGCCGCAGTTCCGGCTGGTGTTCTCGCAGGCCGAGATGTGGATGCTGTTCGGGGCGGTGCTGCTCGGGGCGACCGTGACCACCACAGGCCAGTCCAACTGGTTCAAGGGTGCGCAGCTGCTGGCCCTCTACCTGATCATCGCGGCCATCCTGTACCTGATCCCGGCCGCCGCGCCGTAGGACTGGGACCATGTTGCGACAGCTTCTCCTCGGCGGGGTCGTCAGCCTGGGCAACATCGCCATCCATGCGGTCGTAATGGCCACCGTCGTGGGCACCGCCCGCCGGGCGTTGAAATGGGAGCGCCGCTGGCCCCAGGTCTGGCTCGCCGCCGCCATGGTCGCAACTGTCGGTATCCTGATGGTCGCGCATGTCGCCGAGGTCGGAGTGTGGGCGCTTGCCTACGCGATCCTGGATGTCGCTCCTCCCGGTGCCGATGTGCTGTACTTCGCGTTCGTCAACTATGCGACACTCGGCTATGGCGACGTCGTGCCGGTGGAGCGCTGGCGCCTGCTCGGCCCGATGGCGGCGATGAACGGTGTGCTGCTGTTCGGCTGGTCGACGGCGGTCATCTTCGAGGTGTTGCGGCAGGCCATGCGCAGCCGTGATCAGAAGGGCTAGCGGTGCCGGCATAGAAAGGCGCGGATACCGTCATGTCCAACATGAATGCCAACGGCCACTTCTGGCACGAGGCGGACATTCCTGAAATTCCCGCTTTGGTACCGAATTCGGTCGTTCACGTGAACGCCTATGTTCCTTCGATTAGGGTAATGGCCTCATGTAAGTCCGTGACTGTCCACAAGACGAACGGAAATGATCTTTTGGGGTGTTGAACAACGTTGAACACTGCGTGTAACACTAATGGCGCGACGGCGCTGAAACCCTTGTGGCGTAAGGATTTGAAAATCCGGCATCGCTTCCTGCCGGGCTCACCAAATCCCCCTTCTGGCGTTAACCAAGGGACATTCTTCCTTAGCTCACAACGGTTTCAGCACGCGTCGGGGCGTTGAACACCCCCCGATCTGTTGAACATACTGTTGAACATGAGCGACCAAGTGACAGCATCCACCAACCTCACCCGCCGCGGCCAAGTCTGGCAGTTCGTGCTGCGCGTGCCTAAGGACCTCGTGCGTTAGCACGACGCCTGTTTAGGAGGCTTAGAGAACTTGACTCAGGTCCCCGGCGACCATGCTAAGGTACTCGCAGGCACCTGCGGTCTCACACCAGAACGCCGTCTGCACGATAGCTTCGGCCTGCCCCGTCGCCGCAATACGTTCCATGACAGCGCGACCCTTGACAATCCCGACACCGATCCCGTCAGACTGAGAAGGATCTTCCCAGATGCCGAATGCGATGTCCGCCCGTTGAATGCCTTCGCGGACCTCCCAACCCTCCACGCGCGGGTCTGCGAGCACGGCTAGCGTTTGGCGGGTGCTGTCCGCAATAGCACGGAGCTCGGCGTTCTGCTCGCTCTCTCATGTCTGCTGAACTTGTCTCCTCTTACCCATGACATGTTACCCATGTCATGGCTCCATCAGATTGCTGGAGATCATGCTGCGCTAACTTCGATTACTTGGCGAGTCGCGCATTGCCTCATAGTAAATCCACCTTAACCATCATGTTCGGGCGGCTTTCGCTATCAGCTCCAAATTGGGACCGGTAACCGCATAGGTACTCTCGTAACCGTGTTTAGTTGTCTATAGGTGGCCTGCAGCATACACATTTTATAGGCCGGGTTAGCTCACCGACGGGCGTGTTGTGCGCGCCTTCGAGTTCCCTTCCCACGCGCACCTGGTGGCTCTGCACCCTGATGTGCTGTCGCATTCGAGCCCGCTGGAGCGCTGCGTCAGTGAGACCCTCGCTCGTGGCTTCCAAGCCCTTCTCCGGGAACTCGACATGATCAGGATCAGCGATGTCGCCGATCAAATCCATTCGTCATGGCGCTTGCGCACCACTGATCCGGCGAGGTGCACCGGACCGCCTGCGAAGCCTGATAATCACGTCGACCCTTTTGATCTCATAACCTGCGGGCGCCGCAGGCAGATCTGTCACGGTCAGGGGGGCTGACGTATGCGGTGCGTCGATGAGCTCGCCCTCACCATCAACAAGGAAGTGGTGGTGGTCCGTCACGTCTGTGTCGAAGTAGGCCTTGCGTCCTTCGACCGCGATCTGCCGCAGGAGGCCCGCGTCCGTGAACTGCTTCAGCGTGTTGTAGACGGTCGCCAGGGTCAAAGGCACACGGGCCCGCTGAGCCTCATCGAACAGCGTGTCGGCGGTGATATGCCTGTCGCCCTTTCCGAAGAGGAGCCACCCGAGGCAGATGCGCTGGCGGGTCGGGCGTAGACCCGCCCGCCGCAGCTTGTCCTTGACCTGCGACACGGGACAACCGGGGCGAGCTTGCCCCGCGGTGCGCAGGTCTGGTCCTGTCTCCATCATGGCTGCCGTCCCTCCCGTGAGCTCCGATGTGCTTCTGCGCGTAGGAATCGGAGCCGATCAGCAACGGGTTCAGCTCCTGCGGGTTGGGGCACGCTCCAGAAAGATGATGCGCTCTATGAGCCGGTCGGCGTGCTCCCTCTCCTCGGTGGATTTCCCGTGCCACTTCCTGGCCAAGTCGTTGTGATCCCAATCGGCCAGGGGCCGTGTGCTGCCGGAACTGGTTGACGACCGTCAGCTCATGTCGGAACCCCTGGTTCAGGCACTCGATCACTCTGGTGTCAGCGTTCATGGCCAACCCTGTGCCCGGAGCCGTTGAGAGTAGCTCGTCGGCGCCATCTCTCAAGCTTCGGCGGCTCGTTGGAGTTGGCCTGACGGGTCAGCGGGCAGTCCGTTTCACAGGCGGCCGTGCAGGCGTGCTTTCGGGCTAGCTCCTGATCCATGATCGAGCGGATCGTGGTGGCGCAACGCCCGCACTGGGGACCGCAGCCGAGATTCCGGTAGATCTGGGCTGGGGTGCGCGGGCAGTCCGAGCCCGGATTGAGGCAGGAGCGCACCTCGCCGTCTGAGAAGACGTTGCATGAGCACACGATCATGGGAACACCGCAGTTTAGAGCAATTTTAAAAGCGAACGCTATCAACAACTTAGATCAGCTCGTCTCCTCTCGGCCACTCCGGGATTTCCCGGAGTGGCCGACGATGCCGCGGTCCTGCATGACAGGGTGTATGCCTCAGCCGGAGCGCTTGGGGTGGCCTTGATGAAGAGACGGGACCGCTCAACCGCGTGCACTTTGCTTCAGGACAATGAGCGTGTCGCGCTACCTGCTATCGAGCGAGAGACAGCTGTGCCGGCCGGAGGGCCTCGCCTATGCCATGAGGCGAGACCTCCGGCGCTCCATGATATCGCACTAGAGTCTTTCGACATACGATGAACGAAGTCCGAGGCGTACGCAGCAAGTTCACTTCCACCAAGATCCAAGACGTCGGGATCTAGCGGCCCACTGCAATTTTCAGTCTTGGTACAGCAAGTCCCTGTGAAGCTGAACCCGGCTGCAGTGCCCATCAGGGGTGGCGTCCATCAGGCGTGCCGTCAGCCAGCTATCGTTGCCCAGGCGGCGTGGCTTCGCAGGGAAGGGGAGCACGATCTAGGCCATGTAACGGATCGACGACTGTGCCGACGCAACATCATTGATCCAGCACAAATATCCTTGGTCGGGTCTGAGGTAGGTTCCAGGAAAACAGGGAGGGAAGGGTGATCGTGTTTGAGCGATTCTTCCGCGGCACGAGGTTCGTTCCCCGCAAGGCAGTGTGCAGCGCAGAATATGCGGTCGCGGCGCCAGACAGCGCAGACGAGGAAACCCGGCCAACAAAGAGCCTGATCATGATCCACTCCGACGAGGAGCTCCTCTACTACTTGCAGCGTGGCTACTCCGTGCGGATGGTCTCCGAGGACGGCGCCAATGAACATCTCACAAAGGCCGAGGACGTCGCTGTGCGCTTTGTGCCGCCGTACCGCTGAGGCGGCTGTGCACGGGGCCAGCTCCCGGCCGTTCGGGTCTTGCTTTGCGCTTTTACTCGGGGGAGGGACGCACCGGGACCATTAGGGAAAAGGCTCTCACCTCCACCCCACCTCGGTCTGTCGAAGGCCTTAGCCGAGAGGAAGCACCTTGCCTCGTTATCTTCCTCCAGGATGAGCCAAGCGCGGTCTTCCGCCCTCGGCTATCACCTGTGGCCGGCTTCGAGAGACACCACAGCCAAGTGGACACCGAAGCCTTGTCAAGCGTTTATCTCATCCCGGGACGCCGCGGCCACTCAGAGTCCTCTTTGCGCTGCAACCGCTTTCTCAGCTTCGGCCGAATGCCCTGCAGGCTGATCATGCAAACGCGCCTGGCTGCGGACGCCCCAATCTTTGTGCTGCATCAATGTGGCGAATCCCACGGGGGGATAGCTTACCGCGCATGTGGCCAGGCCTCATAGGCGACCGGCCGTTCCTTGGCGGACGTGATGAAGATTGAAATAAACAAAGGGACGCGCGTCGACTTGTTCCGGAGCCTCGCCGATGATGTGACCGCCGAGCTGATGCAGCAAGCTCAGACGCGCACGATTGCTCCGGGCGTCCTGATCTTCGGTGCTGGCTCACCAGGGCGTGTTCTGCACGTGCTTACCTCAGGTTGCGTCAAGATCATGCAGACCACGCCCCGAGGCGAGCGGGTAATCACGCGCTATGTCAAACCGGGTGAGGCCTTCGGAATGTCCGCCGTGTTGGGTGAACCCTACCGTGCCGACGCCGTGGCCGTGACAAGCTGCATCGGTCTGCAATGGCCGTCGAACCTGATCAGGGACACCATCCTCAGGCAGCCCGGCGCGGCACTCGATGCGATGCGCAGCCTCGACGCTCGCCTCGGCGAAATGGAAGCGCGACTGCTGGGCCTTTCCAGCGGCCGCGTCGAGCAGCGCATCGCCCATGCGCTTGCCGCACTGGCCGAAAAGTTTGGTCGTTCCGGCCCACACGGGATCGAGATCTCGATCCCCCTCAGGCATCAGGATCTTGCCGACCTGGCAGGTACGACGCTTCACACCGTCAGCCGGACGCTTGGGAAGTTGGAGAGCCAGTGCCAAATCAGGCGCGGCCGGTGCCGCATCGTCATCACAAACCTGGCAGGATTGCTGCGGCTTGCTGCGGCATCGACGTCATCGGATTCCCGCCCCCGCCGTGGTCACCGTCGAGTGGGAGGCCGCTCAAGGTAGCACAGGCCGCATGATGACGCGTGCTTCGCACTCCAAGGGGAATCATCCCAAACGGAAAGCCGCTACGCTCTGCCTTCGACGGCTCCGTCACGTAATGCGTAAGTGGAGAAAAGCAGGCACCCCGGCCGATGGTTGATCTAGCGCAAAGACAGCGTCCCCCTGTTCTGATATGATTCGTTTTGGGAAGGAACTGCCATCAAGAGTTCAAGGTTTGCGTAGTGTTGCGAAGTATTGGCGTGCATGGGAACATCTTGCCTGTATGTCTTGTTAAGCAACAGCTGCTGACAACGATCTGAGTGGGGCACAATGCAGTCAGGAACATTGGAAGCTGGCAAGAAAAGGCGTGAGGCGGTCACTTTCCTCATTCTTGCAGTGTTGATCTGGCCCTTCATCGCCGTCGGCGTCGTCGCGGGCTGGGGCTTCGTCGTCTGGATGTATTACATGTTCACCGGGCCGCCCGGTCCAGTGTAGGGAGCTCTGGCGATGTCGGAAGCCTCAACTCCCAACCGCCGAAACTTCCTGCTCGGTCGGTTCACTGCGGCAGAGCCCGTGGTCGAGCTTCCCATTGCGGTCATCACCCCAGCCTGTCTCGCCCTGCAAGGCGTTGCCTGCATGAGCTGCCGGGATGCCTGCCCGACCGGCGCCGTGCGCTTCGGGCTTGCCGTCGGCGGTGCGCGCCCTTGGATCGAGGCGGATGCCTGCACCGGCTGCCGCGAGTGCGCTCCGGCGTGCCCCGTCGATGCCATCCACCTCCCTGCTGCGAAGGCGACCACATGAGCCGGGAATGCCACATCTCCAGCCTGGTGGTTCACAGCCGCCCCGAACGGGTCCAGGCGATCTCGGAGCGCATCGGCCTGATCGAAGGCGCCGCGGTTCACGGCGGCGCCGAGGCTGGCAAACTGATCGTCACCCTCGAAACGGACACCGAGAGCCAGGTTGTCGAGCGCATCAACGCGATCCAGCTTCTCGACGGCGTCCTCGCCGCGACCCTCGTCTTCCACCACTTCGAGCCTGTCCAAGAGCGGGAGTAAACCCATGGACCTCACGCGCCGCACCCTCCTCAAGACCCAGGCCGCAGCCGCAGCTGCCGCCGCCGCGAACGTGACGCTTCCGGCCAGCGCGCAGAACATCCTGACGGGCGAGGACCTCCAGCTTCAGTGGTCGAAGGCGCCCTGCCGGTTCTGCGGCACCGGCTGCGGCGTGATGGTAGCGGTCAAGGACGGCAAGGTCGTCGCCACCCACGGCGACATGCAGGCGGAGGTCAACCGCGGCCTCAACTGCGTCAAGGGCTACTTCCTGTCCAAGATCATGTATGGCACCGACCGGCTCACCCAGCCGCTCCTGCGCATGAAGAACGGCCAGTTCGCCAAGGATGGCGAGTTCCAGCCGGTCTCCTGGGACCGCGCCTTCGATGAGATGGCCCGGCAGTTCAAGCGCGTGCTCAAGGAGAAAGGTCCCGAGGCGGTCGGCATGTTCGGCTCCGGCCAATGGACCATCTGGGAAGGCTACGCTGCGTCCAAGCTGATGCGGGCGGGGTTCCGCACCAACAATCTCGACCCCAACGCCCGCCATTGCATGGCCTCGGCGGCCGTCACCTTCATCCGCACCTTCGGCATGGACGAGCCGATGGGCTGCTACGACGACTTCGAGCACGCCGACGCCTTCGTGCTCTGGGGCTCGAACATGGCCGAGATGCATCCGATCCTGTGGACCCGGGTCACCGACCGGCGCCTCAGTCATCCGCATGTGAGGATCGCGACGCTCTCCACCTATGAGCACCGCACGACGGACCTCTCCGACATGGCCTTGATCTTCAAGCCCAACTCGGACCTCGCGATCATGAACTACATCGCGAACTACATCATCCAGAACGGTGCGGTGAACCGCGAGTTCGTCGAGAAGCACTGCAACTTCCGGCTGGCGAACACCGACATTGGCTACGGCCTGCGGCCCGATAACGTCTTGGAGCAGCGGGCGCAGCACGCCAACGATGCGCAGGTTTCCCACCCGGCGAGCTTCGAGGACTACGCGAAGCTCATGAGCCAGTACACGGTCGAGAAGGCGTCGGAACTGTCGGGAGTCCCGAAGGAGAGGCTGGAGGCCCTCGCCAAGCTCTATGCCGATCCGAAGGTCAAGGTGATGTCGCTCTGGACCATGGGGTTCAACCAGCACGTTCGCGGCGTCTGGGCCAACCATATGGTCTACAACCTGCACCTGCTCACAGGAAAGATCTCGGAGCCGGGCAACTCTCCCTTCTCGCTGACCGGGCAGCCCTCGGCCTGCGGCACGGCGCGCGAGGTCGGCACCTTCAGCCACCGCCTACCCGCAGACATGCAGGTCAACAACCCCGAGCACCGCAAGCATGCGGAGGAGCTCTGGAAGCTGCCGCATGGGCTGCTGCCGGAGAAGGTCGGCTACCACGCCGTGCAGCAGGACCGGATGCTGAAGGACGGCAAGCTCAACGCCTACTGGATCATGTGCAACAACAACCTCCAGACGGCACCGAACACCAACAACGAGACCTATCCCGGCTACCGGAACCCAGCAAACTTCGTAGTGGTCTCGGATGCCTATCCGACGGTCACCGCCATGGCGGCCGATCTGATCCTGCCGGCGGCCATGTGGGTGGAAAAGGAAGGGGCTTATGGCAATGCCGAGCGGCGCACCCATTTCTGGCATCAGCTCGTCAATGCACCCGGCGAGGCCCGGTCCGACCTCTGGCAGCTCGTCGAATTCTCGAAGCGATTCACCACCGACGAGGTCTGGCCTGCCGCGATCCTCGATGCTCATCCGGAGTACAAGGGCAAGAGCCTCTTCGATGTGCTTTTTGCCAACGGCGAGGTAAATAAGTTCCCTGTGTCCGAACTCGATCCGGCCTATGAGAACCGTGAGGCGAAGGCCTTCGGCTTCTACGTTCAGAAAGGCCTGTTCGAGGAGTACGCCGCCTTCGGTCGCGGCCATGGCCACGATCTTGCGCCATTCGATACCTATCACCAGGTCCGCGGACTGCGCTGGCCAGTGGTCAACGGCCAGGAGACGCGCTGGCGCTACCGGGAGGGCTACGATCCCTATGTGGAAAAGGGCAGCGGGGTGCAGTTCTATGGCAACCCCGACAAGAAGGCCAACATCATGGGGGCTCCTTACGAGCCGCCGGCCGAGTCCCCGGATGCAGAGTATGATCTCTGGCTCGTGACGGGCCGCGTCCTGGAGCATTGGCACTCCGGCTCCATGACCCTGCGCGTGCCTGAGCTCTACAAGGCGTTCTCGGGCGCGGTGCTGTTCATGCATCCGGACGATGCCGCCAAGCGCAACCTGCGGCGTGGCCAAGAGGTGCGGATCGTTTCCCGGCGGGGCGAGATCCGCAGCCGGGTCGAGACCCGCGGGCGCAACAAGATGCCGCCGGGCCTTGTCTTCGTTCCGTTCTTCGATGCCAGTCAGCTCATCAACAAGGTCACCCTCGACGCAACGGACCCGATCTCCAAGCAGACGGACTTCAAGAAATGCGCCGTCAAGGTCGTCTCGGCGACGGCCGATGCGGGAGGCGTGCAATGAGGAGGAGCGTCTTCTTGTGCCTGGTCAGCATCGTGCCGTGCCTGGCCGCAGGGGCGATCCTTGCGCAGGATGCCCCACGCCTGCGCGGCCCCGAGCCGTTCACGAAGGAGATCCCGGCCCCGCCGATGCAGCGGCAGGTCACGGACGACGTGCGCGTGCGCCGCAACTATCCCGACCAGCCTCCCGTGATCCCGCATTCCATTGAAGGCTACGCAATGGACCTGAACGCGAACAAGTGCATGTCGTGCCATGCGCGAAAGTTCACGGACCAGAGCCAAGCCCCGATGATCAGCGTGACGCACTACCAGGACCGGGAAGGGAACACCCTTGGTGGCCTGGCGCCGCGTCGCTACGTCTGCGTCTCCTGCCATGTGCCGCAGACCAATGCGAAGCCCCTGGTGGATAACGTCTTCACCGACATGGATGCCCTTGCCGAGCCAGAGCGGCAGCCAGAGCGGGGGCGGCACTGATGGCAGCGGGGATCTCACGCGCATGGGGCTGGTTCCGTGGCAACCCGTGGGTCAGGACAGCACTGAGTCCGCCGGGCTATCTCAGTTTGGCTTTCCTCACGCTTGGCGGCTTCGTGGCCGGCGTGATCTTCTGGGGCGGGTTCAACACCGCGCTCGAATACACCAACACGGAGAAGTTCTGCGTGGGCTGCCACGAGATGCAGGCCAATGTGTTCGAGGAGCTGAAGGGCACGATCCACTTCACCAACCGCTCTGGCGTGCGCGCCACGTGCCCCGATTGCCACGTCCCGCACGAGTGGACCAACAAGATCGCCCGAAAGATGCAGGCGTCGAAGGAGGTCTGGGGGCACATCTTCGGCTCCATCGACACGCGGGACAAGTTCCTGGCCATGCGCAAGCACCTGGCCGAGCGGGAATGGGAGCGCATGAAGGCGAACGATTCGCTGGAATGCCGCAACTGCCACAGTTCGGAGTCCATGGACCTGACGAAGCAGAACCCGCGGGCGGCATCGGCGCACGAGCGCTTCCTGTTCTCCGGGGAGAGGACCTGCATCGATTGCCACAAGGGTATCGCGCATCGTCTGCCCGACATGTCGGGCGTTCCAGGATGGCAGTAAGACCATGCAAATCGTAAGACTGCTCCTGTTGGCCTCCTTTGCGGGAACTGTGCTCTGGGGCGGGACTCTCGGCGCCCCGGCACAAGGGCAGGGAACGCCAGGTGCCCAGACCCGTCCCATTGAGCCGCAGGAGTTTCTGCGGCTCGCCTACAGCTCCGCGACGCTCCAGGGCCAGGCCGCACAACTGGCCGCCAGCCGCGACACTCGGCCAGAGGTCAAGAGCTACGCCGCCGCCGCGGCCGACTTCCGCCTCGGGCTTCTGCGGCGGATCGAGGCTTTCGCCAAGGAGCGCAACCTCCCCCTTCCTTCCGTGAAGGAGTTCGAGCATCAGGTCATCATCGAGAACTTGGAGCCGCTCGACTACCTCGCCCTGAGCCGGCGCTACGCGGAGATCGAGCAGCAAGCCCTGGAACAGGAGATCGGCATCTATGAGGCTGCGCGCCGGAGTGGATCCGAAGAGATCAAGGTCTTCGCCGAGCAAGTCCTGCCGGAACTGCAGCAGCGGCGCGCGGGCGCGCAGAAGATGTATGAGAGTGTCAAGCCGTGAGCGGCATGGCATGAGCGCGCGGAGTTCTTTTTAGAGACCATCCCGGCGGCTCGTCTTGAGTCCACGGGCGGCGATGCGGCGATCCCCGCGACGACGGGCTGCATGGATCCCGTTTGACGCCGCGCTGGTTCTCGCGATGGAAGCTTTCACGAAGCTTGGAAAAGCGAGAATTCAACCACTTCTCGCACGTGGCACGTGTCGACGCGTGAGATGATAACTCTTCGGACCGGACCACCAGCAAGCATTTCTGACGAGGCCTGGTCCAGGCTTGCCGTTGTGACGGACAAAGGAAGCTTTCCATCCAGAGATCACCCGTTGCGGTAAGATCTCTGGATGACACATCACGCAGGATGCGGCTCACTTCAGGGTCAGCGCGTATTTGTCCTCTCAGAAGGATTCAACGGCGACAAGGCAACGATCTCCGCTGTCCTCGAAGACAAAGACATGAACCTCATCGTTGGCGACGCTTGAGCGGCAGAACACATTGTTCTGCGCCACGGGCGAAGGGCATGAGTTGAGGTCCAGATGGGGAACGGCCGCTTCGAACTTCTCATAGGGCATAGGACATGCCGCCGCGCTGACCACTTGCGAAACCAGTGCAATAACCGAAAACGCCACATGCCAAGGGGATAAACTAGCCATTGCTTACTCCATTGAGTGTCAAACATAGACTGAATAGCACAAAGAAAATCTAAGCAGCGATATATGTGAATATTATAGAAATTCTAAGTTTATGCTTTTATATCAGAGATGATGATCCCATCGCAGCACAAGGAAACTTTAATAAGAGTTTTGGATGCTCCGGGCCGGTTCGTCACAGACAGCATCGGCGACGGTGTCTGAGCGCATGAAGGCGCCTCCGGAGCATGCCGGCAAAGGGCTCCCGGAGACGGTATGCTTGAGGCGCAATCGCTCACCCGGCGCCTTCTCGACTGACGCCTGTGTAACGACCGGGCCTGTGATTTGTCGCGAGCACGAGATTGAGAACCAGGGTCCCAAGGAATGACAGAGCAAGTTGATTGACCTCAAGGACGAACAGGGACCCGAGAAGGATCAGCACATCCACGGCCAGCTGGACATATCCAGCCTGCACCTTGAGCCGCTCCTGCAGGTAGAGAGCGAAGATATTGATGCCACCCAGGCTCGCTCGGTGACGGAAAAGGATCAGCATCCCGATCCCGGTGAGCGCTCCACCGGAAATGGCAGCGAACAGCGGGTTGAGATGGCTGATGCTGAGTGACGAAGTTGCCAGCTTCGAGAACATGGACACGAGGATGACGGCCAGGAAGGTTTTGACCGCGAACCACCAGCCCATCCTCTTTATGGCGAGGTAATAGAATGGGAGATTGATCGAAAAAAAGACGATCCCGAACTCGAACCCAGTCGTTCGCCCGAGGAGAAGGGCAAGACCTGCCGTGCCTCCGGTCAGAAGGATTGCGTTGTTAAAGAAGGTCACTCCGAGGGCGACCAGCAAGGCGCCCGTGAGTATCGCGGCGACATCCTCATAGGGACGATGCGCGCTCGTGATGGCCTGCTCCGTCACGGTCGCTCCCTCAGACGTGCGCGGGTCGGCGTTCGCATGACTTGAAGGCTGCTGCGGCACTCCTGAAGGCCACCGTCGGTTGTTAGTGCGGATCGCCAGGCAATGATTGTGATGATTTGCCAAGCCACCATCCGCAGCATCATCCCACCAATCGTGTGGGCTTCGTAGGGCCTTCCCAGGAGGATATGGACACCGAATGCGCCAAAGACCATGATCGTCGACAGGGCGATGATCGTTGCGAGCCAGACCGCCCACGGCTTCCCCGTAAGCAGTCCGCCGCCGGCCAAAACATAGGCGAAGCCGGCGCCGAAGTTGAACCAATGGACGAAAGGCACCGCCTCCCCGGCGGCTGCTGGTGGCCCGAGCAGGATCCTTCCATCGGAGAGGACCGTCAGGACACCAAACATGATCGCCGCAGCCGAGGCGCCGCGAAGTCCCCAGCCGTCACTGAAATCCCGCACCTTCTGATCCTCCCGTCCCGGCTGTGGGCAGTCTGGTGCCGCGTGGTGTCCGCGCCTGGTTGAGAAAGGGGGCGTTCGGACAGAAGGACGGCGGAGCATCAGCGCCCCGCTTTCCAGCCACCGCCGGCAGTCGACCGATGCCGAGCACGCCAGGCAACGGCGGCATACGGCCGCGAAGCCGCCATCGAACCGCTCCCGCACGGTGGTGGCCGGATCCACCCCCACCCGCTGCATCATGTCTCCGAACAAGCGGCCTGCCGTTCGACCCAACGAGTCATGGGCCACGTCCGCGCCCGTGCTTTCGATCTTCCAGGCACTCCCGATTTCATCGGCATGGCCTCCAGGTTGAACCGTGACGAGAGGATGACGCACCTCGTCGCGATGCTCTTTGTTCTGGATCAAGGAGTGCTGACAATTGACGGCGGCAAGCCATACCCGAGCAGCCGTCTGGAGGCCGGGTCAGGGCGTGTAGTTATGGATGGCAGCGTCATGTGCCGCATCCAGTAAGGCATGCACCTGTGAGGTGCGCAAACCGGGTTCAAGTGATCGGTTGGGGCTGACCCTCGTCCGACAGGATCCTGCCCGACACGGCCATCCGGGCTGATCCTTTCAGGAGCGGTAACGTCGTGCCGACTGCGGCGACCCTGGATCGACCATCGGCCAGACGGAAAAGCCCGGACCTGAGGTCCGAGCTTCAGTCGCATGATTTCTGCGGTGATTAATGGCCGCCGGTCGACTGGGCCGACTTCTGCGGATTGTAGTCCTTGAAGATCGTCTCATTCTGCGGGCCCTCGACCTGAAGGATGCCAGCCAGTCCACGCTCGACCCTGCTCAGGGCATGGTCGACGAGGATGTAGTTGCCGGGAACTTCGACCTTGAAGTCCACCACGCTCGCCCCGCCGGGAGGAGTGGTGATCGTCTGGACGTCCTTCAACGGCGAGCTGAGGGCGGCAAAGGGATAGGCCTTGTCGAAGATCTCTCCGATCACGTGGAATGACGAGGTGTAGTTTGGTCCGCCCACGCCGAAGTAGATCCGCACCGTCTCACCGACCTTCGCCTTGAGCGGATTCTTCTTCAGGGCATCGGTGCTGCCGTTGAAGATGAAGTACTCCGGGCGCTCGCTCAGGAGCTTGTCGATGCTCTCATCGGCATGGCCCTTCGTGCCGTAGGCCTGCTCGGTGTAGATCTCGCCCTGCATGACATAGAACTCGTGGTCGACCTTTGGCAGACCTTCTTCCGGCTCGACCAGGATCAGGCCGTACATGCCGTTGGCGATGTGCTGGGCTACCGTCGGTGTAGCGCAGTGATAGACATACAGGCCGGGGTTCAAGGCCTTGAACTCGAAGCCGCGGGTCTCGCCCGGAGCCGCTTCCGTCGCCTTGGCACCGCCACCGGGGCCGGTGACCGCATGGAAGTCGACGTTGTGCATCATCGCGCTGCCGTCGTCGTTCTTCAGCTTGACCTCGACGGTGTCGCCGACGCGGACGCGGACGAAGGGCCCCGGAACCTTGTTGTTGAAGGTCCAGTAATGATAGGTGGTGCCGTCCGCGAGCTGTCCAGTCACCTCTGTGGTTTCGAAGTCGACCTTGACCCGCTGAGGAGCCCGCTTCCCGACGGGGCCAGGAAGATCGGTGGGGAGGCGCACTACGTTCACCGGCGCAGCGGCATCGGCCTTGCTCGGGGCGCTGTGCGGGTGCGGAGTGGCGGCGGCAACCTTCTCACCTGCATCGGCTGCGAGCGGGGCGCCGAGCCACGCCGCGGTGGCAAGGGCAAAAACAGCAGCGGTCGCAAGCAGCGGCCGGCGTCCCGGGATCTTCATGGCCTTCATCATCATCTCCTCTATGGGACCGCCTGGCGGATCGTCGTGGTCCGTCATCGGATGAACGCTTTGTAAGCTCCAGCTTCCGGACCTTATTTGTTGCAGCGCAAATATCCTTCCGAATGTGGGTAAAGAGGCATGATTTCGGCGGGGCCTCAAAGGTTTGATCCAGGTCAATTCCACAGGGACAAGTGGCTTGAACACCATCGAGGCCAGTTGAGCGAGCGCAAGGAGCGCAGGTGCGATTTGCTGTAAGCATCACTGCATGAAGGGCGGACGGCCTCTTGGCGGCTGATCCGTCGCAGATGAGGGTTTGGAGCATGAAAGACGACCTGAGGGCGCGCTACGGTGAGGAGCGATTGCCCCGTTACACGAGCTATCCGACCGCGCCGCAGTTCTCGGACACCATCGGGCACGAGGCCTACGGGAACTGGCTGGCGTCCCTTCCGGCAGGGACGAGCACCTCCCTTTATCTTCACGTGCCGTTCTGCCGTTCCATGTGCTGGTACTGCGGCTGTCACACGACCATCACTCAGCGCGATGCGCCGATTGTCGACTACCTTGAGGTTCTCCGCCGGGAGATCGGTCTGGCCGCGGACCGCCTGAGCAACCCGCTTCCGGTCCGCCACGTGCATTTCGGCGGCGGGACGCCAACCATCATGCAGCCCGCCGAGTTCCTGGACCTTGTTGGTCTGATGCAGCAGCGCTTTCTTCTCGATACGGCGACCGAAATCGCCGTCGAGATCGACCCACGCACGCTCACCCGCGCCATGACAGCCGCTCTCGGGGAGGCAGGCGTCACCCGCGCCAGCCTCGGCGTGCAAAGCTTCGATCCCGTGGTGCAGCGTGCAATCAACCGGATCCAGAGCTTCGATCAGACGGCCCGCGCAACAGAGGGTTTGAGGACCGCAGGCGTACGTGGCGTCAACTTTGACCTGATCTACGGGCTCCCCCACCAGACGGTGGCGTCTTGCGTTGAGACGGTGCAGCAGAGCATCGCACTCCGCCCCGAGCGCTTCTCCGTCTTCGGCTACGCGCACATTCCGACATTCAAGAAGCACCAGCGCAAGATCGACGAGGCCGCGCTGCCGGATGGCGCCGCGCGCTACGAGCAGGCGGAGGCCATCGCCGAAGCGTTGGTTGGAGCCGGGTACTGCCGGATCGGGCTCGACCACTATGCCCTGCCCGAGGATTCGATGGTGCAGGCTCAGGTCGATGGCGTCCTGCACCGCAACTTCCAGGGCTACACAACCGATCCGAGCGACGTGCTGATCGGCTTTGGCGCCTCCGCCATTGGTCGGCTGACGCAGGGCTACGCCCAGAACGAGGTCGTGCTGGGCCGCTATGCCGAGCGCATCCAGCGCGGCGAACTCGCCACCGCGAAGGGCTACGCGCTGACAGCGGACGACCGCCTCCGCGCCGATCTGATCGAGCGGGTGATGTGCGACTTCCAGGTCGACGTGGCGCAGGTGTGTGGCCGTCATGGCGTGGCGCCCGAGACCATCCTGCAATCGATCCCGCGGCTCCGGATGCTAGAGGGCGACGGCATCATCCGACTCGACGGTAGCGTGCTGTCGGTGAACGATGACACCCGCTTCTTGGTGCGGAGCGTGGCGTCCGCGTTTGACGCCTATCTCGGCCAGTCGGGCAGGACCCATAGCCGGGCGGTGTGACCGGTGTCAGAGGCAGCCACAAAGGTCGAGCGCAGGCTCGCCTCCGTGGGTCTGAAGGAGTCGCCCCTGCGATGGTGGCTCAATCCGCCGCCGACGAACCCGTCAGGCGCAGGACCGCACCTGATAGACATCACCGGTCTTGGCATTCCGCTCCTCGTGAACCGGGCATTCGTGCCAGCTGCGATAGCGGGGCGTCTGGCTTGTCTTTTCGCGATGACAGGATACCGGAACGGTGACGTACTCGTCGGTCAGGTGGTTATACGCGTTCCGATAGACGCACTCGGCGGAGGCCGGTGCTGCCGAAAGCAGGAGCACGGTGGTGAGGATGGCCTTCATCGACATGTCTATCACTTCCTTCCATTGGGCGTGTTGATCCTAAACAGTGGCGGAAAGCACCCGCTGGCTGCCGACGCCGACGCCGATGCCGAGGCGCTGGCGGAGTGCGAGGCGCGGGGCGACCAGATCGGCCAGCGTCACTTCATCGAGCGAGGCAAAGAAGGCCTCCGTGGCGCGCTTCATGGAGCGCGTGAGAAGGCAAGCGCCGTTCAGAACACATGTCGGAGTTCCGTCGCCTAGGCACTCCACCAAGCGGGTGTTGTCCTCCAAGGCACGGACGACTTCCCCCATCCGTATCCTGGAGGCAGGCTGCGCGAGCTTCAGGCCACCGGCGCGCCCGCGGACGCCGGTGACGAAACCATGGCTGACCAGGGTCTGCACAACCTTCATCAGGTGGTTGCGGGATAGCTTGTGCCGTGTCGCGAGCTCCTCGATGGTGACGAGACGCTCTTCAATGACGGCAAGGCTCATCAACAAGCGCAGCGCAAAGTCGGTGTGAGATGTCAGCCTCATTGGGATTCCTAAAAGAGGTATCAAATATACATCTTTTTTGATGTATGCAAAGACAACTCCAGAAGGTTGCTCCCCTCGTGCTCAGCGATCACAATAGCCGTTGATCGGGCCGACAGGGGAGCCGCCGAGGACTGAATCCGACTCCTCGCGGAAACGTTTACGCCCGTGTGCCGCAGAACGGACAGCTCGGGCCGCTCTTCAGCCGCTCTCGCGACCAATCCAGGACAGGCGTTTGGCGGTCCCCGTCGATCTTCAATCGTCCATAGCCCCTCCGACGGGCCTATGGCAGGGTGAGCCGCGATAGGCCGCAGGGGCATGGCACACGTGGATGGTAACTTCGCACGGATACCGGCTTGCGCTGTTAAAGATAGCCGCGCGTGAGGTCTGTATGACTGATGTCGCGGAGTCCTTCACGAACCGCGCGTAGCGCACCCCTTGTCATGCACGAGATGTTGGAGGAACGGCAAGGGAATTAGCTCTATTCGCGCCGATGAGCGAGCCAGCGTGGCGTTCTCAGGATTAGACTGGCTCGAGTTCGTTCGGGAGACCAGCACGACGTTCGCGATGCGCCACGAGATGAGCGCAATCACCCGGGATAAGGGCCACCTTGCGCCCTGATCCGCGGACCTGCGTCCAAGGAGGAACGGTCGAAAGGTCGTGCACCGGTGCAGCCGCGGTGCTGCGAACGCGTTCGCGCCTGGACTAGAGTTTGTATGGCGGGATGGAGACCTATCGCACGAGCTGGCGATAGATCGCCGGAAGGGCCGAGGGCAGCTTTGCCACCTGGCCGACGATAGCATAGCCGCCGCGCCCGAACAGGTGCGGGAAGTACGATTGCGCCTCACGATCCACCGTCACACCGAAAACAGTGACGCCTGCTCGGCGGGCCTCCATCACCGCGCGTCGTGTATCCTCGATGCCGAAGCGGCCCTCGTAATGGTCGATGTCGTTCGGCTTGCCATCGGTGAGCACCAGAAGGAGCTTCTGCCGGTTCGGACGCTCCGCCAGTTTGGCCGTCGCGTGGCGGATGCCCGTCCCGATGCGGGTGTAGTAGCCGGGCTTCAGCGCCGAGATGCGCCGGGCCACCGTCTGGCTCATGGGTTCGTCGAAGTCCTTCACGGTCTCCACGCGCACCCAGGAACGTCGACGTGAGGTGAAGGTCAGGATGGAGTGGGAATCGCCGCACGCGGCCATTCCGTGCGCCAGCACCAGCAGCGCCTCCTTCTCCACGTCGAGCACACGCCTGTTGTCGATCCATGCATCTGTCGAGAGCGACACGTCGACCAGGAGGGTCACGGCGAGATCGTGGGCTTGGCGCTTGCTGGCGAGGTGAACGCGCTCCGAGCCGGATCCTCCCGAAAGCAGGTCGCTGCGGGCGCGGACGAGGGCATCGATGTCGAGTTCCTCGCCATCAGGCTGCGCGCGAAGGATCTCATGCTTTGGCCGCAGCGCCTCGAACTGCCGGCGCACGCGCCGGATGAGTCGGCGGGCCTCATCGTCAGCCTCCCAGGTTTCGCCCTGGTCCGAGGCGCGCGTTGCCAGCACGCGGCAGTGATTCGGCAGGTAGGCCTTTCGGGTGTAATCCCACTCCGGGTAGGTCAGATCAGCCATCAGAGCCGTCGTGCCCACGGCCTCCGGCGGCAGGTCGAGATCGAACTTGAGCTTGCTCGCCGGCTTGCCCTTGTGCTTGGAGAGGGGAACCTCCTCCATTTCGTCCAGGGCCTTTTCGGCGTTCTCGTCTTCGTCATTGTCGGACGGGCGATTGACGTTGACCATCTCCGCCATCGCCAGGATTTTCTCGAAGCGGTTGAGGATGAACGGATCGCTGCGCCGGGCCTGGTCCGCCTCGCGCCGCGCGGCGAAGCGCCTGCGCGTGTCCGACGCGGCAAGATCGCTCGGACCCGCGGGTTCGTCGCTGTTGCGGTTCGCCGCTCCGGGCTCGCGAATCCAGGTGTCACCCCAGAGTGGGACGGGAAGAAAAGGTTGGTAGCCCGCGCCAGCAGAGCTGCTGATGACTGCCGTTGGTTCGCCCAAATCCCACAGCGGAGGCGGTGCTGCGCTCTTGTCTCCCAGGAGCGACAGCACGATCTGCTCAATCCTGCCTTCCGCAGCCGGCAGCGGGCGCTTCGGCCGCGCGTCGCGCATGGCGGCGCAGAGTTCCCCGTACATCGTGGTCAGGCCGGGACATTCCGCCAGCACCGTGGCGACGGTCTCCTGCACCCGCCGGAGGATCAGGATATCTCGGCGCACTGGATCGGCTTCAAGGATCGGCTCTGTGGGTACATGGGCGAAATAGGCTGCGAGCCAGAGGTACAGCGCCCGGTTCAATGTCGCCGAGGGAAACAGATCGATGTTTGGTGGCAGAAACACGGTGGCCGTGTCGCGCCCCGGCTGCTCCAGCCGCTCCTCGGTGACGCCGAGTCGCTGAAGGAAGTTCAGCCGGTGGGAGGATGCACGGGCCGCCGTGCCGGCCAGCTGGACCCCGGGCTCGCCGCCGAGGCCGCGGAAGAACACCGCGAGCGGCCCGCGGACCTCGTCGAGGGAGACGCCAAGCTCGGGATACCGTGGGTAGCTGACCGCACGGCCGACGAGCCGGTGCCAGAACTGGCCGACGGTTTCTTCAAGCTCCAGAAAGTCGAGCATGGCGCATGTCCTCGTCAGTTCAGGGTCGCGCGGGCGACTTCGATCAGGGCCTTCTTGACGTCGAGATCGTCGGTCAGCGGTTCGATCATTGCCGCCGTGACTGCTTCCTCCGCCGGTACTCCTGCGGCGACGAGGGAGGCGCAGTAGACCAGCAATCGTGTCGAGACGCCTTCCTCCAGGTCCTGGCCCTTCAGCGCCCGCAGGCGGCGAGCCAGCAGCAGGAAAGGGCGAACGCGATCTTGCGACAGACCGCTCTCAGCCGCGACGACGGCGACCTCGTGGTCGAAGGGCAGGAAGTCGAACTCGATGGCCACGAACCGCTGGCGCGTCGATGGCTTCAGCGACTTGAGCAGGGTCTGGTAGCCGGGATTGTACGACACGACCAGCATGAAGGAGCCCGGGGCCTGGAGCTCCTCGCCCGTGCGGTCGAGCGGCAGGATGCGCCGGTCGTCGGTGAGAGGGTGCAGCACGACCGTCACGTCCTTGCGTGCTTCCACGATCTCGTCGAGATAGCAGATCCCGCCCTCGCGTACGGCGCGGGTCAAGGGACCGTCAGCCCACACGGTGTCGCCGCCCTTGAGCAGGTACCGGCCGGTGAGATCGGCGGCGGTGAGATCGTCATGGCAGGAGACGGTGTGCAGGGGCAGGCCGAGTTTCGCAGCCATGTGGGCGACGAACCGGGTCTTGCCGCATCCCGTCGGGCCCTTGAGAAGCAGCGGCAGGCGCTTGTGCCAAGCGAGCTCGAAGAGATCGCATTCGTTCCCGGCCGGAACGTAATAGGGGAGGTCGATAGCCGGTTGCGGCACGGCATGGAGAAGAGGTTTCATTGGAGAGATCCTTCGAAGCGGAGTTGCTGGGGAGACGGGGCGGTCGGATGGGACCGCCCCGACAGGCTCATTCAGCAGGCTGGAGGCCTTGCGCCAGCCGGAGGGGCTTCTCACGTCCCGGAACGAAGACCGCGTAGACGAACATCAGCGCCGAGATCAGCACGAACACGCCCGAGCCGAGGCGAATCCAATAGAACAGCGCGAGCTGGTCCTGGACGTCCATGTACGACTGGCCGAGCACGCGCTGCAGGTGGACCTGGATGACGCCCGCGAAGGTGAGCGCGAAGGTCATCACGGACATCGCCGTGCACATGATCCAGAAGCTGACGATGCTGAGCATCTGGTTGTACGGGGCGCGGCCGCGGATCTGCGGCATGGCATAGGCCATGACGGCGAGGTTCAGCATCACGTAGGCGCCGAAGAAGGCGAGGTGCCCATGGGCGGCGGTGACCTGCGTGCCGTGGGTGTAGTAGTTCACCGATGACAGGGTGTGCAGGAAGCCCCAGACGCCTGCGCCGAAGAACGCCATCACCGAGCAGCCGATGGACCACAGCAGCGCGGCGCGGTTCGGGTGCTTGCGGCCGGCTTTCCAAGTCATCTGGACGGTGAAGACGACCATGGTGAAGAAGGGCGCGACCTCAAGGGTGGAGAACAGCGAGCCGATCCACTGCCAGTAGCCAGGAGCGCCGATCCAGTAGAAGTGGTGCCCCGTGCCGAGGATGCCGGAGAACAGCGCCATTCCCACAATAACGTAGAGCCACTTCTCCACGACCTCGCGGTCGATGCCGTTGAGCTTGATCATCAGGAAGGCGAGCACCGAGGCCATGATCAGCTCCCACACGCCCTCGACCCACAGGTGCACCACGTACCACCAGTACATCTTGTCCACGGCGAGGTTGGACGGGTTGTAGAAGGAGAACAGGAAGAAGATCGCGACGCCCCACAGCCCAAAGAGCAGGATGTTGGTGACGACGGTCTTGCGTCCCTTCAGAGCCGTCATGGTGATGTTGAACAGGAACATCAGGCACACGACGACGATGCCGACCTTGATGATGAAGGGCTGCTCGAGGAATTCGCGGCCCTCATGGATCTTGAACAGGTATCCCACCACCGCGATTCCCGCCGCGATGAAGAACATCCAGAACTGGAGCTTGGCGAGGAACGGGCTGAAGAGCTCGTTCTCGGTCTCCTCCGGGATGAGATAGTAGGTTGCGCCCATGAACCCGATCAGCAGCCACACGATCAGGGCGTTGGTGTGGATCATCCGGACGACGTTGAACGGCAGCAGTTCGGAAAGGGTGTTGGGCAGGACGTAGATCGTGCCGGCGAGAACGCCGAACAGGACCTGGGCGATGAACAGGGCCAGCGCTCCGTAGAAGTAGAGCAGGGCCACCTTTTGCGTTTGGTACTTCATGATAATCCCTCCTAGCCGGCCTTGTTCGGGGGCCAGTTCTGGGTCTTGATGCGATTGGTCCATTCCAGGAAGTCGGCGAGGTCGTCGAGTTCCTGGTCGGTCAGGTTGAATTGCGGCATCTGGCGCCGGCCCTCGATGCCCGTGGGCTGGGCGGCCATCCAGGCCTTCAGCGTCTCGCGGGCTCCGGCCGGATCCTCCTTTCCGCCCCAGCGGTCCCAGACGTTGCCGAGCTCCGGCGCGAAGTAGGCACCTTCACCGAGAATGGAGTGGCAGTTGATGCAGGAGTTCTTCTCCCACACGTGCTTGCCGCGCGCGACGGAGGACGAGAGCGTCGACGTGTCTGTCGACGTGGTGTTCATGTAGTAGTGGCTGTGGGCGGTCAGGCCCACGAAGATGGCGAAGAAGAAGAACGAGCCCCCGTAGAACACGTTTCTTGCCGCCGATTTGGTGAGGACTTCAGCCATCACGCGATCCTTTGTGTTGAGGCAGTAAGTGATAGGTGCGGCTCGCGCCGCGGGTGCAGGCCTGTCGTGGCGGGCTCCGCGAGCGGATGGCTGAGTGATCGGAGCTGGACATTCTAAGGGGCCTTGGGCTTTGACAGGCACGCGATGGTGCGCACCATCTCTGATGGCAGGAGCGCCGGGATCGCTCTTTGCTCTGGAGCAAGCCTGTCAAAGAAAGGCCATCTCAGCCGCGCAGCAACGCAAGGGCGGCCGTGGCCCAGGGGATCACGGTGACCAGCCCGAGCCAGCAGAGGAACAGGGCCCGCCAGCCGGGCTGCACGCCGCGGAGCTTGAGGAAATCCATCAGCACCCACCGTCCCTTGGCGAAGGCCGCGGCCAGGATCAACGCGTTTGACGCATGTCCCGTCCACCCGACATGGCTCGCGGCAAGACTCAGGAGGGTGAGCAGGGCAAGGAGCCCCCAGACACGGGTGACCTGACGTGCGGCAATCCGAGGCATGGCGTCATCCAACCAGGTAGATCAGCGGGTACATTACGACCCAGACGAGATCGACCATGTGCCAGAAGGCGGTGCCGGTCTTCAGGTTCTCCGCGCTGTCGTACCCTGCGACGGCCGCGAGGATGACCACACCCAGCACGACGTGGAGGAGGTGAAAGCCAGTCAGGAGGAAGTAGAGCGTAAAGAATGTGTCGGTCTCCAAGCCGATTCCTGCCTTGGCCTTGGCCGTATATTCCGCGATCTTGATGGCGATGAAGACGCAGCCCAGGGCCGCAGCTCCCGCAAGCAGCAGACGCGCTGCCGTCCGGCGTTCGATCATGCGGGCCTCGACGGCCAAAGCCGCCAGCCATCCGCTGGTGATCAGCACGAGTGTGTTCACGCCGCCCAGGACTGGATCGAGCTGGGCCCGGCCCGCCGCAAAGAGATCGGGCTTAACGGCTCCCGCGACGGTGAAGGTCACGAAGAGAAGGCCGAAGGTCACGACCTCGGTGAGGATGAGCACCCACATCATCGGGTGTCCCGGCAGGTCCGACAGCGCCCCCCAGGGTCTTTCTTCTCGCGTAACGTCCATCTGTCACTGTCGTCCTGTATGTGCCGATACCGCTCCATACGGCTCCCATCAGGCATTCTCGTTGCGCTGCCTCAAACAAGTCCTTGGCATTCCAGTCCATAGAGGGATGGAACGTGGAAACAGGAGAAGCGAGTTATGAGCGATGCACAGGTCGGACTGGTGATGGCGACGCCCCTCATCGTCATCTTTGCGGTGATGCTTCACTGGATGGGGGTGCTGCGCCTGAGCGGCACCGTCGCTGCCGTGACCATGTCGGTGATCATCGCAGCCACTCTCTTCCTGACACAATAGTGAGGCCTCCGCCGAGCCGGCGACGCCTACCGCATCGCGAGAAAACCCTCGAGGGGGTCGGGTCCGATGAGAAGGGCATGTCCCTGGAGCACGAACCAGGCATAGCCGATGGTCGCGACCACCAGAGGAGCGATCAGAAGGCGCAGCGAGCTCGCCGGCGCCCGTCCCGACAGAAGCGCTGTGAAAGGAATGATCGAGGTCCTGGCGCTCAAGGCCTGCCAGCGCTCCCGGCCCAGGCGCTTGCGCGCCTTGAGGTCAAGCAGGATGAAGCCCAAGATCGAGAACACGGCCATCCCGCCAAAGAGAAGAAACGCCACGAGGGTTCCGTTCGGGGGAATGTGCGACACCGACCAGATCAGAAACGCCCAAAGGACAGGGTGCCGTGTGATGGCGACGATGGCGCCGGGGTCCGGGCCATTGCGCAGCGAGATGGAGAGGGGATTGGGAGAGACGAGGCCGACGACCAGCAAGAATGCGGCCAACGGCATTGCGGCGAAGGGTACATGCCACTGCCACGGGGCCGCATCCCAGAGCAGGATCGTGTCGGCCCGCTGGGCCGCCAGGATGAGCCAGACAAGCAGCCCGAGTGACAGAATCGAATAGGCCGTGAGATAACCGGTCCTGCCCATGGAGGGGACCAGACGGGCGCGCAGCCCGGAACTGGCCGGTATCAGGTGAGCCGCCAGAAAGACGGCCAAGGCAACGAGGAATTCGATCACGTCAGACGCATCCTCCACATGCCCTCGGGTCGGGCAAAGGAGATCCTGTCGGATGGCGGAGACATGTCCAGGACGCCAGAAGCCAAGCGGAGCCATACATGGCTCCGCCTTTCGCCACAGGCCGGTGCGCTTCAGGCGGCACGGCTGATGCGGACCCGCCAAAGGTCAGGACCTTCCTCCTGGTAGTCCCACCCGAACTCGCCCGGGCGCTCGACATTGAATTGGTAGAACAGAGGCCTCGGATCATGGTCGTTGACGAGCAGGAAGGCCTCTCCAGGGCCGAGCTGGTCAAAGGTCTGGAAGATCAGGGGATGGCGCATCCGCGGCATGATCTGGCGGACGTCGATGGTGGTCTCTGAGACATTGCAAGTGCACATCAGAAGGTGCTCCTTCGCGTGTGGCCAAGAAGTTCCTGGCCGCGGGCAGTGATGAAGTCTGGATTCCAGGCAGGATCCCAGACCAAGCGGACATCGATGCGAGAAGCGTCCTGAAACCGGTGGGCGAGGCGCTCCCGCGCCTCCTCAACGATCATCTCACCCAGAGGACAGGCCCGGGTGGTCAGGGTCAGTGCCACCTCCACGGCCTCGGACGCCCGGCTGGCTTGGTAGACCAAGCCGAGGTCGACCACGCTGAGGCCGATCTCCGGATCCAGGACGTCGGCCAGGCAGGCCAGGACATCCGGATCGAGGGTGTGCTGTCGCTTGGGATTGATGCCCATCGTTGATCCTCGCTTCGACGGCGTGACCTTGAGCGGTCGGAGCCTGGCCTTCTTTGCCCTGCCTCAAACAAAACGGCGATTGTCCGGTCGCGCCCCTCCATCTCCTTGTCGCCGCGCAAAGAGCGGCTCGGAGAACCCTGTAGGTTGGAGCCTGAAGCACACCAATTCCCCCGGAGGCATCCATGCCTGTTGAAGCCACCCACCTTGTCGATGACGTTATGCGACGATGCCCCGCGACGATCCGTGTCTTTCTGAAGCATGGCATGCGCTGCGTCGGCTGCCCGATTGGCTGCTTCCACACCGTCGACGACGCTTGTCGCGAGCATGGGGTCGATCGCACAAAATTCATGGCGGAGTTGCGCACGGCCATCGACAAGGCGTCCGATGGCGAGCCAGCGACCGGGACCGAGGTTGTCACCGCCCGGTGGCCGGCGATTCCATGACCGGCTACCGCCTCCTGGCACGATGCCGGGAGGCTCCAGGGCCGCTCAACGCTCGGCGAGGATGAACAGCTTGTGAGGATCGCGCACCGTGATCTTTTGGCGTCCGCTCTCGACGAGGCCCTGTTCCTCCCAGGCGCTCAGGATGCGGCTGACCGTGTGAAGCGTTGTTCCCGTCATCTCCGCGATGTCCTGGCGGGAGATCGGAAAATTGATCTGCACGCCCTGCTCGACCTTCCGGCCCGCTTGCTGCGCCAAGCGCAGCAGCGCGTGCGCGACGCGCTTTTCGACCTGCTCCGTTGAGATCTCGACGACGCGGGTGTGGGCGTCCTGAAGCCGGCTCCCTACCGTCTGCAGCGTGTTGACCGCCAGCGCCGGGTGCTTCGCGACCAGGCGGGGCCAGATGGCCGCCGGCCAAACGAGCGCGATGCTGTCCACGACGGCCAAGGCCGTCGCCGGATAGGTGGTGCGTCCCATGGCCATGGCGATCCCGAAGATCTCGCCAGGAGTCACGAAGCGGACCACGACCTGCTGTCCATCCGGCGTGACCTTCACGACGCGTAGATGGCCATGGAGAAGGACGTAGAAGGAGCCGGCCACCTCGTCCTGCTGAAAAACGGCGGTTCCCTTCGGATAACGAATCGATTGCGCCTCCCGCAGGATCTCGTCGAGGTCGTCCGCGGGGAGCCCGGCGAACATGGGCAGATCGGCGACAAGGGACTTGTCCAAACTCGGCATCGGGCGATTCCGTCTTCGTTTCAGCGGCGGCCAGGGATCGTATCAAGGGCGCCCGGGCAGAGACACCCTGGCGCCCCTTGAATCGCAGGTTTGCGGCGTCGGCTCAACAAAAAGTCTTGGCATTGATGTTTGCGCCCGTCCGCTCGCGAGAGAGCTCCGGGCTGTTCGGGCGCGAGCCGGCCTGATCAGGGCGACGGCAGGTCGCAGCCAACGCCATCCGGGCGAACACGGTGGCCTTCACCCGTGGCGGCAAGGCAGGCGGGAGGGCGAGGCTCTTGGCCGAGACGGCCTGCAGCATGCCAACCGCCAATCTCTTTGTTCCAGATCAAACCCGCGCCGGCCGATGAGGCGTATGAACTTTCCGCAAGGGCCGTTCCTGAGGCCCGTCATCTTTGCATCCAAAAGGAGAAGGATCATGCGGAAGGTTATTGTACTTGGCGCTATCGTGGCCGCCCTCGGATTTGCCGGTGCGGCCGGTGCGGCCGAGGTCGAGGTGAAGATGCTCAACAAGGGCACCGAGGGCGTCATGGTGTTCGAGCCGGCGTTCGTGAAGATCAGCCCCGGTGATACTGTGAAGTTCGTCGCTACCGACAAGGGCCACAACGTCGAGACAGTAGACGGTATGGTGCCCGAGGGCGCGCAGAAGTTCGTCGGCAAGATGAACGAGGAAGTGACGGTCACCTTCGACAAGCCGGGCGTGTATGGCTACAAGTGCAAGCCACATTACGGCATGGGCATGGTCGGCATGGTCGTCGTCGGCGAGCCGACGAACGCGGACCAGGCCAAGGCCGCCACGCATCCCGGCAAGGCCAAGCAGACCTTCGCCACCCTGTTCGACAAACTCGCTGCGGCCAAGACTGCCGCCAAGTAACGGCCCGCTTCGCGCACATGCGCTGTCGCAATGGTCCTGTTGCGACGGCGCCAACATCTTCGGCGTCCGATGGTCACCCTCGACATCAGCTTCAAGCCGGAACGCGCCCATCTGCGCAAGCCGAAGCGCGGCGTGATCAACGAGAAGGTGGTTCCACAATCCGTCACCGGCCGTTATCGCCGGCTGAAATGGGCGGCGCTTATCGTTTGCCTGTCCGTGTATTACGTCCTGCCTTTCATCCGCTGGGCACGTGGGCCGGGCCAGCCTGACCAGGCCGTGCTCTTCGACTTCGAACGCGGACGCCTCTACTTTTTCGTTGTCGAGATCTGGCCGCAGGAGGTCTACTACCTCACGGGTCTCCTGATCCTGGCGACCCTGGCCCTCATCTGGCTCAACGCCGTCGCAGGCAGGGTCTGGTGCGGCTACTTCTGCCCGCAGACGGTCTGGACCGACCTGTTCCTGCTCGTCGAGCGCTGGATTGAGGGCGATCGACGCGAGCGCCTGAAGAAGCAGGGCGCTCCACTGGGCGCCAAGCGCCTGTTGGAGATCAGCGTCAAGCACGCGGTCTGGATCGTGATCGCGATGCTGACTGGCGGCGCGTTCGTGCTCTATTTCGCCAACGCCCCGACGCTGCTCGCCGAACTGGTGACGGGACAGGCGTCGATCCTCTCCTACGCCTGGGTCGGCATCCTGACCTCCACCACCTACACCCTGGCCGGCTTCGCGCGCGATCAGGTCTGCACCTGGATGTGCCCGTGGCCGCGTCTTCAGGGCGCGATCTGGGATCCGGAGGCGCTGATCGTCAACTACCGCGACTACCGCGGCGAGCCGCGCGGATCGGCCAAGAAGGCAGCCGAACTGAGGGCCAAGGGCGAGCCCGCCGGCGACTGCGTCGATTGCCTGCAGTGCGTGAACGTCTGCCCCATCGGCATCGACATCCGCGAGGGCCCTAACTTCGCCTGCATCAACTGCGGCCTGTGCGTCGACGCCTGCGACAGCGTCATGGCGAAGCTCGCCCGTCCACGTGGGCTGATCGACTACGAGGCCTGGACGAACATCGAGCGCGGCCATCGGAAGGAGCCGCCCCGTCGCCGGGTCGTCCGTCCCAAGACGGTGGGGCTGGGCCTGTCCATCGTCGCGCTGGCGGGCGTGATGGGCGTGAGCCTCTCGATGCGCAGCGATGCCAAGATCACAGTGATCCACGACCGCAATCCCGTCGCCGTGCGGCTGTCCGACGGCCGGATCCGGAACGGCTATACGGTCCGGCTCTACAACAAGGCCGACGGCGAGCGGGATTTCCAGCTCGCGGTGACCGAGTTGCCGGAGGCCTCCGTCGAGGTGGTCGGCGACGACGCGGTTGTGGGCGTCGCTCCCGACACCACGCGCGAACTCCGTGTCCTGGTCTCCGCCTCCGTCAATGACCGGCAGGCCATTGCCTTCACCGCAACGGACGTGGCGTCCGGATCGGCGGTGGTGGCGCATGACACTTTCGTTCCAATCGAAGGAGGCCGATGATGGCTCCAATCCCTCGCCTGCGGGACTATAGGGGACCCGCGCTCCTCTCCTATGGCTTTCGGCCGTTCTTTCTCTTCGGCTCCCTGTACGCGGGGCTGGCCATTTTGGCGTGGCTCCCGATGTTCTATGGCGAGCTTGCACTATCAACGGCTTTCGCGCCGCGCGACTGGCACGTCCATGAGATGCTCTACGGCTACCTCCCGGCGGTGATCACCGGCTTCCTGCTGACGGCGGTCCCGAACTGGACCGGGCGCATGCCGCTCCAAGGACGGCCGCTGCTTGTGCTCGTCCTTGTGTGGGCCGTCGGCCGCGTCGCCGTCACCACCTCGGCTTGGATCGGTTGGGAGGCCGCCGCCGTCATCGACAACGCCTTCCTGCTGCTCGTCGCGGCGGCCATTGGCCGTGAGATCGTCAAGGGCAAGAACTGGCGCAACCTCAAGGTCCTCATCGTGCTCGGCGTCCTCGCCGCTGGCAACATTCTGTTCCACATCGAAGCGCACCTTCTCGGTGCTGCGGATTACGGCATCCGCTTCGGGATCGCCGCCACCATGATGCTGATCATGCTGATCGGCGGCCGCATCATCCCGAGCTTCACTCGCAACTGGCTTGCGCGCGAGAACCCCGGCCGTTTGCCGGCACCGTTCGGTCGCTTCGACATGGTCACCATGGTGGCTGCCGGTGCCGCGCTGCTGGCTTGGACCGCCGCGCCCGGGTGGCGGGCGACCGGGGCAGCCCTGATCGCGGCCGGCGTGCTCCAGACGCTGCGGCTGGCGCGCTGGGCCGGGGAGCGCACTTGGCGTGACCGGCTCGTCCTGATCCTGCACGTCGCCTATGCGTTCGTGCCGCTCGGCTTCGTGTTGACCGGGCTGGCCTCCCTGGGCCTTCTGTCCAGCGCAGCAGGAATCCACGCCTGGACCGGCGGGGCCATGGGCGTCATGACATTGGCCGTGATGTCCCGGGCGAGCCTCGGGCATACCGGTCGGGCGCTTGCAGCCTCGGCGTCAATGCAGGGGCTCTACCTCCTGCTTGTCATCGGCGTCGTGGCGCGGGTGTGCGCGGCGCTCCACCCGGATTGGAGCGACGCGTTGCTGCATGTCGCGGGCCTGTCATGGACCGGCGCTTTCGTCGGCTTCGCACTCGCGTACTGGAATGTGTTCACCCGCCCGCGGGTGTTCTCCTGAACCAGCCAGCGCGGCCAAAACCTATACTGCCCTCGCAGGGATCCCGCCTCGCAGGGATCCCGCCTGCCGCGGGCTGAACATGGCTGCAGGCTGGAAACTCGGGATGAATCCCGGCGTACAGCGTATCGGACGCTTCATCAGGGAGCCTGCAGCCGCAAAAGATCCTGGGTGCATATGTATTTCTCCGGACGACCTGCTGTGTCGTGGAGATCCTCAGTGCAGGTGGTTCAAGAGGCGAGGGTCTTCAGCACATCATGCCTTTCTCGAACGACACCATGCCGATGTCGGGCATGAGTGCCAGTTCATGGCGGGACTATGTGCGAAGGTCGGCCATTGTCGCAGCGCAGGGGCATCCGGTTTAGCGCCGAACCGGGAGAGCTTGAAGGGAATCAATCAGCCAATGATCTATCCCAGCCCGCCCCATGGTTCCGCCAGGGCTGCGATGTCCAGGCCGAGCAGATCGATGGCCCGGCGCGCCGTGTGATCGACGATGTCCATGACCGATTGCGGCCGGCGGTAAAACGCGGGCACCGGAGGCGCGACGATGGCGCCCATCTCGGTCACCGCCGCCATCATGCGGATGTGTCCTAGGTGCAGCGGGGTCTCGCGCGCCAGCAGCACCAGCCGGCGCCTCTCCTTCAAGTGGACATCGGCCGCGCGCACGAGAAGATTGTCAGCCGCGCTCGTCGCGATAGCGGACAGCGTCCGCATCGAGCAGGGAGCCACGATCATTCCCGCGGTGCGGAACGAGCCGCTTGCGATCGTCGCCCCCACGTCTTCGATGGGGTGGTGTTGGAACGCGAGGGACTCGACGTGGCGCAGCGCGTCGGAACCCGCCTCGTGGCCAATCGTGCGTTCCCCGCTCCGAGAAACGACCAGATGGGTTTCGCAGCCGGCCGCGGCGAGGAGTTCGACGATCCTGATCCCGAGCATGGCGCCTGACGCGCCGCTGATGCCGACCACGATGCGGGGCTTAGTCCTCACGCGACGCTCCCAAGCGGGGCTTGGCCGAGCCCGAGCCTGTTCCAGATCGTGTCGACCCGGGCCATGACGGCGGGATCCATCTTGAGCACCTCGCCCCATTCGCGGTCCGTCTCGGCTCCGATCTTGTTCGTGGCATCGATGCCAAGCTTGCCACCCAAGCCGGTTCGGGGCGAGGCGAAGTCCAGATAGTCGATGGGCGTGTCGCTGATCGTGACGAGGTCCCGGGAGGGGTCCGAGCGGGTCGCCACTGCCCACATCACGTCATTCCACGAGCGCACGTCGATGTCCTCGTCGACCAGGATGAGGAGCTTCGTGTAGGTGAACTGGGGCAGGAGCGACCATAGGCCGAGCATCACCCGACGCGCCTGTCCGGCATAGCGCTTCGCGATGGACACGACCGCGATCCGGTAGGAGCAGGCTTCCGGCGGCAGCCAGGCATCCCTGACTTCCGGAAATTGGCGCTTCAGGATTGGAACGAACAGCTCGTTGAGCGCCTCGCCGATGCGGGATGGCTCGTCTGGCGCTCGACCGGTGAAGGTCGATAGATAGATCGGGTTCGACCGCATGGTGATCGCCATCACCCGCATGATGGGAAATTGCTCGACGGCGTTGTAGTAGCCCGTGTGGTCCCCGAACGGCCCTTCGGGTGCTGTCTCGTGCGCGGACACGAATCCCTCGATGACGATCTCTGCCTCGGCTGGCACGACGAGGGGGATGCTGGCGCAGGGCATGAGCCTGGGGCGCCGGCCCCGAAGGAGGCCCGAGAAGCGCAGCTCAGACAGGGTCTCCGGAAGCGGCAGCACGGCCGAGAGGATGGTGGCCGGGTCCGCGCCGATCACAACCGCCACTGGCATGGCCTCGCCGATGCTTTTCCAGCGGTGATGGTGGCGGGCGCCGCCACGGTGCGCGAGCCAGCGCATGATCGCCTGGTCGCGCCCGAGCACCTGCATGCGATATACCCCGACATTGTAGTCGTCCACGCCCGTGCTGTCTGGTGGGCGCGTGATCACAAGCGGCCAGGTGATGAGCGGCGCCGGTTCCCCCGGCCAGCAGATCTGGATCGGGAGTCGGCCCAGGTCGACCGCGCCGCCTGTCACGACGGTCCGCCTTCCCGCACTGGTTTCCCTCGGGCGCATCGAAAGGGCTGCTCGCGCTAGGGGAAGCTTGCTCCAAGCATCCACGAGGGTCTGGGGCGGGCGCGGCTCGCGCAAAGCGGCGAGCGCCTCACCCAGGCCCCGTAATCCATCTGGGTCCACGCCCAGGCCCCAGGCGACGCGCTCCACGGTCCCGAACAGGTTCACCAGGACCGGCATCTCCGCCAGCCGTCCATCCGGCTGGACGGCCTGCTCGAACAGCAGGGCCGGTCCATGATGCCGCAACACCCGCCGATGGATTTCGGTGATCTCATGAGCCACCGAGACCCGCTCCCGAACGCGCACGAGCTGCTCCTTTGCCTCCAGGAAGGCAAGGAAGTCCCGGAGGTCCGAGAAAAAGGGCAGATCACGACACGGCATGGGGATTCTCGACAGGGGAGGCCCTCGTAGCAGCAGGGGAGTGCGACTGTCTTTGCTCCAGCGCAAACATGAGCTTGGCAGTTTCGGGTAAGGCAGTCTCAAGGATGACCACATGACGCCATCGCATAACCCCGCCACAGCCTTTCCACCCTTTGTCTCCACCGCCCTGCGGCCTCTTCCGCTGGGACCGTTGCAGCTGTTCCTATCTGCCGTGCTGCGCCGGATCGTGCGCCAACACCCACGCATGTTCGAGCGCCTCGGATCCTATGCCGGGAAACGCTACGGGCTGGCCCCATCCGATCTGCCGTTCGCCTTCGTCCTCGACACTGTGCCGCGCGCGCCGGGGATCGTGGTCGTGCGTTCGCTACCCGACCAGCTCGATGCCAGGATCTCCGGTCCGCTCCGCGCCCTGGTGGGCATGGCGGACGGCTCCTACGATGGCGATGCGTTATTTTTTTCCCGGACCATCGTGGTCGAGGGCGATATGGAGGCCGTGCTCGCGCTCCGGAATGCCGTCGACGATGCGGGGGTGGACGTGTTGCGCGAGGGGGCCGCCCTGCTCGGCCCGCTGGGTCATTTCGGCGAAGCGCTGCTCCGGCACTGGCGAACCCACAGTGCCGCTATGCGCCGTGGCAGCGCGCAGCCAGGATCAGGGGAGGGTTCGTCATGGAATTAATCTGCCCCGCCGGCACACCGTCCTCGCTGCGCACGGCGGTCGACGCCGGCGCCGATGCGGTCTATTGCGGTTTCCGCAACGAGACCAACGCCCGCAACTTCCCTGGGTTGAACTTCAGTCCACCGGAACTCGCGGAGGGGGTGGCGTATGCGCACCGGCACGGCGCGAAGGTGCTGGTGGCCATCAACACGTTTCCCCGTGCCGGCGCCATCGGCCTGTGGCATCAGGCGGTCGACGACGCGGTCGCGGCGGGCGCTGATGCGCTGATCCTTTGCGATATCGGATTGATGGCCTACACAGTGGAGCGCCATCCCAACACGCGCCTGCATGTCTCCGTGCAGGCGGCGGCCGCCAATGTCGACGCGATCCGCTTCTATGTGGAGCGCTTCAATGCAAAGCGCGTGGTGCTGCCGCGCGTCCTGAGCGTGCCGGAGATCGCCGCAATCACGCGCGGGACCACCTGCGAGGTCGAGGTGTTCGTCTTCGGGGGGCTGTGCGTGATGGCGGAGGGGCGCTGCTCGCTCTCGTCCTATGCCACGGGCCTGTCGCCGAACATGAACGGGGTATGTTCCCCCGCCAGCCACGTGGCCTACGAGGAGATGGAAGGCACGGTCACGTCCCGGCTCGGTGGCTTCACGATCAACAAGTTCGGGGCAGGCGAGCCGGCGGCCTATCCGACGCTGTGCAAGGGACGCTTCAGGACCGAGCTTTCCACCGGCTACATCTTCGAGGATCCTGTCAGCCTTGATGCGGCCACGCTCCTGCCGGGCCTGCGGGACGCGGGTGTCACGGCGCTGAAGATCGAGGGACGGCAGCGCAGCCGCGCCTACATCGAAAACGTGGTGCGGTCCTTCCGCGAGGCCTTGTCCGCCCTTGATGCCGGACGGTCGATCCCAACCGGCGCGCTGCGGCCGATGAGCGAAGGGCAGAGCAACACCCTGGGCGCGTACCGCAAGACCTGGCGCTGACCCGGCAAGGAGAAACACCATGAAGCTGAGACTCGGGCCGGTCCTGTACAACTGGGACCCGGAGGCCTGGCGGGATTTCTATTTCAGGATCGCCGACGAGGCTCCGGTCGACACGGTTTGTGTCGGCGAGGTCGTCTGCTCAAAGCGACTCCCCTTCGTTCAGGACTTGGTGCCGGAAGTGGTGGAACGCCTCACGGCCGCCGGGAAAGCGGTGGTGTTGAGTTCGCTGGCGCTCGTCACCCTGGAAAGGGAGCGCCGTCAGACGGCTTCCCTGATGCGCGACGGGGATCTCCTCGTCGAGGCGAACGACGTGACCGGCCTTGTCCATCTCGCAGGGCGCCCGCACGCGGTCGGCCCCTATGTCAACGTTTACAACGAGGCGACCCTGGCTTGGCTGGCACGCAACGGCGCCCGGCTGGTCTGCCTGCCTCCCGAACTGCCTGCGGCCTCCATCGCGGCGCTGGCGAGCGCGTGCCCCGATGTGGATTTGGAGATTTGGTCGTTCGGGCGTGTGCCGTTGGCCATCTCCGCACGCTGCTATCATGCTCGCCTGCACAAGCTGACCAAGGACAATTGCCAGTTCGTCTGCGGCAAGGATCCGGACGGCTTGGCGGCCGATACCCTGGATGGGCAAGCGTTCCTGTCCGTGAATGGCGTTCAGACGCTCTCGTCGACCTACGCCAATCTGATCGGGAGCCTTGCCGAGCTCGCATCCATGGGCGTCACCTCCTGCCGCCTCTCGCCTCAGACCTGCGACATGGTCGCCGTCGCCAATGCCTTCCGCGGGGTCGCGGACGGGGCGCTCGATCCTGCGGAGGGTCAGCATGCGCTGGCCCGGATCTGCGGCGGCATCTCCTTCTCCAACGGGTTCTTGAGCGGCGACGCAGGTGTTCGGTATCAGGCGGATGCCATTGATCGGATCACCGGCGGTCCGCCAGAGGCGATCCATGGCGCCGGCCTGGTCGGTGGATGAAGTCGCCACGAGGTTTATGGCGCATCGCAGGCAGGCCCTTCAAGCGCGCCGGGGCGTTTTCGAAGCACCTCTTGGGGAAGCGATGCCCGGGCAGGCGTTCCGGTTCGAATCTGGGAGGATAACGCTTGGGACGCGAGCGGAGTGCAGACACCGCAGGCCCCCGTGGCGGCCAAACATTCCGGGCCGCCTTCGTGCTTGCCTGCCTGTCAGCCATCAAGGCGATGGTGTCCGCCACAGGCTACGAAGCCATCCATGCCCGGGAATTGCTCGTCGGCTTCGTCCCGATCCTTCTGATTGGCTTTTTGTCCGTGGCGCTTCCACGCTGGACGAAGCGCACCCTTGAACCTCGCGGAAGTTTGGAGGTCCTGCTCGGCTGCCATATGGTGGCATTTGTCCTGGAGTGCTTCGACCCGCGGGCTGGCCTCCTCCTGCATGCCTTGGCTGCCCTTGTGGCAGCTGCGGTCGTGGCACATCACGTGATAGCCGCAAGGGCCTACAGCGCGGCATACGTGGCCGCGCTGGTTCTGGTCCATTCAACAGCCGGAACCATCGTTGCGGGAGCGACCGCCCCAGACCATGCATGGCTCCGGCTCTGCCTCGCCGCCGTCGTATTGCTTTGCCTTGAGTTGGGCCACAGGATCGCACGGGCGCTCATCGCCGCCGCCAGTGAGCGTCATCGGGTGGCGCCGCTGAAGCCTGAGATGTCCAGCCTTGCGCCGGGTCAGCGCCTGTCTGCTGTCGCCGCACTCGCGCTGTGGTCGCTTGGACTTCCATGCGCGCTTCCAGCGTGCATCGCCGGCTCCCTAGGATTCATCCGGATGTTCCTGCTTCAGCCATGGAGAGTTCATCCCATGGCGGGCATTGCCGCTGTACTCGCAGGGGTGATTTGGCTCAACATTGGCTTCATGGGGCTGGCGATCATGCCAACGACAGGATACCTGATGCCCGACGTGGCCATCATTCACATGTGGTCGGTCGGGGGGCTTGGAACGACCGCCACCGCGGTCATGACGAGCATCACGCGCAAGCGTGACCGGACTTCCTTCCGACCAGCACTCCTGGCGAACTTGGCCTACGCTTCAATTGGTTTCTCCGTAGGCATGCGGCTTCTGGCCTTCGCCATGGTCGAGAGCAGCCAGACGGTTCTGCATGCAGCAAGGCTTGGATGGATATCGGCTTTCTCCTGTTGTCTGGTCTTTGTCGGAATCGGCTCGCGCGGCGGCACGTGGAGAGCAGCGATTGGGCGAGCAGATCGCTTGTGGAAAGCCGCGGCAGGCAGCCCCCATGCGCCGGCTTGCATCCCGGACCGGGACACCTCCGATCAGGCCTGCCTTACGGCCGCTGCCGTATGCCTGAAAGAGCAACCGGACTCATGCGTCGTCTGTGGTTCAATCCTTCCAGACGTGCATGGAGGCTGGACGATCAGCTCCCCGTTTGAAGTCAATACCGGTTGCGAATTTGCGCTGGATCAAAGTCGCTTGGAAAAGGCCTGTCAACATGATCATGCATCATGGAGGCTTCCCCATGGGTTTGATGACGACACTCACACGTTGGCGTTCCAGCAGACAAGCGGGGCAGGAGCTGACCTCCCTCGATGCGGGCGAGCTCGCCGCGCTTGCCCGGGACGTCGGCCTTTCCCTTGATCAATTCATCCGCGTGACGGCGCGCGGCGCCAGGGCCGGGGAGGAGCTGCCACGCCTTCTCGATGCCTCCGGCTTGGTTCCGCAATGGCTGGAGCATACTCGTCCGGACGTCATGCGTGACATGAGCGTCGTCTGCGCCGGTTGCGGGGTCGCCAAGAGCTGCCGGCGCGATCTCGACCGTGGGTGGGCGCACGCGGTGCGGCGTTACTGCCCGAACGTCGAGACGATCACCGCTTTGCTGGCGGAGAGGGGCCGCACCTTCACCCTAGGCGACCGTTGTCGGACGCGGCCGCAGGCTTAGCGTTGCACTGCGAGCCATAGCATCATTCTGTTGGCTTTGGCCTGATCCTGCGGTCCCTTTGTGCGGCTTGCGGAGCGCTGGCTTGCCCTCTTACCCGGAGCCAGGCCAGCGGTTCCAAGGCCGTTGCGGCGCTGCGTCCTCGCAACCCTTCCGATAAGGGAACCCCGTCGCCTCTTGCTGGTCCTCTGCAGACCGTGCGCCTGGTGCTGCCATGGCGTGCGCCGAGGACCCGCGGCGCAGCCTCTGAATCTCATTCCGGCGGCCTTGATGAGTGCCGCGTTCCAACTAGCCACGCACCTCGGACCAGGACTGGCATGACCCACGGTGCAAGGCAGTCTCCGGTGCGACTGAATGCCCGCCCTCCATGGCACCCAGACGGCCATGACCGGGACGAGCTTGCGCTTGGTCAAATCGGGACCGCGGCACCGATGCTACAAGAGGGCGCGACTGCAAGCCCGGAAACAAGAGAATGCCCCGTAAGCAACGACGCCTGACCCTGATCGGAACCGGACTGGCCATGATCGTCCTGGCGCTTGGCCTGGTGTCCTTTGCCATGCGTGACACCATCGTGTTCTTCCACACGCCCAGCGAAGTCCATGCCCGGGGCGTTGCCCCCGGTACGCGTTTCCGCCTCGGCGGCCTTGTGCAGGAGGCGTCGCTCCAACGAGGCGACAACCAGATCATCGCCTTCAGGATCATGGATGCGAACGGGGCGGTGAGCGTGCAATACCGAGGCCTCCTGCCCGACCTCTTCCGCGAAGGCCAAGGCGTCGTGGCCGAAGGCGTGCTCGATCCGGCCGGCGTCTTCAGGGCCGACACGGTGCTGGCCAAGCATGACGAGAATTACATGCCGCGCGAGGTGGCGAATGCGCTCCGCGACCAAGGCCACTGGCAGGGTAGGGAGCCGGCCGCGACTGGATCGCCCTGACAGGGCCGGGAAGGTCATCCCAGACGCAACGAGCTGTCCAGAACCGCCAGCCATGGTGACGGATCGGGGCGCACGATCTGAATCCCTTACCGAGGACATGTCATGAGTTCGCAGCCTATTCAAGTCAGCCGCAACCGCCGCCCAGCCTTGGCTTTCGTGGTGATCACGGTCGCCCTCGACCTGCTGGCCTTCGGCATCATCATCCCGATCCTTCCGCGTCTGGTTCAAGATTTCCTCGGAGGCGAAACCGTCGGCGCCGCGCAGATCTACGGCCTTTTCGGACTGACCTGGGCCGTGGCCCAGTTCGTCGGAGCGCCTGTGCTCGGCGCGCTGTCGGATGCTGTCGGACGCCGCCCCGTCATCCTGCTGTCCAATCTGGCGCTCGGCCTTGATTACCTGCTCATGGCCGCTGCTCCTGGGATCGGCTGGCTCCTGGTCGGTCGCGCCGCCAGCGGTCTGGCGTCATCCAGCTTCACCAGCGCCTTCGCCTACGTTGCCGACATCACGGATGCGGACCGCCGCGCCGCCGGGTTCGGGGTGATCGGCGCGGCCTTTGCCTTCGGGTTCATCGTCGGGCCAGCTCTTGGCGGGCTGCTCGGAGCCATCGACCTGCGCCTCCCGTTCTGGATCGCGGCCGGGCTGTGCTTGGCCAACACCCTGTACGGCATCTTCGTCCTGCCGGAGTCCCTGCCGCAGGAGCGGCGGACCCCGTTCGCCTGGCACAGGGCAAACCCCTTGGCCGCCTTGCGCCTGTTGCGATCGCACCCAGAGGTGTCCCGGGTCTCCGCAGTCCTGTTCCTTTCCAATCTCGCCCACGAGGTGTTCCCGGCCGTGTTCGTGCTGTACGCCGGCCAGCGCTATGGGTGGGACCACGTCACCATCGGCTTCGCCTTGGCAGCCGTCGGGATCGCCTCGGCTGCCGTGCAGGGCGGGCTCGTGCGCCGCATCGTGCCGCGTCTTGGCGAGCGCCCGACTATGGTGACGGGCCTCGTCTGTGGCGGGGTCGGATCGCTCATGTTCGGCCTTGCCCCGAACGGCGCCTGGATCTGGCTCGCCATTCCCGTGGCGGCGCTGTGGGGCCTGTTCGGCCCGGCGGCACAGAGCCTCATGACCCAGAGGATCGCGCCCTCCGAGCAGGGTCGGCTGCAGGGTGCGCTCAACAGCCTGCGGGGGGTGAGCGGCCTAGTCGGCCCGATCCTGTTCACTACAACCTTCGCCGCAGGCGTCTCGTGGTCCGACCCATCCATCGCTTGGGGCGCCCCATTCTTCGTGGCCGCGGCCCTTCTCCTGCTGGCGCTCGTCGCCATTGCGCCCGGCACCTTGGATCGAGGCTTCTCGCACCGGAAGGCGGCTTCGCGTGCGATGCGCCGTATCGCCAGGAGGCCGCAGCTCGTTCGGCATCATCCGTGAACTGGCTTTTTGTTTGCTGTGCCGCAAAGCGGCGGCCCGCGGCGCTGCGATAACAGCACCCTGCTTGTCCGGAGCCCATCGATGACCGTCCTATCCTCTTGGCACCTTCTCCATCGCCTCGGCCATGGTTTGACCATAGCGGCGCTGCTGGCTGGCATGTCCCTGGTGGCCTTCGCCGCCGGCCTCGCCTTCCTGGGTGCTTTGGCCGCGCTTCCCATCGCAGTCGGCTTCAGCGCGGCCCTGCAATGCCTTCGAGGCACCTTCGGGGCTCCGGCAGTAGGTCCCATGTGCCTTGCTCCGCGCCCGACGCGGCCATGATCACTGCCCGGCTCCGCGCGGTGAACAGCGGCGCCCCTTTTCTTTCCTATCAGACGCCTGCCATGAGCAATCAGCCACAGCCAGACTGGAACCCACGGTCCGAAGCCGTGCTCGACGACCAGATCGCCGCCTATGACCGCATGCGCGGGCGATGTCCGGTGGCGTACAGCGACTACCTCCATTGGTCTATCTTCCGTCACGCCGACGTGGTGCGTGTGCTGGCCGACCACGACACCTTCAGCAACGTCGTCTCCCGCCACGTCTCCGTGCCCAACGGCATGGACCCGCCGGAACACACGGCATACCGGGCGCTCGTCGAGCCGTATTTCGCGCCCGAGCGGGTGCTGGCCTTCGAGCCCGAATGCAGGAGCGTCGCCGTCGAGTTGGTGACCCGTCTGCCGTGGGGCGGCGAAGTCGAGCTGATGGGCGAATTCGCCCAGGACTTCGCGCTGCGGATCCAATGCGCCTTCATGGGCTGGCCGCCAGACCTGCGGGAGCCGCTGCGGCGATGGACGCGCCGGAACCGTGACGCGACCCTGACAGGTGATCCGGCCGCCGCCGCCGCTGTCGCGCTGGAGTTCGACGGCTACGTCAGAAGCTTGCTGAATGTGCGCCGGAAGATCGGCGGCGCGGCGCCCGACGATCTCACCACCCGCCTGCTGGGGGAGCGGATTGGGGACAGGAGGCTGACGGACGAAGAGATCGTCAGCATCGTGCGGAACTGGACCGTGGGCGAGCTCGGCACCATCGCTGCCAGCGTTGGCATTCTGGTGCATTACCTCGCGGCGTACCCGGATCTGCAGCAGCGCCTCCGCGAGGACGTCTCACGACTGCCGGTCGCGATCGACGAGATCCTGCGCCTCCATGCTCCTCTGATCGCCAACCGTCGGGTTGTTAGGCGGGCGGTGGAGATCGGCGGCCGCCGACTGGAGGCGGGCGCACGCATCAGCCTGATCTGGGCCTCGGCCAACCGCGACGAGACCGTCTTCGGCGATCCGGATGAGTTCCGGCTTGATCGGGATCCGACACTGAACCTTCTCTACGGCGCCGGGATCCACCTCTGTCCGGGGGCGGCCCTGGCCCGGCTGGAGCTGCGCGTCGTGATGGAGGAGCTCCTGGCCCACACCCGAGGCATCGTGCTGGTCCCCGGGAGACCGCCTGTGCGGGCAGCCTATCCGGCGAGTGGGTTTTCGTCGCTGCCTGTGTGGACCTACCGATGCTCGTGAGCGTACGATCCGGTGACGAACCATCGCCGCCGTTCGGCGATACGCCTGCATCGCCTGGAACTGGCATTGAGCACGGACCCAATCGGATGGCTGAGAGCGCAGCAGCGATAGGCCTGCTTCAAGGCCTTGATCCGAAGGCTGCCGCCGACCTGCTGGAGCAGGCGCAGCGCCGGACGATCGGTGCCGACGAGGAGCTTTTCACCGCTGGTCGCCCCGCCCGCTCGGTGCATGTGCTCGCCTCTGGGGCAGCCAAGCTGATGCAGACCACGCCCAGCGGGGCGCGGATCATCGTCAAATACATCAGGCCCGGTGAGATTTTCGGCAGCCCGGCCCTGCTGGACCGGTTTTATCCCACCGATGCAGTGGCCGTGACCGACTGCGTCGAGCTGCAATGGCCATCGGAGCTCATCAGAACCGTCATCGACCGGCATCCGCGTGTGGCGCTCAATGTTATCGGGGACCTGGAGGCGCGCCTGCGCGAGATGGAGGGCCGGCTGCGCGACCTCTCGAACGAGCCGGTGGAACACCGCTTGGCGCGCGCGATCCTCAAGCTCGTCGACACGTTCGGCCAGCAGACCGGCGAAGGCGTCGAAGTTCCATTCCCGGTCAGCCGCCAGGACCTTGCCGATCTCATCGGCAGCACACTGCCGACGGTGAGCCGGACGCTTCGCGCCTGGGAGACGCAGCGGCAGATCCAGCGCTACCGGCGCCGCTTGGTGATCGCCGATGTGGAGGCCGTGGCCAGGATCCTGTACCAGGAGGCTGCCCCGGTGCCGAAGCCCAGGCGTAGCCATCGTCGGGCGGCGGGGCGATAGCGTGCTTGCCGATGCTCGCGGGTGAGCAGGAGCACCGATCCGCCACTACCCGGTGATGACGCGATTTCCCCTTGCGCCGTGATCTATCGAACTTCACCCCTTCCGAAGTTCTTGTTGGCGGGCGAGTAGTTGTAGCCCTCGACCGTTCCCGGCTTGCGGCCGAAGAGGCCGTTGAGTACGGGGCCAACAGCGTTCTTGGCTGTGGGTCCCACCTGGTGACAGGCGAGGCACTGCGCGAAGACCTTCTCGCCATTGGCGGCATCCTGGGCCTGCGCGAGTGACGAGCCTAAGACCAGGATGAGGGGGATGACGAGAGCAACACGCATGGACGGCTCCTTGCTGGCTTATCGGACGCTGGATCAATGCGAGGAATTCCGGGTCGGCTCCGAAGGTTGCTCCGGCCCGGGAGAGGAACAGGGATCAGTCGGATTTCTTTTTCGGGTCGGTGACCGTGCCTGTCGAGGTCGGCTGCCCGTTCGGTGATGCGCTGGCGGATTGGAGGATCCGTTGGGCCTCCGAGAGCTGGGACTTCATCTCGGGCACGGCCGAGGAGGCGAGCTCGCTGAGCTGGCCCTGCTGCCCCAGCTTCTCCAAGTCGCTGATCGCCTGAGGATAGGATTGCGCCACCCACTGCGCGACATTGACCCCGAACTGCGTCTCGTCGGCGTCGCGGGCCAGGCTGTCGAAGGTGCCGCGCTCCTTGTCCGGGTTTCACACGTCGCTCAGATCCGGGGCAGCCGCGGTCAGGGCCCGGCTGATCCGGCTGTTCGTGAGCACCATCCAGTCGCCGAGGTCGTGCACTGCGCCGCTCGAGTGGCGCTTGGAGGCCAAGTTGCCGTATTGCTGCGCAGTGACCGCGTTGCGGGCGAGGCTCTCTCTGCGGTTGGCTTCAGGTCGGCCGGCAGGGGCGCGGCTGCGTTGATCTGGGGCGCATGGACCGTGCCGCCATGGCTTTCCGGCCGGCCGCCGTCCTTGTGCGGATCAACCATCGGGTTGCTTGTCGGGTTCTGCTCGGCCCGCCAGGGCGTGGTCGAGCGGGGCTGTTCCTGTTGGGCCGCTGCGGGTAGGGCCACGAGCAGGGCGCAGAGGGCGGTTGCCGCGAGGTGTGCCTTCATCGTCAGATCTCCTGCCTTCGGAATGGGAGGTCAATGATCCGTGCCAGGGGCGGTTCCTGTGCCCTTTCCGTGGCTGCACTCATGCATAAAGGGTCAGCCTTTCGCCCGAGGCCGTCACTAGACGGACTTGGCCCGTTCCAATCCGATGAAGCGTGCCTGCGACGTCCGCGGCCGGCATCAGGCTGAAGGCGGTCGACAGAGCATCCGCTGCCGCAGCCGTCGGCATGACGGCTGCGGCGCTCCGGTATAGATGCGCCGAGGTGCCCGTGCGCGGATCGAGCAGGTGGTTGAAGCGACCCTCCGAATCGAAGCGGAAGCCGTATCCCCCGGAGGTGGCTACCGCCTGATCGACCGCTTCCAGCGTGTCGTGGATCTGATCCGGATGATCGGGATCGAAAATGCCGATGCGCCACGGATCGCCCGAGGGGCGGGTGCCCATGGCCCGCGGCTCGCCCATGTCGACCAGGCTGCTTTCGATGCCGCCTTTGCGCAGGATGTCCACGATCCGGTCGGTGACGTAGCCTTGGGCGATGCCGTTCAGGGTTAATCCCATACCCCGCTGGGGCAGGACGATCCGGTTCGCGTCGAATCTCACTTGACCGAAGCCGACCCGCTCCAGGGTATCGCGGATCATGGCTTGCGGAGGCCCCTGCGGTTCCGCATCGCGCTTGGAGAAGTGATCCTGGTACAGAGACCACAGGACCTGCACCGTCGGGTCAAAGGCGCCTCCGGTTATCTCCCAGAAGCGGTGGCATTCGGCGAGCGCCGTGACCAGGTCGGAGGGCGGAGCGACCAGGACACCCTGTCGGTTCAGTGCAACCAGGGCGGAATCCGTGCGGTAAAGGCTGAACACCGTCTCGAGGCGACGAACCTCGGCGAGCGAATGTTCGACCAGACGCTCGGCGACGGCTCGGTCGTGATGATGCACCTGCAGGGTCGCCACCGCGCCCATAGTTTGGCCCTGCCATGCCACGAGGTGAGCTTCGGCCCCTGCCGAATGTCCGAACGGCACGAGGCCGAGGCCCGCCGCGGCGGCAGTGACCCCGATGAAGCGCCTGCGGGAAAGGTGGGGGGACATGGTGGTCTCCTAATGAGCGTGACCGTCCTTCGGCGCGGCGGCGCCGCGATGGCCGTCAGGCTGCCCATACAAACCTGGGTTCTCCCCGACGGCGCCCGTCATCTCTGCGGTGGCGCCCAGGACATAGTCCTTCGGCACGTCCGCGAAGGCGACGACCCGGCCACCGTTCTCGGCCGCGAACTTCTCGGCAGCTCCCTTGTCGGAGAACGGCACCGCCTCGTCACCGCCCATGCCGCCCTTCATGCGGCTGCCGATCACGAACGAGGCCTGCTTGGCGTCGACCCAGTTCGTCGTGCCGGGCTCGGCCCAATTCGACGCCTTGGCCATGTCGGACACATAGATCGCGCGGATGTCCTTCGGCTCCTCCGGCAGCATCGTGAACGAGATTGCGTCTCGGGCCGAGGAGAACCACACGGGCTGCTTGCGGCTCTTTAGGATGATCTGCGCCTTCGGCCCGGGATGCTCCACCACGTTCATGCCGCAGTAATGGCCGATGGCGGAGGCGGTCATCTCCTGTGGCGGCGGCGGGGCTTCGGCCGTCTTCTGGTCGTTGCATCCGGCGAGCGCGAGAGCACACGCGAAAGCGGCGAGGAGGAGGGTCTTTCTCATAGTTCTCTCCTGGAGAAGGCCAGTGCCGCGAGCGCGAGCGGCACGAGGGCCCAGGCGGCGAGTGCAGCGAGGAGGGCGGATGGGCTTAGGGTGGCGTTCTGTGCCACCCCGGCCATGCCGGAGAACGCGCTGATGCCGACGGAGCCCGTCAGGTTGAACAGCCGGTAGGCGTCGGCGGGGTTGAGCAGGAGAAGGGCGTTGAGGAAGCTGCCCGAGAGGATCTGCCCTTGGTCGACCACGAGCAGGCCGAGCAGGGCCATGTCGTAGATCAGCACGAACACGAGCCAGATGCCGATGGCGATGCCGCCCGCCGTGCCGCGTTCCCGCACCAGCGCGCTAACCAGGTAGCCCACGGCGATGAATGCGGCGCCGAGCAAGATCGAGGAGCCAATCATGGTGGCGAAGGCGATCCAACTCTCCGTATCGATCTCCGCACCCGTCGCCGCCAATGCGCCAGCGGCTGCGCCGTAGCCCAGCAGCGTCGCGAAGGCCAGGATGGCCAAGTGCCCGACGAACTTGCCGAGCAGAACCTGCCAGCGCCCAACCGGATAGCTCAGCAGCAGCAGCATGGTGCCTCGCTCCATCTCGCCCACGATGGCGTCGTGCGAGATCAGCAGCGCGATCAGCGGCAGAAGGAAGATGGTGAGGCTGGACAGACTCACGACCACCACGTCCAACGCTCGCACGCCGACTGTGCCGGTGGGGGCGCTGCCGAGGAAGGTGAGCGAGAGGGCGAGGCCCGCAAGCAGCAGGGTCGTCGCAAGGACCCAGCGGTTGCGCAACCCCTCCTGGATCTCCTTGCGCGCGACGATCAGGATGTTTCTCATCGCGTGGCCTCCTGCGAGAGAAGGAAATGGGCGTAGAGCTCATCGAGGGTCGGTGGCACCACGTCGAGGTCCTCCACAGGAGCTCCCTCGTCCGTCGCTCGCCGCAGCACCTCGATCTTACGTTCGGGCGAGGCGTCGATCTCGACCATGTGGCCGTTGATCCGGCGCCAGCCCTCGACCGGACCGAGCCAGTTCGGCACGTTGGCCAGCCCGACATCGGTGACCTTGAGGCGGATGCGGGTCGGCAGGCGGGCAATACGACGGAGTTCGTCAAGCGTGCCGTCCGCGACCTTCACCCCGCGGTTCATGATGATCACGCGTCCGGCGCGCTCCTCCAGTTCGGTCAGGGCGTGCGAAGACAACAGGACCGTGGCCCCGCGCCCGCGCAGCTCCTCGACGATCTCGTAGAAGCTCTGGCGCAGGGCTGGGTCGAGGCCCGTCGTCGGCTCGTCAAGCAGGAGCACCCGCGGTTCGCCGAGCAGCGCCTGGGCGAGCCCAAGGCGCTGGCGCATGCCCTTGGAGTAGGTGCCGACGCGCCGGTTGGCCGCATGGGTGAGGCCGACACGTTCAAGGAGCGGCGGGACGGACTTGTTCGGCTCACGCTTAAGACGCGCGTAGAACGCCAGCGTCTCATGACCTGTCAACGCGGCATTGAACGAGACGCTCTCCGGCAGGTACCCCAGCCGTCGGCGGGCCTCGAACTGCCCTGCAGCCGGGTCGTCGCCCAGCACCGCGATGCTGCCGCTCGTGGGCCGGATCAGGCCCAGCATGAGCTTCATCAGGGTCGTCTTGCCGGCGCCGTTGTGACCGACGAGCGCCACCGTCTCGCCCTCGGGAAGGCTGAACGAGACGTCGCGCACCGCCTCGACCTTGCCGAAGCGCTTGACGACGTTCCTGATCTCGACCGTACCGGTCATGGCCTTGCTCCTTCGGCAAGCTTCGGACGCGCGGGCGGCGCCATGAGAGGCTTGCTGTCGACGACGCCGCCCGGCAGCAGTGCCGGGAACTGCGCCTGCGCCCAGCGGATCACCTGCACGGCCGGGCTGTTCATCAGCACCTTGGCCTGCGGCGCGGTCCAGAGCACCTTGTCGACGAGGTCGTTGGGACGATAGGCGCTGTCGCCTAGCCCGTCGCCGTTGAGGTCGAAAGCCGGATTATCGCTCCAGTAGTTGCCGCGTCCGTCCTTGGACCAGTCGAGATAGCGCGTGCTGACGTACTTCACCTGGTTGCGGTTCCTGATAAAGGCATTGCCGACCATCTCGTTGCGCTCGGATCCTGCGGTGAAGTGGATGCCGATCTCGCAGCCCTCGAACCAGTTGTCGCGGAAGCGGTTCTGGTTGGCATTGTAGATGAACACGCACTTCGTCGGGCCAGGGCGGACATCGGCGCCCTGCACCACCTCGCTCGCATCCGGCGTCGGCAGGTCATGGTCCTTGTCGTCCTTGCCGCGCGATCCCGCGTTGTTCCAACGCTCGGTGGGCTGGAGCCGCCCCAGCACGGTGTTGCCGGTGATCTGGGAGCCGTTGGCGTAGTTGAACAGGAAGCCATGGTCGCGGTCGCCATCCGAAACGTTTCCGCTGATCTTCAGTCGGCTGGAGAACATCATCGCAAAGCCAACCGCGTTGTTGACGGAGACATTGTCGGCGATTTCGCTGTCGTTGGTATACATGTAGTGGATGGCAAAACGCAGGTCGCGGAAGCGGTTGCCCGAGAACACGTTGCGCCTGCTGGTGATCACGAAGATGCCGTCACGGCCGAAGCGGACATCATTGTCGAGCACCTTGGCGCCGCTGGCGTTCCAGACCGAGATGCCATTCCCGGCCTCGTTCAGGCGACCCTCCTTGATCCCGACAATAGTGTTCCTGCGCGCGATGGAGTTCTCCGCCCCGTGCAGGTAGATACCGTACAGGTTGCCCTCGATGCGGTTGTCCTCGACCACGGCGCCCGTCGCCGTTTTCTCGACGAACACCCCTGCATCCATTTTTTCCAGGTCCTTTCCGGAGCCACGGATGGTCAGCCCGCGCACGACAGCCTCCGGGACTGCGACGGTGACGACGCTGCCCCGGCTCGGCCCGATCAGGATCGCGCCAGGCTCGCCCTCGACCGTCACCTTGCGGGTGATCCGGACTGGTCCGTGATGCTCGCCGCGCTTGAGGACGACGATATCGCCGTCCGCGGCCGTGTCGACGACGTCCTGAGCATGCGCGCTTGGGTCGACCGCGATCCGCTCCGCGCGGACGGGCAGGGCGAGACTGGCGGCGAAGGCCGCCCCCAGTCCCATGCGTACCAGTGTACGACGTCTTACCATGGCGTTAGGTCGCCCGCGGCTCGACGAACATGCGGCCCTTCATCTCCATGTGCATCGCATGGCAGAACCAGGTGCAGAAGTACCAGTACACACCGGGCCGGTCGGCTGTGAACGTCACGGATGCCGTGGCCTGGGGCGCTACCTCCATGCTGATGCCGTAGTTGATGAGGCCGAACCCGTGTGTCAGGTCCTCGACCTCGTCGACGTTGGTTACGTAGACCGTGACTTCGTCGCCCTGCTTCACCTGGAAGCTCTCCAGGCCGTACGCCGGCGCGGCGGAGGTCATGTAGACACGCACTTTGTTGCCGTCGCGGATTACCTTCGAGTCGACCTCCAAGGTGACTCCATCGGCCTTGGCCTGCTGCACCGCGTCGGCGAAGAACGGGTCGTCGCGCTTCCACGTGTGCAGCGGGTTGATCTTGGAGCGGTGGACGAGGGTCGCGTCATGCGGCTCGGCGAAGCTCGGGCTGTCGTGCACGAGCACCATGCGGTCGCCGGAGATGTCGATGAGCTGGTCGTTCTCGGGCTTCAAGGGGCCGACGTTGAGGTAGCGGTCCTTCGAGAACTTGTTCAGTGACAGCAGCCACTTGCCATCGGCCTCCTTGGTCTGGCCCATGGAGGTATGGTTGTGGCCCGGCTGGTAGTGCACATCGAGCTTCTGGATGACCGGGTTGACCTTCTCGCCCTTGAACGCCCGCTTGGCCAGGTCGATGTTCCACTTGCACACCTGGCTATCGAGGAACAGGGTGGTGTAGGCGTTGCCCTTGCCGTCATAGGCGGTGTGCAACGGCCCGAGGCCCAGTTCCGGCTCGGCCACGACGACGTCGCGCGGCTGGATCTTGTCGTCGAATAGGTCGTCGAGCTTGCGCGCGTCGAAGACCGTCACCGTCGGCGAGAGCTTGCCGTTGGCGACGAAGTGGATGCCGTCCGGCGCGGTGTTGATGCCGTGCGGGCTGTTCGCTACCGGGATGTAGCGCGTGTACGGCGACCCCTTACGGCCGTCGAGAACGGGCACGCCGCCGATCATCTCGGCCTTGCCGGCCTTCACCGCCTCCTCGATGCGCTTGAGGTTGAAGACCACGACCCAGTCCTGCTCCTTGGCCATCATCTCGGCAAGCGTCACGCCTTCCTCCGAGTTGTAGCAGGTCGCCCAGGAGTACTTGCCCTGGTAGTCCGCGTCGGTGTTGTCGAGGTTGCCGTCGACCCTGATCTGCCAGGCGACCTTCATCGTGTCGCCGTCGACCGCCGTGTAGATCGAGGAGTACTGCTTCGGATCGTCGAGCACCTTGCCGTCGTTCGGAATCGGAACCCGATCCTCGCCGTTGCAGAACACGTAGCCCGTGCGCGGATACTTCTGCACGCGCAGGCCGTGCACCGTGTGCTGGTTAGGGAGCTGAAGGATCTTGTCGCACTTCATCACATCGAGCCGGATGCGCGCGACGCGGGTGTTCAGCTTGTCGTTCACGAAGAGATAGCGCCCGTCATAGGTGCCGTCAGTGAAGGACGGGTGCGGATGGTGGAGGTCGCCGGCGGTGTAGATCCCGCCCTTGTCCTTCAGGAACTCGCGGCTTTCGGGCGTCAGGCCCTCGGTGAGGATCTTGCGGCTCTCGTTGGTCTGGCCCCAGCCGGTCGCGCTGTCGCGGTTGAACACGGGAATGCGCATCAGCTCGCGCATGGACGGGCAACCGACGATGCGGACCTCGCCGGTCTGGCCACTGGAAAAGAACACGTAGTACTCGTCGAGTTCGCCGGGCTTGACCTCGTACTTGTTGGCGACAGCGGGTCGCGCCGCCGGAGCGGCAGGGGCCGTCTGGGCTTCAGCGGGCGTGATGATGCCGGCATCCTTCAGGGACACACCACCGGCGACGCCTGCCGCTCCGGCGGCAGCCGCGGCGGCCGTCGTTCCGAGTAACTGGCGCCGGCTGAGACCGTTCTTATTTTCTTCCTGTGACACGTGAGCCTCCTTGCTCATGAAGCGGTTGTCGGAACATCCGCCGTGGTCGGCGCGTCCGTTGGTGTGCCGACCACCTTTCCCTTGTGGGTGATGATCGGTTTAGCAGGCCCCGTGCCGCCGTCTTTGATCTGGCGCATGGACGGGGACGAAAGGGCCTCGCGCTTTTCGCGCTTGAGGCGCACCTGGATCATGTGCGGGCAGCGCTGGTCGTCGTGGTAGAGCTCCTGGCAATGCATGCAGTAGATGCACTCATTGACGTTGATGAAGCCCTCGGGATGGATCGACTGCACCGGGCATTCCTTGGCGCAGCGCTGGCAGGGCGAGCCGCATTCCGGCCAGCGCTTGAGCCACTCGAACATGCGGATCTTGCCGGGTATGGCGAGCGCCGCGCCGAGCGGGCAGAGATAGCGGCAGAAGAAGCGCTCGATGAACAGGCCGACCGAGAGCAGCGTCAGGGCGTAGATGACGAAGGGCCAGTCGCGAACGAACTTCAGGATGATCGCGGTCTTGAACGGCTCGACCTCGGCGAAGACCTCGGCCAGGGCAACGGAGTAGAACGAGAGACCGAACAGGCCCAGGAAGATGACGTATTTGATCGGCCAGAGGCGTTCGTGCAGGCCCCACGGGACGGTGATCTGCGGCACCTTGAGCCACTGGGCGATGTTGTTGGTCAGCTCCTGCAATGCGCCGAACGGGCAGAGCCAGCCGCAGAAGGGACCGCGGCCCCAGAACAGCAGCGCCGCCGCAACCGCCGCCCACAGGATGAAGATCAGCGGGGCGGCGAGGAAGAACTCCCAGTTGAAATCCGTGATGAGGGAGTTCGTGAAGGTGAGGACGTTGACGACCGAGAGCTGCGCGTTGGCGTACCAGCCGAGCCAGATCAGCGTAAACGTCAGGTAGGCGCGCCGCACCCAGACATAGACCTTGGGTCGGCGGACCAAGGCATCCTGGAAGAAGAAGATGGCGGTGAGGACTAGGAGCGCCACCGCCGCGATGCCGATGGAGATGATGTTTGTCTTCCAGATCTTGAGCCAGAGCGGCTCCTCGATTGCCCCGGCCGCGAGCGCGTCCGCGTCGTTGAGAGACGGCTCCGCGGGTGCGGCAGGCGCAAGGGCCTGCGCCTGGCCTTGGGCCTGCTGTGGCGGTTGAGCTGGCGCAGGGGGCTGCTCAATGCGTAGGTAATGGTCAGGCAGCGTGTATTCGATGTCGTAGGTGAGGAAGGCCCTGTCCCGGGCACCTACGTTGCGCTGGACGAGCAACTGCACCTGCCACGATTCCGTGAGATCAAGCTTGAAGTCCTCGGGCACCACGAACAGGGCGATCTCGCGCAGGGCCGGCGCGCCCTCGGCCGCGAGATCGCCGAGGCGGGTGTGGTTGCGGTCGCGGAAGCGGATGCCCTGTCCGCCCTGCAGCAGCTCGATGCGGTCGAAGATGCCGCCACGGACATAGCCGGACCCCTTGAAGGAATAGGCCCCGTCGCCGGCCACTACGATGGCCTGCTGGTCGGGCTTCAGCCGTGCCCTGAGTTGCTCGTAAGCCCTCTCGCCGAGCAGGTTGCGCCCGATAGTGGGCACGCTCACGGGCGCGAGGAACAGGTCGATGAACGTGTCTGCGGGATCAGCCGTCTCCGCGTTGCCCGCCGCCTCCTGGTTGCCAGCCTTGGCATAGGCCTCGTTGACCTCGCCGACGGACAGCGACAGGCGCCGGACCGATCCGTCTCCGAGGAGGGTCTGCCAATCGCGGACCTCGCTCTTGGTCAGGTCGAGGGTCTTCACGGCGGGGGGAGCCGCGGCCGCAGGAGCGCCTGGGGCGGCGCCGAGGCGGCCGCTGCGGATGAGCCGCACGGCCGAGCGCACGACGCTGTCGCCCATCACGAGGACCGTCACGGTCGCGCCGCTGACGATGTCGACCTGAGGCGGGCGCTCAGCCCCCGTCGCGACCAGCTTCATGTCCTTGCCGACGAGCGTGTTCACCGCATTGACAATGCGCCGTTCGGGGATGCCGATGAGGACGATGGGTTCCTTGTGGTCGACCAGCTTGATCCCGGTGACGACGCCGTTCGGATCGATGCCGACCAGGAGGTTGATCGGCTTGCCGGAGTAGCCCACCGCGCCGGTGAAATCGGAGTTCAGGTAGACGTAGCCGAGCAGGCGGTCACCTTGGTAGGCGGGGACGAGCGGCGGATCGCCCTGGACTGGCCCGAACCGGTCGGCTCCTGGGAAGAACTCCGCGGGCTGCGCCTTGGGGAGGAACTCCTGAACGCGCCCAGCCGCCATGCCGGGACCCGTCCAGAGGAGGAGCATCATCGCCCCGAGCAGCGCCGCAATCCGAAGAAGCTGGAGGCCAACATTCGAAAGAGATCGCGTGTGATCGGGCGAGAGCGCTTTTGCCAACAGGGGACCGTCCAGAGTTGCGTCTGTGCTTCTGAACAGAAAAACGCTGACGGCCCTCAACCCAATTGGTTCCGATGGAAGGTCGCGATCTTTCCGGGGCCGTTGAAATCAATCTCACGAGGCCCAGAACCATCATGCTGCCGGGTATTCGGACGAACATTGATCTGCATCAAACTGTCCGAAGAGAAGATGCGCTTTCAGTCTTTCATGCCGATGTCCTGCATGGTGCGGAGAGTACCCTATGTCGCTTCTGAAATCCGAGCTGGCCGATCCTGTAAAGTCCCTGGAGGAACTATTCGCCATCGCCGCCGCGATGGAGCAGGAGGCGGCGACCCGCTATGCCGAGATCGCCGCGCGCATGCGGCAGGAAGGCAATCCCGCGCTGGCCGAGGTTTTTGAGCATCTGTCGGCAGATGAGCAAGGCCATCTCGACAGCGTCATGGACTGGTCGCAGAGAACCAGAGGTCAAGCTCCGAATCCCGCCCGCATTCGTTGGACGCTGCCAGAGACCTTCAACGACGAAGGTGCGGCAACGACCGATCCTAAACTGGTGAGCGCCTACCGGGCCCTCTCCATGGCGGTGCGCAACGAGGAGCGCGCCTTTGCCTTCTGGAGCTATGTCGCCGCCCATGCGGAAACGCCCGAGATCCGAGCCGCGGCCGAGGCCATGGCCCATGAGGAACTGGGACATGTGGCGACGTTGCGGCGCGAGCGCCGTCAAGCGTTCCACGCTGAGCGCAGGCATTTGGAAGCGTCCGGTGATGAAAAGCAACCAAATCTCGCGGCCCTGGAAGGGCGGCTGGCCGCGTTGCTTGAACCACTGGCGGCCGAGGTCCCGCCATACGAGCGTGCACGTCTCACGGAGTTCGCCGCGGAGGCGAGGCGGCACGCCAAGGAGCTTGAGCAATCTCCTATCCCTGTCGGGAGGGGCGCGCCTGTACCTGGTTTCCCGGATGATCCGGTCGCACTGGCGGAGCTTCTGGCCGACCGCTACCTCGCTGCGGGAGACGCTTCGCACGATGAAGCGACGCTGGAGCGGATCCAAGGCTTGGCCGGGCGAGCCATCGGCCGTCTGGCTTGGCTGAGGGCCGATCTGCCGGAGCTGCGGGAGGCCTGATGCGGAGCTACGTCCCGAAGGAGCTTCCCTGCGCCGGAGGAGGCCGCAGGGCCAAGCGTCTCACGGCCGCAGCGTGATGTCTCCTTCAAGGTCAGCCTTCTCGAAGTCATTGACAAGGATCCCGATCTTGACCTGCCAAGTCCCCGCCACTGGCAGAACCAAGCCGTCGACCTCCCAGGCGTTTCGGCCACCCTTCCGGGCCTGTCGTTCAAGAGGTTCGATGCCGGCGTCGGGCTTGACCACGATGAGCGTCACCTCCTTGGGATTCACCGGCTCGGATCCGCCGGAGGCGACCATGATCCGGGCCCGGGTGGCTCCGACGGAGCCCGGCGACAGTGTAACCTGCGCCATGAGGTTCGGCGTGTGCAGATGGACGCTGGCCGGGGCAGCGGCAGCGGCGGAGAGCGACCGGGGCGGCGGGGTGAAGCGCCACACGCCGACCAGCGCCAGAATGGCTGTAGCCAGCACGAGTTCGGCTGCGACGGACCGGATGAGCCATTTGCCGCCAGATCCGTCGAGGCGTGCCAGGCCCAGGGTCAGCCAACGTCGATTCACCGCGGCGAGGCCGAGGAGGCCTGCGACGAGTGCCGTCTTGATAAGCAGGATCCGGCCGTAGCTGGTTCCGATCAGGTTCGTGGGCGTCTCCACCTGGACCGCCGCCAGGATGAGGCCAGCCACGGTCAAAGCCGCAACGGCTGCCAGGGCGCCGGTCGAGAACCGGCGGACAACCGGGAAAGCCTGGGCAGGCGCTTGGCGGATCACGAACACCAGCGGAAAGAGCGCCCCAATCCAATACGCGACCCCCACGGCATGCAGGAACACCGCGGGCCGGGTGATCCACTGCGGCTGTGCCGAGCTGGCATGGCCGCTCAGCGCCAAGGACAATCCGACGCCGGCCAGGGCGACGAGGCTGCCACAACGGTTCTGCCATGCCACTGGCGCGCGCAGGCTGAGCCATGTGAAGAACAGGGCCGCACATGCGGCGGCTACGGTGGGACCGAACGAGGTCCGCCACCCGGTGGCCCATGTATGGGGGTCTTCAAGCGCCGCGAGGGAGGTCCCGAGTGCATCGACACCCTGGAGCCCTAGAGAAAGCACCGCCGCGATGGCGCCCAGCCCAAGAACGGCGGTCAGCGCCCACCTGATCTTGCCCAGCGGAAAGCCCGGGGCGACCCAGGCCAGGAAAAACGACCCTCCGGCCCCCACGAACAGGCTCAGGTAGAGGCTGATCCGCGCCAACCAAAGCAAGGGTTGGACTGGCGCCTCCCCCGACGCGGCTGGGCGAGTCCCGGGCTCGGATGAGGTGCCTATTGAGAAGATCAGGGAGCCGCTGATCGGATGTCCGTCTCCGGACGTCACACGATAGCTGAGGATCTGGCTGCCCTGCGGCAGATCCGGGGGCACGGCGATGGCCAGGGTCGCGTCGTGGGCGGTCACCGTCAGGTGCCGGTGCGTTCGCCCCTTCGCATCGGTCAGGCTGACGACCAAGAGCGACACAGGCTCATTGAAGCGCAGGTGCACCGTTGACGGCGCCTGACGGAGCACCGCGCCATCCATTGGGGCGGACTCGACCAGCGCCGCATGCGCAAGGGCGCCGCTGCTGCCGCACAGAGCGGCAAGAGTCAGCCAGAGGAGTGTGAGGACGAGGCGCATCGCAGATTGGCGGGAGCCGCCGACGGGCGGCTCCCGCTCCCTGTCAGTGGGTGGCCTTGGGCGGCAGAAGCTTCAGCCCCGGTGCCGGATACCGGTAGTCGTCCGCGCTCTTGCCCGCGGCCGGGATCTCGATCCAGCGGTCGGCCTTGCCGCCTTCGCATTCCTGAACCGCGGGGATGTAGAGCATGGTATCTGGCCTGAGGCTGTCTGTCAGGTAGGCCCGGAAGACGAACTCGTCGTAGTGCTCGTCGAGCAACCTGCCCGTCCACACGATCTCCCGGACGCCCTCGGACAGCGCGGTGCCATAGTAGTCGTAGGTCTTGCCGTAGGGCGCCTTGACGGTCTCCATCTCCCAGCCTGGTTTGGGCATTGGCTTCACGTTGATGACGCCATCCGGAATGCGCACGCGCAGCTTCAGCGTCGGCGCACCCTCGCAGCCGTGGCCGACGCGCAGCACCGCCTTGTAGGTGGAGGCGACGGGAGCCTGCTGGGTCTCCAATGTGGTGTGTGCGAGAGCCGGAAGGGCGAGCGCGATGAAGGCGGAGGCGCCAAGCGCCCCGCGGAAAAATGTCGAAGTCATCTGTTTGTCCTATCTGAATGAATTGAAGGAAGGCAATCAGACCGGCACGGGCGGTGCCCGGGCTCTGACAGGAGAGAACCGCGCGAGGCTCGGCGCCGACGTTGGCACGACCCGCCGATAGACCAGCACGGTTGCCTCAGGGCGAGGCCGGACCATCAGCGTGTGGTCGGTCGGCGGCGCGGGCAATCCGGGACAGACGCTCAGGATGCAGCATGGAGGCACGTGCTCGGCACGACCCTCGGGCACGTCCGGCGCATGCTCAGCCGCGGTATGGTGGGCATGGTCCAGCGCCTGCGCACTGCCAGTTACGACGTCAGGCAGGGGACCGGCGCCGGCCGCCATCGCCCCGATGTGGAACAGCAGGGCAAGGGCCGAGACAAGCGCAACCGCTTGGTGAATCCATTCTGCGCGATGCAGCCTCTGCCTCATCGCGGAGTACCTAGACGTGCGGCTCGTCGGATCAACGGTCATGGGCCAAGCCTCGCCGAACGTGCTGCGCGCCGGCGCCGGGCGACCATGACCAGGCAGCCGATGAAGGTGGCAATGGCCAGGAGCGTCAGCAGACCGCTTCCTTTCCGAGCGGCCTCCCAACCGGCGAGCCCTGCGCCCGCCCGAAGGGCCAGCGATGTATGCAGAAGGAGCAGCGGTGCGTAGAGGCTTGGGACATAGGCTACCCTGATCCGAGCGACAGCCGGCAGGATGATGAGCGCATGGCCGTACACCATCGACAGGACAAATCCGATCAGGACCGCGTGCAGGGCGATGTCATAGCCGAAGCGGTGTTCGCCCGGCGAGAACACGATCAGCCCAGCACCAGCCACTCCCAGCCATGCGTAGCCGCCAAGCATGCAAGCTGCCATGAAACGGGTTTGTCCCGTCCGACGGATGTTCTCGCGGGCTATGTCGTGCCGCACGAGCCACAGGGTCGTGACGATGAGCGCCAATCCGAACAGGACAGCGCCGTTCTCGGTCATGAGCCCATTCTGGGCCCCGGTGACAAGCAATCCCACGGCGAACAGGAACAAGGCTTCGCCGCCCCTGCGTTGTGGCATCAGGCGACTGAGTTCCAGACGCTCGCCTGCGATGGTTAGGATGAGGAAGGCCAACCACCAGCCCACCAGATCCGGCACCGGCTGGCCCAAGAACCAAAGGGCGTTCCCGCCGAACCACGCCAGGGCACCGAAGAGGAGGGTGCCCGTGAACACAGCGGGTTGCTGGACCGTGATCCTGAGCGAAGCGCCAGTCAATACGGCCGCGGCAGCCGCGTAGGCACCGGCTCCCAACCCCTCCGGCGCACCCGCCACAAGGAACAGTGTTCCCAGCCCGGAGAATGCCGGCGCGGCATAGCTCCATCTCTGATTCAACGCGACTGCCCGCTCCAAGCTGATCAATGTCCCAAACAGGCCGGATATCATCAAAGGTCCATGGAAGGTCGCGAGCGAAGAGCCGGAAGGTAGCATCCATCCAAGCCGTTCAATCGCGCCCCAAAGTCCCGTCAGCAGAGCCACGGCTCCGAGAGCCAGGAGCACAAGCCGCATCCACGTGCGCGACTGCGGGAGGCTTTCCTCCGGCGGAAGTGCGGTCGGTGTGAACACGTCAAGCATTCAACGTTTCCTATCAAGGACTACCCCAGATATCGCTCACAGAGGATCGGATTTCTTTGACCCTGCGCAAACACGGCTGAAATCCTTCAGACGGGCTATCCGGACTTTAGGCTGCACGATGTCATCACCCCATCTGCGCCAGAACGCTGCCAAGCCGCATGAGCTGGCCTGTGCGGATCGCCTGTCATATCAAAGGCCAAGCAGTTGCTGGCGCGGGCGCGCCCACGTCTACCCGGCAACCGTCCACAAGCCGGTTCATCGACCGTGCGGCGGAATCCAGGCTCCAGCAGAGCCGGCTGAAGACAGTTCCAGGCTCGAAGGAGGGTGGGCCGGCTTTCGTGCACGTGAGCGAGGTCCGGCAGATGGCGCTCGCGCTCATCGAGTTGAAGCACCGCGGCGCAAACATCCCCGATGCGCTCACGCAGCGGCGGGCTGCGATTTAGGGAGAAGCGCTTCGACAACCGCACCTGGCCCGAGGGCTAGTTGCCACTGTCTCTCCGGCAGGTCGCGCTACGGTGCACCCGATCGCAATACCGAGAAGCTGCCGTTCAGGACGCCGCGGTCATGGGCGCGGCACGCCTCGCGGCTTGTTGGGCAGCAGCGGCTCGATAACGCGTCACTCGAAGTCGGTCAGATCGTATCGGCTCATGCCGATGCTGAATCAGGGCTCCACTCGATGGGCAAGACCGACAGCCTAATGACCGCACTTGCCTTGACGTTGTGGCCCTCACGCCACATGCTCACTGTTATTCAAATGGCTCGAGAGAGGAAGGCAATGCGGACATCACTCTACGACCTCAGCGTGCCGACCTTCCTGCAAACCGTAAGATCCGTCGGAGGCTTTCTCGACCGTGCGGCTACCCACTTTTCAAACACCGGTGTCGATCCCGATAATTTCGTAAACACCCGCCTCTTCGACGACATGGCACCATTTCATTTTCAGATCGAAGCGGCATCGCATCATTCCGTGTGGGGGGTCGAGGCTCTCAAGACCGGCGCGTTCACCCCACCCGCGTTGGTCGGACCTGTTCCCTTCACTGACCTGCAGGTGATGATCGGCAAGGCAGAAACGGCGCTGGAGGCATTCGTCCCCGAAGAGATTAACGACTGCGCGGGCAAACACCTAGACCTCCAGATTGGCCCGCGACGGCTTGCTTTCACGTCGGAGGCCTTCATTCTTTCTTTCTCTCTGCCAAACTTCCATTTCCACGCGGTCACCGCATACAACATCCTGCGCTCGCGGGGCGTGCCACTCGGTAAACGAGACTACGAGGGTCGGCTGCGCACCAGTTCATTCTGAGCCGAAATTTGGCCTCCGGCAAAGAGACCGTTGCCACTCGAACACCGCGACCACCCGCCTTTTATGAGTTCACAGCCTAGTCCATGACCTAGAGGATGGAGCAGGCTGGATGATATGATGTCCACCCAGCCTGTGTGGGCTCTGTCATCGATCCTTGTCGAGCCCGCCGATATGCTTTTGGGCGTAGAGCTCGATGCCGACCTGCTCGACGAGGTTGATCTGGGTCTCGAGGAAGTCGATATGGCCTTCCTCATCGGCCATCAGTTCCTCGAACAGGTTCTTCGACACCCGGTCGCCGATGCTGTCGCAATAGGCGGCGGCCTCGCCGTAGAGATTGCGGGCGTCGTACTCCGCCGCCAGGTCGGATTCGAGGATTTCCTGGATGTTCTGGCCGATGCGCAGGGGATCGAGCACCTGCAGGTTGGCGAAGCCCTCGAGGAAGATGATGCGCTCGATGAAGCGATCCGCGTGGTGCATCTCCTCGATGGATTCCTTGCGCCAGGTTTTCGCAAGCTCCTTGTAGCCCCAATCGTCCAGCAGCCGGTAATGCAGCCAGTATTGGTTAACCGCCGTCAGCTCGCTGCGCAGGCCGCGATTGAGATACTCGATTACCTTGGGATCACCCTTCATGACCAATTCTCCTTGGGCATGGATTGCTGAGAATAGACTATGGCAACCATCCCATAAGCTTCCGTAACGCACTGGCGTGATAGGTCATTGTGCAGTCGACTGTGCATCCCGCCTCTCAATGGCTATCGTGTGCCGGCACATGAGGTCGCCTAATGGAGGCGCCTGTCGCAAGCATTCAGGCTGATCGAAAACAGGATGGTCCCTGTCGCGTCCGTTGCTTCCAAAGCCCAGCCTGCCCAGATGTTGGCAGCTTCCTCTTCCCATAAATCATGGATTGCCTCCAGCGCCGTCCTGTAGGCGGACTCTGCGTTTCCGACCTGAATGCCAGTGGCGTCGCGGAGACTGTCAGTAGCACTGACTAGGTGAAAGTAGCATTTCATCTCGGGCACTCGCTTGTTTCTGTCCGGCTCGCGGTGATCTGGAACGCTTTGATGTTGCGCCCGAGTATCCTTGCAACTGCGGATCCGACTCACGTGCTGTTCGAGCAGAGACATCTCACCCTCGCGACGTGCGCTCTTTGCGCCGGATCAACTTTCTTGAAGAATATCAGGTGCGGATAAGGGCCGGCACTCCAACCGGGGCCAAGGTTCTCGAGCGGTCGAGCAAGGGGTCTCCTGCATGGTGATCCAGGCGGCTTTTTGGAGCTGACATGGGGTTGTGCAACAAGGGGAGGGCGAGCTCACTAGGATCCCCACGAGTTTCCATGCCGGCAAATTGGGCAACTGCAGTGTGTCCCAATAGCCATCGAGGGAAAATCAAAGGTCGCACCAAGCCTCATGAAAGGCTGTTGTTCGGTTGGTTGATTGAATTGGGACAAAGAACCCGCCGGGCCTGCTTAAGAATGGATCTGCCCGTTAGGAGAGACAGCGTGAGCAATGCCACTCGCCGTACCACATCGACATGAGTCGATGCCCTCAGGCGACTCTCGAAGCTGCCCACGCGGCAGCATCCGAGATTATGCCGCACCGATGCCGGCATTGGCATACCCGGGAACGCTGGGAATTGCAGCTTTGGGAATTGACCTTGAACTGTTCTGCGATCCCTGTGTTTTTAAGAGTAAGGATCGTCCGAGCTGTCCCTTCATTATCCAACTGTCCATCCGCATGAAGCGCGGAACATGCCACCAAGACAGCGCGGTCGCTTGATACGTTGCGCTGGATCAAAGCATCCTGCCTGGGTCAGCCCGATAATGGCCGAGTGTGGTGCTCTGGCGACATCCTTTCTCGCCGGGCAGATAACGGGAGTGGGCGATGGTCAAGGACATCATGGTGCATTTGGACGGAGGCCTCGAGGACGAGATCCGGCTCGGATACGGGCAAGCCATTGCGTCTGCCGAGCGCGCGCACCTGATCGGCATCTTCACCAATCCCCTGCCTGATCTTTCGATTGCCATGCCTTTCGATGGAGGTGCCGCTGCCGTCGTTCACGTCGTGTCCGAATTTGAAGAGCAGGCTCGCAAGGAGGGCGATGCCACGGCAAAGCGCCTGACCGAGAGGCTTGCCAGGTTGCAGGTCCCAACCGAGTTGCGCCGCTTCGACGGGACCTCCGGCGCCTTGCCGATCAGGACGGCGGAGCAGGCCCGCTATGCTGATCTCTTTGTGACCACGCGCCCCTACGGCGCAGGAGACGAGCCTGTCTGGCTGAATCTGGTCGAGACCGTTCTTTTCGGCAGCGGACGCGGTCTCTTGATCGTCCCCCCGGGTTATGCTCGGAAGGGGCCGGGTGAGACGGTCCTCGTCGCCTGGAACGGCAGCCGTGAGGCCGCAAGGGCGCTGCGCGAGGGACTGAGCTTCATCGAGAGGGCAGCCCGCGTCGTTGTCCTCCTAGTCGATCCTCGGACGGGCTTGGAAGCCGGATCGGAGATCAGGGCCCACCTTACCCGTCATGGTTTGACGCCCGAAATCATCACGATTGCAAGCCAAGGCCGTCGGGTTGCAGACGTTATTCTCGAAGAAGCCAACCGTGTCTCCGCTGATCTCGTCGTCATGGGCGGTTACGGTCACACCCGCTTGCGTGAACAGATCTTCGGCGGTGCGACCCTCGACATGCTGACGATCTCGGATCGTCCCGTGTTGCTGGCACATTAGCTCCTAAGCTACTCGTCGAAGGAGCCGGCATGACCCGGATCGTTATCATCCAAGGCCATCCGTCCACCGACAGCCGACACTTCTGCCATGCCGTGGCGGCCGCTTACGTACGGGGCGCAGGGGAAGGAGGGCACGAGGTTCGCGTTATTCCGGTTGCGGAGATTGGCTGAGACCAACCCGGACTTGGTGCAGGCGTTCCGGCTTGCGTGAAGTCCTTAGAAAAGACCCCTCCGGAGGTTTGCCTTGTCCGAAACCAGAAGCATCTGCATCGTCGTCTACGACCGAAGCAAACGCCCCGATTCTATGTTGCGTCATACGGCCCAGCGGTTACGGGCGATGGGCCTGCACGTGGGCGGCCTTCTGCAGGACGGGAAGCCCGGCGACATCTCTTCGTGTGCGACCCTGGTCCTCGAAGACATCGGCACCGGGCGCCGTATCCAGGTCTTCGAGAGGCGGGGAGCAGAAGCCCTGGGATGCCGCCTTGACCCGTCGGGCTTAGCCGAGGCAGCCGGCTGGGTGCGCGAGGCCCTAGCGACAAGCCCAGATGTTCTCTTCATCAACAGATTTGGCCATCTGGAAGCCGAAGGCCGGGGCATTCTGCATGAGATCGGTGCCGCGGCCACGGCCGGAATTCCGATGGTGATCGCGGTCAGTCAACTGCTTCTGCCTCAGTGGCACATCTTTGCAGGACACGTCGCCTTCTTCGCGACCACATCCGAGCAGATCGAGTCCTGGTCCCTTGCACAGGCTGCAGCGGCGTCATGACGGGCAGGGCAAGTGGGCCCGTCAGAGGTTGAACTTGGACGTGACTGATGCATCCCTGGATATCCAGGAGATGTCGCATGGCCGTGTCAGTTTGATCCTTGTCTGGTGCAGCGCGGGCGTGCTGGGACTATTATTTGTTCCTATAAGGGCTGCAGAGGAGCTGAGCCTGAACGGAATAGGTCTCCTGTGCCTGCAGTCGCGCCGTTAGACGTTGACGATACCGGCTCCAGGCTCGTGTCCCGCCTCCGCTTTCCGTCGGTGACGTGAATAGCCTTAGATCGAGTGCCAAAACGGCGCTGCAGCGATTGTACATACAGCAGGCTACAACTTGCTGCGGCGCTGGCATCGCCTGATCGGACAGGATAAAGCGGATCGTCGTCGTGCGGCGCCCGCACTGGGGATTGCAGCCAAGGCAACGGCAAGCCTGCGCGGGGAGCTGTGGCCGGGCGACAGGCATGGCTTGATGTCACCGCCAGAGAAGACGCTATACAAACCGCTGATCCTGATGGGGACACAGCCAGCGAGGGGCGGCTGTTTAAGCGTTGAGACGCTGCAAGGCGGCTTTGTCGTTCAGCGCGATGGCTCGCCGGTGGGCCGACAACTCAATGATGCCCTGCCGCTCAAGATGCGTGAGGGTGCGTGACACAGTCTCAATAGTAAGGCCCAGATAGTCAGCGATATCAATCCTCGCCATGGGAAGAGCGATGTGCCCGTGGTCAAGTTCACGCTCCGCCAGATCGAGCAGGAACGCAGCGATCTTCTCCTGAGCGCTCTTGCGCCCGAGAAGCAGCATGTGAGCCTGGGCGCATTCGAGCGCCCGCATCACGGCTGTCATGAACTCCTGAGACAGTGCCTCCCCACCCGAGACGACGTCCAGGCCACGTCGTCGATAGATGATCACTTTTGTATCCCCAAGGGCCTCGGCGGTAAACCGGTGCTCCTGACCGGCTTCGATGCCGAAGAAGTCACCAGGCAGATGGAAGGCCGCGATCTGGCGGCGCCCGTCGTTGAGAAGCTTGCAAGTCCGCACCCCACCGGACACGACTTTGTACACGAAGATGGCCTTGTCACCTTCCATGAAGATTTCCTCATCCTTCGTGAAGGCGCGGATTGTTCTGAGTATGGGGACCTCCCGCTCCGGCCGGAGCAGAGTCGAAACCGGGAGGAGGGCAGGGGCCGGGGCGGGCAGAAAGGTGTCGGTTCTAACGGCGGTCTGCATGGGCCCATTCCTCATCGATGTCTGACGTAGGCTTATCAGTACGGCCTGCGCAGGGTCCCTGAAATTCAGATCCTTCCCTTAAGGTGTTCTACGGAGTTTCGCCTCAGACCAAGCGGGCTGGTCTCACCGTGCCCGCCAGGGCGCTGTGGATGCCGTCCAGGAGAGACTCGTCTTCGAGGGGCTTCTCCAGAATCTGCTGGAAACCTGCCTGCAGGGCGAGTTCGCGCAGCCATGGAGCCGCCTTGGAGGTGATCAGGATGGCAGGCAGCTCAATGTGGCGGCCGCGCAGCCGCCTGATGAGATCGATGCCGTCGATGTCGGGCATGTGGTAGTCGATGACAAGGCAGCCCTGGGACGGCAGGTCCCTGTCTGCCAGCAGCCGCCCGCCGTCCTCGTAGAGGCGTACACTCAAGCCTTCAAGCTCAAGCGCGAACTTCAATGACTTCCGGACGGCCGCATCGTCCTCGACGACAAGGACCAGTCCTGGGACTGCAGGCATGACAGGATCCTGATCTGGGCGCCGACCGGTATATCCCCTTCGCGGGCCTCATGGCTTGATATGTGTCAACCGCCTGCGAAGATCCTATTCAGGAATTGTCCGTAGAGACTAGGCTCAAGCTGCTCAAGCTCCGATCATGAGCGTCAGGCGGACGAGCTCCGACAGGCAGCCGGCCTGCATCTTGGCCATGACGTTCGCCCGGTAGCATCTCGACCGTGCGGGGCTGATGCCGAGGTCATAGCCGATGACCTTATTGGATTTTGATGCCGTCAATGGGCTGGGCATGGAGCAGAAACGCAGCTCGTTTCATGGCGTGACGATCAGCATCGGTATCGCCACAGCCCGGCCCACGAAAGGCGATGAACACGAGGGCCACTTGGCGGCTTCCGACGCGGCGCTCTACAACGCCAAGAGGTCCGGCCGGGGTCGCGTCTGCGTTGAGCAATGGACCGAGACACCCCACGATCAGGCGGCGCCCGAACCTGCTCTTCATCCCTGAGAGGCCGGAACATCGTTGGTCACGATCCGGAGGGCCGCGTCGGCGAATAACCGGATCCATATGTCCGGACGATGCGCTGTCCGCGTCGGATGCGTGTCATATCTTGGCGGGCACTCAACAAAAGGCGGTACTCGATCCAAGATCCGGTCAGCCGCCCGGAGGCGAGGTCGGCATCCCTCGCCGTCAATCCTGGCCGATGTTGGGAGCCCTGATCGAACCTCACCGCTCAAGGCTTCCGGCTCGGACCATGTCCTCGGCCCCGCGGGCCGCTGCCGCACTGATGTCTTCGAACAGAAGCGCGATTTCGGTGAAGACGCTGAGGTCGGGCTCATCCATCGTGATCGTATCGAGTTCGCCAACGAGTTCGAGCAGAGCGGCGATGCGTTCCGCCTGATGGCGGGCATCCAAGATTAGTCCGCGCAGCTGACGACGGGTCTCCAGCGTCTCAAACCGCTCCAGCGCGGCATCGACCTTGCCGCGGCATCTGCAGTCCAGGTCGAGGGCTCCCATGACCGTGCGGATCCGAGTGAGGAGACGGGACGGTCTGGTCTCCGGCATCTGAGTGTCAGCGCCGATCTCGGCCGACACCTGTTTCATCGACGCCCCTCCGCTCGCCGGCGCAGATAGACACGCCAATGGTCCGGCCCCAGGCACTCGGCTGCGCTATCGTAGTCCCGGCCCTCAAGGAGGCGCCGCAGAGGCTGTGGATGCAAGGTGAAGTCGACAACCAGCACAACGGCATCTGGCGCGTCCTCAACGAAGTCGAGCAGGTCTGGCAGCGGTTCGTGCCCGGCCTCAAGGAGCGGACGGGCATCGAAGCGGGCGTGCGCCTCACCGGCTCCCTCTGCCCAGGCCGGGCGGCCCTCGGCAGGAAGCGAGGCTCTGGACTGTCCGTGTGGATCTGGCGCGCCTGCCGTGCCGCAGGCTGCGGCAAGCACCGCGGCGGGTGTGATCCCGCCCAGGTGGGCGATGTCGACGAGCGAGAGACGCGTTGCCGTGTCCTCCCGCATGAGCACGCCCGCGAAGCGGCGATAGACGGGATAGGCCACAACAAGCCGGTCAAAGCCGGCTTCGTCGATGGAGAGCGCGTCGATCAGGGGAGTTAGCTCGGACAGGGGCTGCATCATAGGCTTCTTAGGCTCCTTGCAGCTCAGAAAACACAGCGCTGCCGGGGCTTCGTTGCCCTGGCGCAAAGATCCGGCAAACAGCTACCGACGTGCGCTGCTGCTGTCCGGCGCTATTCCGGGCACGTCTGATGTTCCAGCTTTCCGGTCTTGCGGTTGCCGCCGGAGCGCGACTGTCATGGCCTGAGGGCGGCCCATCCCGCCTGGGACCTGGTTCAAGCGGAGTCAGCCCGGGCTGCAGCGGCGGAAGTGACCACGGCCCGACACCGCGGCACTGGTGGCGGCAAGGCGCCTCCTGTGTCGAGATTCGATGGCCTCCAGCACCGGCGCGATTGGCGGGCGTCAAGGGGCGCCGCATGGATGATCCGCTGGCCTACCGCCAATCCCGGCCTGTCCCGGATCCGGCCTGACCTGCGCGCGATGGCCTGATCGGCGATGCTGTAGGGCTCGGGTTTAGGTGCCATGCGGTTCACGCCATCGTATGTCCCGCCAGAGCGGGTGGCAGTGGCCGCACCAACTTCTTCACCCTCATTGAGCCAGAGCAACGAGCAAGGCGCAGGATCACGGTAGTGGGAAGCCATGAGTGATCCGGTGAACTTGATGAGATATCCAAGCTTCTTCGACGAGGCCCCCCGCCTCACGGTATACGAGCCTCTGGGCGCATTTCTCGGCGCCTCGGAGGATGGCTTGGTCGAGTACTGCTACCTCGATGCCGTCAAGCTCACCGGGCATTCGTGCCCACCGTGGCTGGCGCCTATCTAATGACGCTGCGATCACTCAGGTGGCTGTACGGAGATGCGTTCCCCGTACGGGGCGACGTCGACATCAGGCTCGGCCAGGATGCTGCGACAGGAGTGACGGGCGTGATCGCCGCGGTGGCTGCCCTCCTCACGGGGGCAGCGGGGGCGGGCGGGTTCAAGGGCATTGCAGGACGTTTCGAACGACGCGACCGGCTGAGCTATGGGGCTGACATCGATGGGGAGATCCAGTTCACCCGTCGCGACACGGGCCTTGCCGTGGTGGCAAGCTTGAACGCTGCCGCGGTGCCTCTTCATGCGGATGCGCGCTCTCTGTTTCAGAGGATCGTGAGAGAGGAGGTCTCGCCGGGGGAGGCGCGGGAGTTTCAGCGGCTGTGGCAGGAGCGCGTTCGGCAACTGTTGATCGACCACGCGAATGACACCGACGTGATCCTGCTGAGGCGCATGGCGTAGATTTGGCAAGGAATTGGTGGCCTGCCGTGCGCTTGTCACCGATCTGACTATTCCTCAGAGAGGCGGTTATGCCCGAGATAATGATCGGCGATGGGACGATCCAGATCGACGCCTCGATCCTTGCCCAAGGTCTAGGGCTCGGGCCCCTCGAAGTCCTGGACCTGCTGCGCTGCGGCGACATCACCAGCAGGTGCGAGCGCGGCATCGGCGAGGACGAAGGTCGCTTCAGGCTCACGTTCTTTCATGCCCAACGGCGCCTCCGTGTTATCGTCGATGGGACGGGGCGCGTGCTGCAGCGCTCCAGCGTCGACTTCGGAAGCCAGCCGTTGCCGACCACCCTCCGCAGGCCGGGATCATGATCGTCTGCCATTCGGCCTGAACGGCGCTTCAGGGCGATGGACGCCTGCCGAGAGGGCGGAGATGTGACGTCGCGCGCTCCGCCAGCGTGGCACGATGGCCATCTGGACCAAGTTACGGGCTCGTTGTTTGCCGCCGCCCATCGTGATCCGAGCGACGGCTGCGTTCATCGATTTGATCCAGGAAAGCCCAGCAATGGTGGCTCCTTGGCGATGCCGAAGAGACGGATTTCCGCATCACCGCGTAAGCAGCGAGCGACCGGGCCAGGAACGCGGGGCCGACCGGGGATAAATCGCCAGAGCCCGCAAGGCTCTTTGCGCCACAACAAAGAGCGAATGGTCCAACTGTGGTCCCTTCCCTCTATCCGGACTGGAACGAGGCGCGCGCCGTGGACGTCTTGCCATCGCGTGCAAAGCCCCGGCGTGCCCAACGATGGGTCTTATCAGCGATAAGAAATTTGCATTACCAAATTAATTCCAAAATAAAATCTGACGTCAGCGAAAATAAGCTTGAATATTTGACCGCTTCTACATGCCAGCGGACGATTTTTTATTATGATAAAATTTGCAAGTACGTAGTTTTTAATTCCAATAATCATCTCGACAACTGCAGTGTTGGCGCTGGTTGCCGCTGCGCTCGCGAGCCGCAAAATCTTCGCGAAAGGCTCAGGAGGCCTACGCCCGCTTGAAGTCGTTCCGAGCCTGGGTGGATGATGGCTTGGCGAAGCGGCTCTTGGAACGGCCCAAGGACTTGGTTCAGAACGCCGCTCCGACGGTGACAGGACTTATCGACGAGGTGAGGGCCACGAGCACATCACTTGAAGTTCTGATGCCGCCTTCGGACACCCGAATAGACCAACTGATCCAGGTTCGGGCCCGTGCCTCGGACATGGCAGAGCGCGGGACGTGAACGGGCTCTGGTGGCCGGCTGGATCGGCTCCGGAAAGGTTGTGGGCAGTGAGGGAATGCGTGTCCAGGCGCGCCTTGTTGGTCACATCGAAGCGGCATGGACCGGCATCAAGCCACTGGTGCTGCGGCCTGATCTGCCCCCGTCACTGCTGCGGGCGATCCGCACGGTTGACGAGCGCTATCTCGGTAGCTTCCGGACCCTGAGACGACATTCCAAAGGGCATAAGCGAAAGACATGATCAGTGTGGTCAGACGGGCGGCTCACGCCTTTCGGGGAGTGTGCTTCAATTCTGGCGACGGGGAACAACGAACCCACCCAAAGCAACAATGTCGGAGGGGCCGGCGAACTCTTCGAGGCACGAGGCGAGTGCCATTGCGCTTCAGTTCGCGCACGTCGCATTTCCCGGTCGCGACAACCAGATTGATTATGTCATGGACAGCCTCTTCCCGATGCTTGTGCGCCGGCCTTGCCCCTTACACAGCGAAGACTACGGAGGCGTTCACGCCTCCAAATCCGAAACCATTGGACATGGCGTAGCGCACTCGTTGCGCTCGGGTGGCTTGCGCTATGAGATCGAGCCCTTCGGCTGCCGGATCAGGATTATAAAGGTTCAGGGTCGGCGGCAGCATCCCCGTGCGAAGCGCCTGGATCGTGAAGACTGCCTCCACTGCGCCTGCAGCTCCAAGCAGGTGACCTGTTGCGGATTTGGTGGACGTGATGGCCGGACCCTGTCCGTTACCGAACACTGCCTTCATTGCCGCGAGTTCCCCCGCATCCCCGACCGGCGTCGATGTGGCGTGGGCGTTGAGATGGCCCACCTGACCGGGGCGGAGTTGAGCCTGCGCGAGTGCCGTGCGCATCGACCGTTGTGCTCCCGCCCCGTCCTCCGGGGCCGCCGTGATGTGGTGGGCATCGGAACTCGTGCCATACCCGACCAATTCGGCCAGGATGGTGGCGCCGCGGGCCATGGCATGGTCCCGGCTTTCAAGAACCAGGGACGCGGCTCCTTCGCCCATGACGAAGCCATCACGGTCGCTGTCGAAGGGGCGCGATGCGGCTGCCGGACTGTCGTTGAAGCTGGTAGACAAGGCTCTCGCGGCTGCAAAGCTGCCCAGGCTTACGCGATCGATGCACGCCTCGGATCCGCCGGCCAGGACGACGTCCGCTTCGCCCGCGCGGATCAGCCTCGCACCATCCCCAATCGCCTGGACGCTGGCAGCGCAGGCGGTCACGGGAGCTCCGAGCGGACCCTTGAAGTGATGGCGGATCGAGACCTGGCCAGCGGCAAGGTTGGCCAGGAAGGAGGGCACGGTAAAGGGCGATAGGCGCCGAACGCCTTGTGTCTCTGTCGTCCGCGCGGCATTGATGATGGTTTGGAAGCCGCCAATGCCGGAGGCAATGACAGTCGCGGTCCGTTCCTGTTGCTCTTCTGTTTCGGGTTTCCACCCTGCCTGTGAGAGGGCTTCGTCGCTTGCGGTAACGGCGAACTGGATGAAGCGGTCCATCCGCTTCTGGTCGCGGCTTGTAATGTAACGGTCCGGGTCGAAGCCAGCTTCCGGGTCTTCGTTGATCGACGGCACCACACCGGCCACTTTGTTTGGCACGTCGAAGACGACCTCGTCCGGGAGGCGTCGTATCCCTGACTGGCCTGCGACCAGTCGCTTCCAGACGATTTCTGTTCCACAGCCAAGGGGTGAGACGATGCCCATTCCAGTTACGACGATGCGCATTACGGTATATTCCATCTTGATGGCAGATAATGCTGCATATACATGATTAATTGCAGATGACAAACCATGGATACTGAAACTCTATTGCTTAGAGCTATGAACGAGTGCCTTGGCTACCAAGCGCTCCGGACGGCCCGGATCTTGAGCCGCTACTTCAACGATGCTTTCAAGGCGGTCGGATTGCAGGGGACGCAGTTCTCCCTGTTGGTGACGATCCGGTCAAACCCCGGCACATCTGTCGCGACGCTCGCCGAGCTGCTGGCGACCGATGCCTCGACCCTTGTGCGCAATATCGCAGTGCTGCGTGCCCGTGGCTTAGTGCATGAGGACGCGACGCGGGGCCGTGCCGGGAAGCGCCTCAGAACGACGCCGGAAGGCGACCGGCTGCTGGACCAGGCTCTGCCAATCTGGAATACGGCCTTCGAGCAACTCAAGGCGAGGCTTGGGGACGAGTCCGCAGTGAAGACCCTTGAAGCGTTGAGGACTTTGGAGAGAGCTGCCGACCGGACTTCACCCGCAGGGTGACGATCGCTTTGCCGCTTTTGTGCCGAATTCGGTCGTTCACGCGATCGCCGACGTTGCTTTGGTTGGGACGATGGCCCCATGTAAAGTCCACGACTGTCCACAAGAACGATGGATAGGATCTTTTGGGGTGTTGAACACTGTTGAACACGACGTTTAACACTGGGGTCGCGTCGTCGCTGAAACCGTTGCTATGCAAGGATCCTGAAGACCGGCATCCTCTCTCGCCGGGCCCATCACTCCTTCAACTCGATGACTTAAGTAGGGATAGCGTCATCAGCGACGGTTCGTGGAGGATGTTTTGCGGACGGTCAATGCACTGCCCGAGATTCATCCAGAGGCTCCCTTGAGGGTATGTGGGGGAGGTTCAAACCATGGACGGAGATCGAGAGAACCTGAGGCCAATTCGCTTCGGCTTTCTGGTCTTGCCGGGATTTTCCCTTATGGCGCTCAGCGCCGCGAGTGAGCCCCTGCGTGCGGCCAACCGCCTCGCGGCGCGCAGCCTTTATGAATGGCATCTGATCAGCCCTTCGGGAGAACCCGTTCCTTCGAGCAGCGGATTTCGGCTTCAACCAGATGGTGGCTTGGACATGACGGTTCGATTCGATGCCGTCGTCGTGGTCGCGAGTCTCAATGTGGCGGAATATCGCGAAACTGCAGTGTTCAGATGGCTGCGGCAACAGGAGCACCGCGGATGTGACATTGGGGCGGTGAGCACCGCGAGCCTTTTGCTTGCTCGGGCTGGGCTTCTCAAGGGGTATCGGTTTACAGTCCATTGGGAGATGGCCCAGGATCTCACGGAAGAGTTCCCTGACCTCAAGCCCAGCCGGACGCTGTTCGTCATCGACCGTAAGCGGTTCACCTGCGGCGGAGGGATTGCCGGTCTCGACATGATGCTTGCTCTCATCGCGCGTCAATTCGGTTCGTCGCTGGCCGCCGGGGTCGCGGAACAGTTTCTGCATACTCATATTCGCTCAGCCGAGGACACCCAGCGTACCGACATCATTGGACGCTACGGAACGACCAGCCCGGCTCTCGTAACGGCACTGACCCTCATGGAGAACTGCATCGGACAGCCAATTCCGATCAACCTGATCGCTGCCCGATCCGGTGTCACAGAACGGCACTTGGAACGGCTTTTCGTCAGCCACCTCCAAGCGACCCCAGCCCGCTTCTACCAGGACCTTCGGCTACGGGAGGCCAAGCGCCTCCTGAGCGAGACCGACACACCGTTGACCGAAGTCGCCTTGCGCTGCGGCTTTACCAGTCTCTCTCATTTCGGACGCTGCTTTCGACGGGCGTTTCAGCAAACGCCCCGACAGGCACGCCGTCATATGTCGATTTCAGGCAAATAACGGGCGGTTTTAGGAGAGTTTTGTCCATCAACCTGTGCCACCTTAGAACAGAGCGCAAAAATGCGCCGAGGGTTCAGGGGATGGAAACGCTGTCTTTCATGCGCGAGAATGCGCAGACCATTCTGTTCTTGACAGGACAGCACGTGTCCATCGTCGGCGTGGCAGTGGGTCTCGCGGTTCTAACGGGCGTGCCGATCGGGATTGGCATCACGCAGAGTAAGCGGGCTGCCGATATCGTCCTCTACATTGCAGCGATTGTGATGACGATCCCGTCCATTGCGCTCTTCGGCATCCTGATCCCCATTCTGTCGCTGATCGGTCAGGGAATCGGCTACTTGCCCGCCGTGATTGCCGTCCTGCTCTATTCGCAGCTGCCGATCATTCGCAACACCTACACAGCCATCAACAATGTGGACCCCGCCCTGCGCGAAGCTGCCCGCGGCATGGGCATGACTGCCTTGGAGCGGTTGCGCAAGGTGGAATTGCCGATCGCCGTGCCGGTCATCATGGCTGGCATAAGGGTCGCGGTTGTCATCAACATCGGCGTGACCGCCATTGCGACCTATATCGGAGCCGGGGGGTTGGGATCCCTGATCAGCCGCGGCATCTCGCAGACCGACAGCCGGCAACTCATTGCGGGTGCCGTGTGCGTCAGCTTGCTGGCGATCATCGCCGATTACGGCCTCCAATGGGTTCAGCGCTGTCTCACGCCCGCGGGCCTGCGTGTGTGAGGGAGAGAAGCTTATGATCAGACTTGAAGATCTCACAAAGAAATTCGGATCCGTCATCGCGGCTGATAGGATCAACATGGAAGTCGCGACCGGCGAGATCTGCATTCTTCTCGGTCCCTCCGGATGCGGGAAAACCACCACCTTGAAGATGGTCAACCGCCTCATCGAGAAGACGTCGGGCAAGATCATCGTCGGAGGGCGCGATACGGATACGATGGACCCTGTCGAGGTCCGGCGTGGCATGGGCTATGTGATTCAGCAAATCGGCCTGTTCCCAAACATGACAGTAGAGGAAAACATCTGTGTCATCCCGCGGCTGCTCAAATGGGACGACGCGAAGGCCAAACGGCGCGCCGCAGAACTCTTGGATCTCGTAGCCCTTGACCCGGCAACGTTCCTGCATCGCTTCCCGCGCGAGCTCTCAGGCGGCCAGCAGCAGCGCGTGGGCGTCGCCCGCGCCCTGGCGGCCGATCCTCCGATCATGATCATGGACGAGCCGTTCGGCGCCATCGATCCAATCAACCGCGAGATCATCCAGGACGAGTTCTTGCGCATGCAGAAGACTCTGCGCAAGACGATCCTGTTCGTCAGTCATGACATCGACGAGGCTGTGAAGATGGGAGATAAAATCGCCATCTTCCGAGCGGGAAAGCTCGAGCAATTCGATACGCCCAACAATATCCTGGCCCACCCGGCCAATTCCTTCATTGCCGACTTCGTCGGCCAGGACCGCACCCTCAAGCGTCTTCGGCTTGTAAGGGTCGAGCAGGCCAGCGATCGAGATGCTCCTTCAGTCCGCGAGACCGATGAACTCGGGCGTGCGCATGCCCTCATGCGCGAACACAGAAGCGACAGCATCGTGGTCCTGAGCGCCGCCGGCACTCCAAGCGGCTGGCTCCACGAAGAGGATTCAAGCGGCCGTATGGGACTCGTGTCCTCGAAGGCAAGGCCGCTCCCGGCCGTGATCCCTGCAGATGCCGACCTGCGAACTGCCGTATCGCTCATGTTCACGCACGGCATGGCATGGCTTGCCTGTGTGGACCGGGACGGCCGCTTCATCGGCCAGGTGACTCAGGCGAGTATCATGCGCCGGCTGGGCGAGACCTATCACGAGCTGGATGGCGCCAGCGCTGTGCCGATCCAGCACGGAGCCGTCGCATGACCAAGGAGATGGGGGCCGCCATCGCAATCGGCCGGCTTTCGAAAGTCCGGCTGCCGGTCAGGGGACTGATGATCGCAGCGGGGCTGGTCGTTGCGGTGCTGGCGGCCCAGGCCATGGACCTCCTGGACGATATCGCCAAGCGATGGGATGATATCGCCTTCCTGTCCGTCCAACATATAGAACTGGCGGCCGTCTCCGGCGGCCTGGCCATCCTGATTGGTGTGGCTCTCGGCGTCGTTCTGAGCCGCAAAGCCTTTCGCGGGATTGCGGAACCCGTCATGCAGACCCTGAATGTCGGCACGACCATCCCGACCCTCGCGGTTCTGGCCCTGTCGATGAGCGTCCTCGGAATCGGAGCCCCGCCCGCGATCTTCGCCCTTTGGCTCATGACGCTTCTCCCCATCGTGCGCAACACGTATGTTGGCCTTCTCGAAGTGCCGGCCCACCTTGTCGAAGCCGCGACCGGCATGGGCATGACGCCTTGGCAGATTCTCTGGCGCGTTGAACTGCCGAATGCCCTCTACGTGATCTTCGCCGGCATCCGAACCGCAGTGACTGTCAATGTCGGGACCGTGCCGCTTGCCTTTCTGATCGGCGGAGGCGGTCTTGGCGAGCTGATCTTTACCGGCATCGATCTCAGCGAACCCGGCATGATGCTCGCCGGCGCGATTCCGACGGCGATGCTCGCCGTCACCACCGACTTCGTCATCGCTCTCGTCACGCGGCTTGTGGTGCCGCGGGGCGTGATGCCGGAGACATAAGGCCAGGAGATCGATCCTTCGGCCATTTCAAAGGGAGAAAACAACATGAAATATCTTAATCGTCGCCTCGCTCTGGCGGCCGGAACGCTCGCTGTGCTGGGCCTCAATTCCGCTTTTGCCCAAACGCCTGTCGTCGTCGGCGGGAAGAACTTCACGGAGCAGCAGATCATGGCCGAAATGACGGCCCAGCTCCTGAACGCAAAGGGCTTCAAGGCTGACAAGCGCGCCGGGATGGGAAGCGCGGTTCTTCGGCAAGCTCAGGAGAGTGGTCAGGTCGACGTCTACTGGGAGTATACCGGTACGTCGCTCATCACCTACAACAAGGTCAACGACAAGCTCTCGTCGGAGGAAACCTACAAGCGCGTCAAGGAATTGGATACGCAGAAGGGACTCGTTTGGCTCAATCCGTCCCGCGCCAACAACACTTACGCGCTTGTCATGAACCGGGATGCCGCTGAAAAGAACGGTATCATGTCGGTCAGCGATCTGGCTGGAAAGGTGAACGGAGGCGCCAAGTTGACGTTCGCCAGCAACGCCGAGTTCGCGGAACGCCCCGATGGGCTCAAGCCGCTCGAGGAAGCCTACAAGTTCAGCTTCGGCCGGGCAAACGTAAAGCGCATGGACTCGGGGCTCACCTATTCGGCCCTGAAGGAGCGTCAAGTCGACGTCGCTCTGGCGTTCGCGACCGACGGGCGAATTCCGGCCTTCAACTTCGTGGTATTGAAGGACGACAAGAATTTCTTTCCATCCTATGCACTCACGCCCGTCGTGCGTAAGCAGGCATTGGACGGCAGCCCGAAGCTAGCCGAGTTGCTGAACGGCCTGTCCGCGAAACTCGATGACAACACAATGGCAAAGCTCAACGCCAGCGTCGATGTCGACAAGAAGTCCATCGAGGAAGTCTCTACGAACTTTTTGAAGGCCAGCGGCCTCATCTGACGTCGAGAGGCTGGAGCGGCGGGGCTCCAGCCTCTCATCCTTTGACGCTCCGCACGCGGCACCCATGCTCAAAATCGCAGCTGCTCAGATTGAAACACCTCTCGGGGATCTCGATGCGAACCGTCGCAAGCACCTCTCCGTGATTGACGATGCGCGTGCCGCCGGCGTTCAGATCCTGCTCTTCCCGGAACTATCCTTGGTCGGCCACTCGGGAGGACGCGAGGCGCCGCGCCTTGCGATGACAGCAGACCACGCAATCCTCCGCGAGTTGAGCATGGCGAGTGGCGACATGTTCACGATCGTTGGCGCCGTCGAGGAGGCACCAGGGGCGTTGTTCTTCAACAGCGCTTTTGGATTATCGCACGGTCAGGTCAGGCTTCTCCATCGGAAGATCAATCTCGCCACCTATGGACAGTTGGAAGATGGAAAGTTCTTCGGCATCGGGCAGAGCCTCAAAGTACACCCCCTAAGGACGCCCTGGCAGGCAGCGGTGATGATTTGCGCCGACCTGTGGAATCCGGCCCTGGTCCATTTGGCCGCCATGAGCGGTGCGAGCCTGCTTCTTGCGCCTGTCAGTTCCGCCCGGGAGGCCGTCGGGGAATTTTTCGACAACAGCGAGGGCTGGACGGTCAATACGCGGTTTCATGCGATGACCTATGGGTTTCCACTCGTTCTCGCCAACCGCGTCGGGCGCGAGGGCAGTCTGACATTCTGGGGTGGATCACGCATTCTCGATCCGACGGGGCATGCGATCGCTCAGGCCGGTGACGAAGAGGCCATGATCACAGCCACGATCGATTACGACAGCGTGCGTCAGGCGCGCTTCCTGCTCCCAACAGTGAGGGATGGAGCCGCTTCCTTCCTGGCTCGCGCCTTTACCCATCTTGCTGACGGAACAGCTTCATGAGTGGCATCCAGGATTTTATTCTCGACGATGAGGATCGTTGGTTCCGCGCTGAAGTGCGCGCCTTCCTGATGCGTGAACTTGAGCCTCGGGCATTCGCCATCGAGAGCGACGACAGTTGGGACGCCGTCAAGGCCGTCGTGCGTTCGTTGGGAGAGGCCGGCTACCTCGCCTTGATGTTCCAGGACTTGTATCGTGGATGGCTGCGAAATCCCGGTCTGACCCATGCCACGATCCTGTCCGAAGAGGCGGCAGCGATCAACTACGCATTCGAAACTACCATCGGCACTGCCTTGAGCTGCGCCTATCCGCTCCATCGATATGCCACACCAGAGATACGAGAGCGCTATCTTGGTGAGATCATCAATGGGAAGGCCGTCGGCGCGATAGGCGTCACCGAGCCGACGGCTGGGTCCGACACATCCCGCCTGCAGACCCGCATTGTCTACGATGAAACGTCACAGGAGTGGGTCATCAACGGTCTCAAGCGTTACATCTCCAACGCGAGCGTAGCGGATGTCTACATCATGTACGGAGTCACCGATCCCGATGCAGCGGCCGGCAAGGGCCTTTCGGCTGTGGTCGTGCCGGCCGGAACGCCGGGATTGAGCTTTCCACGGCGGTACACCTTCATGGGGCGGCGCGGATGCGTTGTCGGCGAGGTGGAAATGACGAATGTGCGCGTGCCGCGCGACCATCTGCTCGGAGAGCCCGGGCAGGGCACCCGCATCATGGTGAGCATGTTCAATTTCGAACGCGCAATCCTCGGCGGGTCAGGGCTCGGCGTGGCGCGAGCCGCCTTCAAGATCGCTCAGGATCATGCGCAAACCCGCGAAGCCTTCGGCCAGAAACTTGGATCCAAGCAGTTGATTTGGAGCACGATCGCCGAAATGAGCTGGCGAATCGATGCAGCTGAACTCCTGACCTATCGTGCCGCCAAGCTTTATGATGCCGGGATCACCGGCAAGGATCTTGCCAAGCCGGCTGCGATGGCGAAGCTCGTCTCTACGGAAACGGCTGTGTACTGTGCCGACAAGGCCGTGCAGATCCTCGGCGGCGACGGCATCACAAAAGAGTATGGCCGTGCCGAGCAGCTTTACCGCGATGCGCGTGCCCTTCCGATCGTCGGCGGCACCTCCGAGATGGCGCGCTATCTCATCGCCTCAAGCGATCTCCCCACCTTAAAGCCCAACCTTTGAAGCGACCAGCATGTCCACGATCGCAAATCTCTTTCTCCAGAGCGTCGAGAAATATCCTGAGCGGATGGCCTTGGTCCATGGCGACCGGCGCTGGTCGTACCAGGCCTGGTATGAGCGCGTCGTTCGTCTCGCCGGCGCTTTGGCCGACATGGGAGTGCGTCCGTCCGATCGCGTCGCCTATTTCCTCAATACCTCCGAGGCCTCTGCGACGACATACTTCGCGTGCCAGCTACTTGGCGCGGTGGCCGTGCCGATGAATTTCCGTCTTGCCTCGGGCGAGGTGGCCTACATTCTCCGGGATTCCGGTGCGCGGGTTTTGGTTTACGGTCGCAATCTCCAGGATGCTGTGCTTCGGGTCGCCGAAAGCGTGAGCAGCGTGCATGCCTATATCGCTTACGGTGGCGATCCCTCCGATCGACCGCCAAGCCACTACCACTTCGATACCTTGGCCGAGCAGCATGCGCCGCTTTCATCCAATCGCCTGGACATCCGCCCGGAACAGCTCTCGGCTTTGGTCTACACATCTGGAACCACGGGCAAACCAAAAGGCGTCATGCATTCGCACGCCAACGACGTGGCGATCGCGCAGAACTGCACGATGGAATACAAGCTGTCGCATCAGGACGTTGCCCTCCACATCGCACCGCTTTATCATGTCGGCGGGATGCAGGCCTACTTCAATCCCCACATGATGGTGGGCGGTGCGAACGTCATTTTGGAGCGGTATGAGGCGTTCAAGACGCTCGAGGCCATCCAGACAGAGCGGATTACGACGCTTTTTGCGGTCCCGACGCAGATCCAGGAAATGCTGGTCCATCCACGTTTTGCGGAATTCGATGTTTCGTCCCTGCGCATGATTACGACCGGTGGTGCTGCGATCGCGAGCTCCACGATGCAACAGGTTATCGAGCGGTTCTGCCCAAATATCTATAATGGTTATGGTATGACGGAGGCGAGCCTCACGTTGCTGCTGCATCCGAACGACGCGTTGAGCCATCTCGGTTCCTGTGGCAAGCCTACCCTGATCACGAACTGCCGTATCGCACGTGTGGGGGCGAATGGAGATTGCGATCCTGACGATTTGGTGGATCCGGGTGAAGTTGGCCAACTCCTCGTGCGCGGGCCGCAGATGATGACGGGATACTGGAACAATCCACTTGAGACGTCGAAAAAGCTGCGCAACGGCTGGCTGATGACGGGCGATATGTTCAGCCGTGATGTCGAAGGCTTTTATACGTTCCGGGGCAGGGCTGACGATATGATCGTCTCCGGTGGCGAGAACATCTACCCGCGAGAGATCGAAGATATCCTGTACCGGTGCCCAGGCGTACAGGAGGCCGCCGTCGTCGGCATTCCCGATCCGAAATGGGGCAGCGTGGTAACCGCTTTCATCATCAAGGGAAGCCCGGACCTGACGGCGGAAACCATCGAACAGTACTGCCGCGCCAGCCAGGAACTTGCGCCGTTCAAGCGCCCGAGGCGCATCGTGTTTGTTAACGAGTTGCCGATTAATCCCAGCGGCAAGGTTCTCAAGCGCGAGTTGGTTGCCCGTTATTCGCAGGAGGCGGCCTGATGATCGACGCCGTCCTTTAACAGCAGCAGGGTTCAGCAGCAGCATGGCGACGAAGCCTTCTCCTTTGCGCCCCGCCGCTGTGCAGCGGTTTCGATGGGCGATGGCATAAGACTTCAGGTTGTTCCTTATGACCCGGTTGATGATGTCAGCAGAGTTCAAGCCTTCACGCAGTCGCGATCTTCCGTGTCACATATCGCTGAAATGCCGGAGCATTCTCTCCGCATTTGCCTGTAGGCCGGTGAAGAGCTGGAACGCGCCGGCGGCCTGGAAGACGGCCATGCCGCCGCCGGACAGGGTGCTGCAGCCGCGGGCACGGGCTTGGCGCAGCAATTCCGTTTCCAGCGGGAAATAGACGATATCGGCAACCCACAGGTCGGGACGAAGCAGTTCGGCGGGAATGACCATGCCGGGGTATTTTGCCATGCCGAGCGGCGTCGTGTTGACCATACCGTCGGCTGACGCCAGTGCCTCTGAGGGCGAACTGCCGGAAGAGGCACGGCCTTCGCCGAACCGTGCGCGCAAGGCCGCGGCGAGGTCTCTGGCACGATGTGCATCCGTGTCGATAATGACGACTTCGCCCGCCCCGAGCGTAAGGAGGGCATGCGCGACCGCAGCACCTGCGCCACCGGCGCCGAACTGGACGACCCGGTCGCGACACACGTCGGGCAGCTCACGCCGGAAGCTCTCAGCAAATCCCCACCAGTCGGTGTTGTGTCCGACGCGCCGGCCGTTTCTCAGGACGACCGTGTTCACGGCCCCGAGCGCCGTCGCGTCAGGCGACAGCTCGTCGAGAAGAGGGATCACGGTCTGCTTGCAGGGATGTGTGATGTTGAGGCCGGCAAATCCGAAGCGCTGGGCGGCCGTGAGGATCTCCGGGAGCATGCCCGCATCAAGACCGAGAGCCTCCAGGTCGATCAATTTGTAGATATAGCGCAAGCCCTGCTCGGCACCCTCCTTCTCGTGGAGAGCCGGCGTCCGGGAGGCTTGAATCCCAGTGCCCACCAAGCCAACGAGGACGGATGGATGGCGCCATGTGCCTGAGGCGTCACCGGTCCGAGAATGCAGCTCGGATGAGGGGGCGCTTGCCATTGATGTCACGCCTTCGCCAGCCGCGGGCCGATCATCTCGACCATGGCGCCCACGGCCACCGGATATCCTTTGGTGCCGAGACCCGCAATCACAGCCGTCGCGACCAGGGATACATAGGATTTGTGATAGATCGGCTCGCGCTTGTGGATATTCGAGATGTGCAACTCGATGATTGGTCCTGAAAACATCTTCAGGGCATCCATGATCGCCATAGAGGTGAAGGTGAAGGCGGCGGGATTGATGATGATGCCGCTGCTGCCCTCTTCGATCGCCTCATGCACCCAATCGATAATCTCATATTCGCGGTTCGACTGCCTGAACACGATTGCGTGTCCGGATGCCGCCTCCCGACACATGACTTCCACCTCGGCCAGAGTCGTATGACCGTAGATCTCCGGTTCCCGAGTTCCGAGCCGATTGAGGTTGGGCCCGTTGAGAATATAGATCGGCTTGCTCATGGATGGCTTCTCTGCATGGGGTAAGATTATCCCTGGTAGCCGAAGAGACGAGGCAGCCAGAGCACGGTTTCGGGCACGAAGGTCATAATGGCGAGGGCGACAACCATCGCGAAGAGGAACGGCAGTGAGTCGCGTACGATGTCACGCAAAGGCTCGCTGGAAATGTTCGCCATGATGAAGAGGAGCAGCCCGTAGGGTGGCGTGACCAAGCCGATCATGATGTTGACCACGACCACGATACCGAAATGCACGAGGTCGATGCCTAGAGCCTGTGCGGTCGGAATGAAGACCGGCACGACGATGAGCAGGATGGCCGTTCCTTCGAGCACGCAGCCGAGGAGCAGAAGCAGGATGTTGACGAAGATCAGGAAGCCGACCGGTGAGAGATTCCAGCCGGCGAGCAATGCCTTCACGCCCTCCGGAATATTCTCGACGGTGATGACATAGTTGAACACGAGAGCGCCGGCGATCAGCATGCCGATGGAGGCGGTTGTCCGCGCGCTGACGGCAAGCGCATTGTAGAAGTCGCGCCAGCTTACGCTGCGGTAAAGCCCGGCCGAGATGAGAAGAGCATAACCGGCTGCGACGGCCGCCGCTTCGGTGGGAGTCATCACGCCGCTGTAGATGCCGCCGAGCAGGACGACAGGCATCATAAGGGATGGAAAAGCCTCCCATGTGATCCGCGGCAGCTTGCGCAGCGGCACAGGCTTCTCGACGGGAAAGTTCCTGGCGCGCGCCGTGGTAGCGACGATGATCATCTGACTCAGGGCCATCAGCAGGCCCGGTACGACGCCGCCGAGGAAGAGAAAGCCGATGGAGGCATCGGACACCAGGGCATAGAGAACCATCGGGATCGATGGCGGGATGATCGGGCCGATCACCGATGAGACAGCCGTAAGAGCGGCCGCATAGCTTCCCGGATACCGTCCGTCACGGGTCATCATGGCTTGCATCATGCGGCCGGTGCCGGCGGCATCTGCGATGGCCGAGCCGGACATTCCGGCGAAGATGATGCTCTGGAGGATGTTCACCTGGGCGAGGCCGCCGCGGAAGCGGCCGACCAGAGCGTTGCAGAACGCCATGAGACGGTCCGTCATGCTACCGATGTTCATGAATTCCGCGGCGAGAATGAACAGTGGCACCGACAGGATGACGTAGTTGGAGTACATGCCGTTGAGCAGCTGCTCGGCGGCTGTTCCCATATCAAGTCCGGCCAGGAGTAGGTACAGGATCGAGCCCGCGATCATCGCATGGCCGATCGGCAGGCCGAGGAAGGCGAGGGCGGTGATCGCAACGAGCGAGATCGAGAAGGGGCTTGCCAGGTTCATACGCCGGAACTCGCTTTGGTGGGATCGAACTCATCCGGCGCTACGCCGCGCACGGCCTGCCAGGCGATCCAGATATATCGAATGATGGTGGCAACCGCGAAGACGATATAGATCGAAAACAGCCAGTCGAAGCGGATCTTGAGGTAGCTGGACCTCTCCACCTTCATGAAGGTGACGTAGTCGACGACAGCCGGAAGCGAGATGGTGTAGAGCGTGATCACGGCGAATGAGCTGATGAGCGCCATCACCCGACGCGATCCAGGGCCGACGGCCCCGTAAATGATGTCGAAGCGGATTTCTTCACGCTCGCTGACGACGAAGGCTGCGCCCCACAGGACGAGCCAGAGCCAGAGGACGACGCTGATCTCATGCGTCCATCCGATGGGCAACCCCAGAAGATACCGGAAGGCGATCTGCAGGAGGAAGGCCGCGAATATCGTGGCCAGCATGGCGGCGGCAATGTTCTCTGCGCGCCGTTCCAGCCATGAGCCCATGGCCCGCAAGGATGAGTTCATGAAAGCTGTTCCCTTCATGAGAAGGCACTGAACACTTGTGAAAAGGCCGCCGCGGCGTCGCCTCCGGCGGCCGAGAAAGCTTTACATGGCGTTGATCTTGTCGAGCATGCCCGCCGGCCAGCTCTTCGCGAGATCGGAAGCCAGGTACTTCTTCTGGGCGAACTCGCGGAAGGCCTTCAGGTCGGGCGTGTAGACTTCGAGGCCCTTCTCCTTGAAGAAGGTGGCGAGCTCCGCCTCCTTCTTCAGATGCTCCTGCGTGCTCCACTCGATGGCCTTGTCGGCAGCAGCCTGGAAGGCGGCCTGCTTCTCAGGTGACATGGCATTCCAGACCTTGTTGGACACGGCCAACAAATCGAAGCCGACGAGATGCGAGGTCAGCGCGACCTGGGACATCACCTCGTAGAATTTCATGTTCTGCACGTTCGGCAGCGGGTTGTCCTGACCGTCGATGGCACCGGTCTGCAGTCCGGTATAAACCTCGGCATAAGCCATCGGCGTGGGGTTGGCCCCTAAGGACTGCCCCAGGAACTGCCAAGCATCGCCGCCGGGCATGCGCAGCTTGATACCGGCGAGGTCTTCGGGCTTGTTGATCTTCTTGTTGGGCTTCAGTCCCACATGCCGGGCACCGAAATAGGTCGGCCCGAGGATATGAATGCCCAGCTTGTCCGAGGCCATCTTCTTGAGCTCTCGGCCGACATCGCTCGCGAACACCTTCTTCAGGTGGTCGGCATCACGGAACAGATAGGCGGATGTGACGATGGACCACTCCGGAACCTGATTGGAGATGTCTTGCGGTGCGATGTTGCCCATCTCGAGGTTGCCGCGCTGCATGGCAACGAGTTCGGTGCCCTGCTTGAACAGGGTGCCGCCGTAATAGGGCTGAAGGGTGAACCCCTGAGCCTTCACCTCCTCGCCGAAGCGCTTCATCATCTCGGCCCGGATGTCCTGCTCCGAGAAGACGGCGGAAAATCTCAAGTTCGTCGGTGTCTGGGCGGCGGCCGGCCCAGTCACGCCCCAAGCCAGAAGCGCCGCACCTGCAGCCATCAGGACGCGCCGATTGATCTCAAATCCCATGATTTCCTCTCCTTCATATTTCGGCGCATTGATCTGCGTCTTGACTGGACTATCCGCTCAGAGGATTGCAAAATCAATAGGCATTTTGCAAATCATCTGATATTTTGGGATTTAACCTATTCAAGCATCTGCCTCCTTGGAGGCGGAGCAACTCCGGGACAAGCGGTTGATACTAGGAGATGAACCAAGGGTGCACGAATGAGCATCGAGTTGCTGGCGACATCCATTGCGGATCGCGCCTATGATCGGATTCGGACTGATATCGTGTTCGGGCGCCTGAGCCCCGGAACTCGCCTCCGGCTGGACCGATTGGCAGATACTTACGGAGCGAGCGTCAGCACCCTGCGGGAGATCCTGAGCCGGCTCTCGTCGGAGGGTCTGGTCATCGCGGAAGGACAGCGCGGTTTCCGGGTCGCTCCGGTCTCTCCCGCCGGCTTCGAGGATGTTGCGGCCATGCGGCTGCTCCTGGAAATTTACGCGCTGCCCCTGTCCTTCGCGACAGGCGATCTCGAATGGGAGAGCCGCGTCGTGGCCGCCCATCACAAACTCGCCTTCATGGAGCGGCGGATGATGGCTGGTGACCAGGAAGGGACGGAGCTCTGGAAGCGCTACGACCGCGAGTTCCATCAGGCCCTGATTGAGGCCTGCGGTTCCCAGACCCTGCTCGATCTCTATGGCGGCGTCTTCGATCAATACCTTCGCTATCAAATGGTGGCGGTGGTCTTCCGCGGAGAGATTGCGGCTGAGGAGCATAGGCAGTTGCTGGATTGCGCTCTCACCCGCAATGGCGAGAGGGCGTGCGCGGTTCTTACCCAGCATGTGAATGGATGCGTGGCTTATACGCTGGAAAATGGGGCGCTGACATGAGCGATGATGTGCACGTCATGCCACAGCCTTCCACGGTAGGCGAAAGCGCCTATCAGAGGATCCGGTCCGACATCGTGTTCGGGCGGCTTCCGCCGTGCAAGAAGCTCAAGCTCGACCGCCTGAAGGCGGATTACGGTGCCAGCGTCAGCACGCTTCGCGAAATCCTGAACCGTCTGCACTCCGAACGGCTCGTCGTCGCCGAGGGGCAGAAGGGGTTCGAAGTGGCGCCTGTCTCCATCGCGAATCTGCGCGAGATCGCGGCGCTTCGACAGCTACTCGAATGTCGTGCGCTGGAGCAGTCGTTCCGGACCGGCGACATGGAGTGGGAAGGCCGCGTAGTCGCCGCCCATCACCGGCTCGCCAGAATGGAGGAGCGCATGGCTGCAGGAGACAGAAACCATACGGAGGAGTGGAAGCGCTATGACTGGCAGTTCCATCAGGCTCTCATCTCCGCCTGCGGGTCGAAGATGCTGATCGACAACCATGCAGCAGTCTTCGACAAGTACCTGCGCTATCAGATGATCGCCCTGAGCTATCGCGGCGAGATCGCCGCCGCCGAACATGCCGAGCTTCTGGAATGCGCGCTCAAGCGCGATTCAGCGCGCGCCTGCGAGGTACTGACACGCCACGTCGCCGGCGGCGTCGAGCATGCGCTCGCCACCGGAACCATCAGCTGACGACAGAAGGAGCGGGCTGAGCCGTCAACACGCTCCCATACACGCGAGAAGAAATGGATCGACGAGCATGCGCAAAGCCATCGCTACCGTCTGCCTGAGCGGCACCCTGACTGAAAAGATCGAAGCCATCGCGGCCGCGCAGTTCAAGGGTGTGGAGATCTTCGAAAACGATCTTCTTTCCTTTAACGGTACACCCGCCGAAGTGCGTCGTATGATCGAAGGCCTGGGCCTTCAGACCATTACCCTTCAGCCGTTCCGCGATTTCGAAGGGATGCTAGAGCCGCAGCGGTCGAAAGTGTTCGCCCGGGCCGAGCGCAAGTTCGACGTGATGGAAGAGCTCGGCTGCGATCTCCTGATGGTGTGCAGCAATGTCTCGCCGGACTCGCTCGGCGGAATCGAGCGGGCGGCAGCGGATTTCCATGAACTTGGCGAGCGTGCCGCCAAACGCGGCATGCGGGTGGCCTTCGAGGCCCTCTCCTGGGGGCGGCATATCCACGATTATCGCGATGCCTGGGAGGTGGTGCGCCGCGCGAACCATCCGGCGGTCGGGCTGGTGCTCGATTCCTTCCATGTGCTGGCGCGCGGAACGGATCTATCAGCGATCCGAGCCATACCGTCCGACAAGATCTTCCTCGTGCAAATGGCTGATGCGCCGAGGCTCGACATGGATTACTTGTCCTGGAGCCGGCACTACCGTTGCTTCCCGGGGCAGGGCGACCTGCCCATCGACGATTTCACGGATGCGCTCCACGCGACGGGATTTGACGGGCTCCTCTCCCTTGAGATCTTCAACGACCGCTTCCGGGCCGGCTCCGCACGCAGCGTCGCGATCGACGGGCAGAGATCCCTGCTCGTTATGCTGGACGAGCTGCGTCGGCGTACGGGCGCGGCACATTCCGATCAGGACGCCCTCCCGCCCAAGGCTCTCTGTTCAGGCGTTGAGTTCGTCGAGTTCGCCGTCGATGAACGAGGTGCCGTCGAGTTCGAGAAGATCCTGGACGGGCTGGGTTTCCGAAAGGCCGGCATGCACCGCTCGAAGGACGTGACCCACTGGCGGCAGGGCGACATCAACATCGTGGTGAATGCAGACAAGGAGGGCTTCGCCCATTCCTTCAATATAAACCATGGCACGTCGGTCTGCGCCCTGGCATTGCGCGTGGACGATGGGCCGGGCGCCGTCGAGCGTGCCATCACCCTCCTGGATCAGCCCTTCCAGCAGCCGGTCGGGCCTGGAGAGATGAACATCCCGGCGGTTCGCGGGCTTGGTGGAAGCATTTTGTATTTCGTGGATCACAAGACCGGGCTGGATCGCCTCTGGGACGTCGATTTCGAGCCTGCCGCGGCGGGCGATTTTGCCGGGGTTGGCCTGAGATCCGTCGATCACGTTTCTCAATCGATGCATTATGAGGAGATGCTCACATGGCTCCTGTTCTACGCATTGCTTCTCGATGTACGCAAAACGCCAGTTCAGACCGTGATTGATCCAGGCGGTGTGGTTCAGAGCCAGGCAATAGAGACCCATGACGGCTTGCTTCGCTTGATTCTAAATTCTTCTCAGAGCCAGCGCACGTTGTCGTCGCGGTTCTTGAACGAACTCTACGGGTCCGGCGTCCAGCACATTGCGCTTGCGACCGATGATATCTTCGCAACCGTCGAGCGCCTCAAAGCCAACGGGGTGGGTCTTCTGCCGATCCCGGAAAATTACTACGATGATCTTGAGGTTCGAACGGATCTCTCCGCAGAGGATGTGAAGCGTCTGCGATCCGGCAGCATCCTTTATGACCGCGAGGGACCGGCTGAGTATTTTCAAGCCTACACCCGGACACTCGCGGGCGGCTTCTTCTTCGAGATTGTTGAGCGGCGCAACTATCAGGGCTACGGCGCCGTCAACGCTCCCATTCGCCTTGCATCCCAGACACATCTGGCATTGGACGAGTTGCCACCGGGTCTCTGACTACATGGCGAGCCAAGAGCGGTGTGGCGCGCTGGCCAGGGCCTATAACGACCAAGGCTCTACCTTGCCTTGCATCTGACTTGCCCAACCCGGCTCAAGACCTCGCGTGAAATGCCATAATCCTTCACCACAGCCTCCCAGTTCCGAAACCCGCACATCTCCCGCTGAATCATGAAGGCCCAAACCCGGTCTGCGGCATCGTCCAACAAGGCACGACGGCGATCGCCTCGCTCTGGTCCTTTCACCCCAGCATCGAACGCCCGCAATGCAGCGAGAGCTTGCTCGACTTGACCGCTCAAGGTTCCCAGCGCCTGTGCCTTCTGCTCGCGGAGTTCGTAATCGAGCACGCTCCAGCCCGTTTCCGCTTCGAGGCCGGTTGATAAGCTCTGGGGTAGCCGAACAGCCACGTTAGGTCTCCGAAAGGTGTGACAATCCGACAGAAGATGGTGCCCCATCCGCCGCCTAGGAACCGACACCCTGGCGCAAGCTCGAACAGCAGCGGATCTTGGCTCTCTTGCAAGCAAGGGAATTCCCCTGAAGAGCACAGGCCACCGGATGGACCTTGCCGATGATTTTGATGACGGAATAGTCTTACAGGGAAAATTGGCCTCTATGAGCCGACTAAGGCGCGAGGTTGAACGCCTGTTTGATGCCAAGGACGATGCCGTTCACAGCCACGCTGGCGAGAATAAGCCCCATGACCCGGCTGATGACGCTGGCACCCGCATCGCCGATGATCTTGATGATTCGGGAAGCCATCAGCATGAGCACTAGGGTGACGAGCAGGACGAACGCCATTTGAGCGACGGTCTCCGCCTGTTGTGAGATGCTGAACTTAGTGTTGTCCGTGAGTGAGACAACGGGCCAGCATGGCGCCCGGACTTGCGATGGAAGGAATAGCCAACGGGTAGATCGATCGGTCGACATCCGACGTTGCAATCTCCTTCTCTTCGGACTGGGCCTTTGGCTCTCCAAAGATCATCGTCAGCGCGAACAGGAAAAGAACAATGCTGCCGGCAATCTGGAAGGCATCGAGATCGATTTCCATCGCCTGAAGCAGAGCCTGACCTGCGACGACGAAAAACAGGAGGACGACGAAGGAGGCCGCTGTTGCCCTGAGTGCCGTTCGCCGCGCTGCCGCAGCCCCCATGCCCGCCGTGACGGCCAGAAACACCGGAAGCGTTCCGATTGGGTCGATGACGACCCACAGGGTGATCAGATCGGTGAAATATTGGCTCATCGACGATAGTCCTCGTCTCTCCGTCACCAGTAAAACGTGCCTCCCGCGCAATGCCAAGCTTAAACGAGACGCCCAAGGAATCGGGTGATCGCGGTTCCCGCCGTCTTCAGAGCGCAACGTCACGACTTGCGCTTCCGAGCTCTCCTCATGGTAATCTGCTCGGGAAAGGGAGCGCGGAATGACTGGTCGAGCGGAACGCCGTAAAAGCCCTGTGCGGGGTCTGAAATGTCCCAATGCCGATAAAACCGTGTCGCTGGCACTCCAGGGTGGAGGGGCCCATGGCGCCTTCACCTGGGGCGTGCTCGATCACCTCCTCGAGGACGGGCGGCTCACCATTGAGGCGATTACGGGCGCGAGCGCCGGTTCAATGAACGCGGTCGTTCTCTTCGAGGGCTGGCTCGAAGGCGGTCGGGACGGCGCGCGCGAGCAACTCCGAAAATTCTGGAAGCGGGTGAGCCTCGACGGTGTGCTCTCACCCCTCCAGCGGTCCCTGTTCGATCGCCTGTTGAGCTATTGGAGCATGAATGGATCCTCACATCTCTGGTTCGACGCATGGTCCCGGGTCGCGAGCCCCTATGATCTAAACCCGCTCGACATCAATCCCCTGCGCGATGCCCTCAACAGCCTGATCGATTTCGAGCGGGTGAGGGCCTGCAAGGATGCAAAGCTGTTCATTGCGGCGACCAATGTCTGGTCCGGCAAGATCCGGATTTTCACGGGACCCGAGTTGACCGTCGACCACGTCCTCGCTTCGGCCTGCCTGCCGATGCTATTCAGGGCGGTCGAAATCGATGGAGAGCCTTACTGGGATGGTGGCTATACAGGTAATCCGGCGCTTTTCCCGCTTTTCTACGAAACGCAGTCGGACGATATCCTGCTCATCCAGATCAACCCGATCGAGCGCCGCTCGACACCGCGGAGCGTGCAGGAGATCCAGAATCGGATGACCGAGATCACGTTCAATGCCAACCTGCTGCAGCAGTTCAGATCCATCGAGTTCGTGACGCGGCTTATCGACGAGGGTAAGCTCTCGACCAGCGATTACAAGAGGGTGTACATGCACCGGATCCATGGAGGAGAAAACCTTGATGAGTTCACCGCTGCGTCCCGACTCAGCGCTCAATGGAGCTTCTTCAAGCAACTGAAGGATCTCGGCCGGAACGCTGCCCGCACGTGGCTTGCCGACAACTACCAATCCATCGGGCGGAAAAGCACTCTCGATCTTCGCGACGCTTACACCTGAACACCTAGCCAACCGGCCAGGTTTCCATCGACAGGCGACATCCCATCCTTAAGGGGCGGCCCCCTTTTCGATCAGATCTCATGAACATGTTGCCGGCTCCATCAAAACAGACAATTCCCGCGTCTGGCGTATCAATGTTGCGTATCTTGTCAGAAGCTCAGCAATGCGTAGTATTGCGTCGCAACAATGAAAGCTCTTCCGCGTGCCTCTGCGCACAGGGCCACAAGCTGAAATTTGGAAGTATGGTGCTGCGTTGGTGATGCCGATCAGGAGGTTACGCATGCGCTTTCCTCGGTCCGTGTTCGTTTTTAGTGTTCTGTTCTCATGGATGGCGTCGGCAAGCCTGGCCTTGGCGCAGGGCAGTCCTGCGCCACCGCCGCCGGTGACTGTCGCGAAACCCGTCGTTAAGGACATCGTCGAGCGGACCGACTTCATCGGGCGCTTCGAGGCGCTTGATCAGGTTGACGTCAGAGCGCGAGTCTCGGGCTATCTCGACAAGGTCCATTTCCAGGACGGCACCTTCGTCAAGGCGGGGGACCTCCTCTTCACCATCGATCCGCGGCCCTATCGCAACGCGCTTGAGCAAGCCCAATCGGCCGTCACATCCTCGCAGGTTCGCCTTGAATTTGCGCAGAGTGACCTCGACCGTGCCGAGCAGCTCCGTCGGACCGGTAACATCACCGACCAGCTCTACGACCAGCGACGGCAGGCGTTCCTGACTGCCAAAGCCGAGTTGGATCGCGCTCAGGCAGCCCTGCGGCAGGCACAGCTCGACGTGGAGTTTACGCAGATCAAGTCACCTCTGTCAGGGCGCATCTCGCGCAAGCTCGTCTCGGAAGGCAACTTGATCAACGCCAACGAGACAATCCTGACGAATGTTCTCTCGCTCGACCCAATCCAATTTTACTTCGACGTCGACGAGCGTTCTTATCTCGCCTATTCGCGCCAGGCCAAAGGTGGGACCAAAACTTCCGCCAATGGCGAGACGAATGAAGTTCTGCTCACCCTGACGGACGAGCGTCTCGGGCAGCGCAAGGGATTGCTTGACTTCGTAGATAACCGGCTCGATGCGGCCAGTGGTACGATCCGTCTGCGTGCCGTGTTCGAGAACAAGGACCTGTTCCTGACCCCTGGGCTGTTTGGCCGTGTGACGATCGGCGCCTCGGACCCCTATCAGGGTATTCTTCTCCCCGACGAAGCCATTGGCAGCGATCAGGATCGACGGGTCGTCTACGTGGTGGGCGACAACAACATCGTCAATCTCAAGCCTGTGCGCATCGGTCCGCGGATCGACGGTTACAGGGTTATCCGCGACGGACTGACCGGCAACGAGACAGTGGTCGTGAACGGCCTCGTCCGGGTCCGGCCCGGAGCGTCAGTCACACCGCAAATGACCACGCTTCCGCCCGTGCGGGAGCGAAACGGCAGCTGATTTCACGCGAGGAGGGCGCTTCGATGCGCTTTGCCCATTTCTTCGTTGATCGTCCCATCTTCGCGACGGTTCTGTCGGCGCTCTTCCTGATCATCGGCGGGATCGCATACACCACTCTGCCGGTCGCCCAGTATCCGGAGATCGCGCCGCCCACCGTCGTCGTCAGGGCAAGCTATCCAGGAGCCGATGCGCAGACGGTTGCTGCGACGGTTGCTACGCCGCTGGAGCAGCAGATCAACGGTGTGGAGGACATGCTGTACATGTCGTCCTACTCCACGGGCGATGGCGCCATGGCGTTGACCATTACGTTCAAGCTCGGTACTGATCTCGACAAGGCACAGGTGCTCGTTCAGAACCGGGTGGCGATCGCAACTCCGCGCCTGCCGGAGGAGGTGCGGCGTCTCGGCGTGACGACGCTCAAGAGCTCGCCCGACCTGATGATGGTCGTGCACATGCTCTCCCCGGATCGATCCTACGACCAGCTGTACGTTTCGAACTATGCCCGCAACTACGTGCGCGACATCCTGCTGCGGCTCGATGGTGTTGGCGATCTCATCATCTTCGGCGAGCGGCAGTACTCCCTGCGTATTTGGCTCGACCCGGAGAAGCTCGCCTCCTACAGCCTGACGTCGAGCGAGGTGGTGCGTGCGATTCAGGAGCAGAACGTCCAAGTCTCAGGTGGCGCCTTGGGTCAGGAGCCGACACCGACGGACGCGGCGTTCCAGCTGACGGTGACGACACAGGGGCGGTTCGAGGATCCACGTCAGTTCCGGCAGATCATCGTCCAAGCTACGCCACAGGGGCGTCTCGTGCGGCTGCAGGATGTAGCGCGCATCGAGCTCGGTGCCCAGGATTACGTGACGAATTCCTATCTCAACGGCAATCCTGCCGTTGCTCTTGGAATTTTCCAGCGGCCCGGTACCAATGCGCTCGCCGCATCGGAACAAATTATACGGACCATGGAGGAGCTCAAAAGCAATTTCCCGCCAGGAATTGGCTATGAGATCGTCTACAATCCCACAGAATTCATCGCCGAGAGCGTGAACGAGGTCTACAAGACCTTGTTCGAGGCCACGGCGCTCGTCGTGATCGTGGTGTTCGTATTCCTGCAGAGCTGGCGCACGGCGATCATTCCCATCGTGGCGATTCCGGTCTCGCTGATCGGCACCTTCGCCTTCATGGCGGCCCTTGGATTCTCGATCAACACGTTGACCCTGTTCGGCATGGTGCTCGCCATCGGTATCGTGGTCGACGATGCTATCGTGGTGGTGGAGAACGTGGAGCGCAACATCGCGCTCGGCATGTCGCCGCGGGATGCCGCGCATACGACCATGGACGAGGTGGGCACAGCGCTTGTGGCCATCGCGCTGGTTCTCGTGGCCGTCTTCGTACCGACAGCCTTCATTCCTGGCATTACCGGCCAGTTCTACCGGCAGTTTGCCTTGACGATTGCCGTGTCGACCGTCATTTCGGCCTTCAACTCCCTGACACTGTCGCCGGCACTCGCGGCATTCCTGCTGAAGCCGCACAGCCATGAACATTCCAGGAATCCATTTTCCCGATTTGGACGGACGTTGGCCAACGGCTTCAATCGAGGTTTCGATTCCACGTCCAACGGCTATGCCAGAGCGGTCGGATCCCTGGCACGGCACAAGCTGATCGTGTTGCCGATTTATGTCGGTCTCCTGGCCGGAACCGTATGGATCGCCAATCACGTGCCGCGCGGGTTCATTCCGATGCTGGACCAGGGGTATGCCATCGTCGTGATCCAGCTGCCGGACGGTTCGTCCCTGTCACGAACCGATGCGGTGGTCCAAAGAGCTTCCAAGATCATCCAGGAAACGCCGGGCGTGCAGAACGCCGTCGCCTTCGCGGGCTTTTCAGGCGCCACTTTCACCAACGCGACCAACGCTGCGGCGATCTTCGCCGCGTTCAAGCCCTTCAATGAGCGCATCGAGGCAGGCGACTCCGGGACCAAGATCATCGGCGATCTCTTTGCCCGCATGCAGCAGATCGAGGAGGCCTTCATCATTGCCATCCCGCCTCCGCCCGTGCGCGGTCTCGGCAATTCAGGCGGGTTCAAGGTACAGATCCAGAACCGGACGGGCGACGACGTACGCGGGGTTCTCGCAACAGCCTACCAGTTGATGGGGCAGGCGCGGCAGAACCCGAATCTCGCCGGCGTCTTCACGACCTTCTCGGCCAATTCGCCCCAGGTCTATCTGGAGATCGACCGGCAGAAGGCGAGCATCCTGAACGTGCCGATCCCGAACATCTTCGAGACGCTCCGCATCAACCTTGGCACGGCTTACGTCAACGACTTCAATGCATTCGGCCGTGTTTATCAGGTGCGCGCCCAGGCTGACCAGCGCTTCCGGATCGACCAGGAGGATATCAACCGGCTGCGTGTGCGTTCTTCGACGGGTGCGCTCGTGCCTCTCGGCACGCTGGTCGAGATGCGGGAGGTGTCGGGGCCTGACCTGATCCAACGCTACAATATGTTCACGTCCGTAGCCCTGCAGGGCGATGCGGCACCAGGTGTCTCCTCAGGTGACGCACTCGATGCCATGGAGGCGCTGGTCCGGCAGAATCTCTCGTCCGGCATGGGCTTCGAGTGGACGGAACTGGCGTTTCAGGAGCGGCAGACCGGAAACACGGCGGTGTTCATCTTCGCCCTGTCGGTGCTGTTCGTGTTCCTCGTGCTAGCGGCCCAATACGAGAGTTGGTCCCTGCCCATCGCCATCATCCTAATTGTGCCGATGAGCGTGCTTTCCGCGTTGATCGGCGTGATGATTCGCGGACAGGATAACAATATCCTGACGCAGATCGGACTCGTGGTTCTTGTCGGCCTCGCCGCAAAGAATGCAATCCTGATCGTCGAGTTTGCACGGCAGGCGGAATTTGACGGCAAGACGCCGGTGGAAGCGGTCGTCGAAGCCTGCCGGCTGCGCTTGCGCCCGATCCTGATGACCGCTTTCGCCTTCATTCTCGGCGTGCTGCCGCTTGCCATCGCGACCGGGCCCGGAGCCGAGATGCGTCAGGCACTCGGCACTGCCGTGTTCGCCGGCATGCTTGGCGTGACAGTGTTCGGCCTGTTCCTGACGCCGGTCTTTTACGTGGCCGTGCGGCTCGTCATCCTGCGGATGGTCAAGCGCCGGACCTCCAAGCGATCCGGAGCGACGGGAGTTCACCCTTCGCCCGCCGAATAGGTGGAGGGTGGCACATCACGTCATCGACGTTGAGCTTTGATCAGCCGCCCGCGGTGCTGTCATGGATGGCTGACAGAATCGTCGTGAAGAGAATCCTATGGACGCAGCCCGCGCAGCAAGCATCGCGAAATGGGTCACCGAGGCCGGATTGACCGGTCTGTCGGAACTGGAACTCCTGCATGGCTTCTGTGATCGCCTGATTACAGAAGGCTTGCCTGTTTCGCGGGTGAATATCGTCATCGACACGCTACATCCGATCCATGAGGGACGGGTCTTCCGCTGGCGTCGCGATGACCAAGAGAGCCTCGAACCGATTGTCGAGTACGGTCGCACCAACGTGGAAGGGCAGGCCGCCGAGAACTGGCGCCGGAGCACCTATTATCACCTCCTGCTCAGCGGAGAGGATTTCCTTCGGCGCCGGATCGGCCCTGGTCATCCTGAGGATTTCTCTATCCTCAAGGATCTGCGCGCCGAGGGACAGACAGATTATCTTGTTCTGATCCATCGTTTCGAGGCAGAGGGCGCCATAGGCGAAATGGATTCGTTCTATTCGTCCTGGATGTCGGACGCACCTGCCGGCTTCAGCGACGAGGAGATCGCACTCCTGCGCGAGCTGGCATCGCCTCTGATGCTTGCCTTGAAGTGCGCCTCGCTCGCGCGCATCGCTAAAACGCTTGTCGAGACCTATCTCGGTCGCGATGCGGGACGCCTGGTCCTCGATGGGCGAATTGCCCGCGGCGTGACCGATCGGATTCAAGCCGTCCTGTGGTTCAGTGATCTGCACGGCTTTACCCATATTACCGAGACGGCGGAGCCCGAGCAGATCATTCCATTCCTGAACGATTATGCGGAGGCGATCATCTCGTCGATCTACGAAGCGGGAGGCGACGTCCTGAAGCTGATTGGGGACGGAGCACTTGCGATCTTCAAGGAAGAGGATCCGAGTGAGGCCTGCCGGTGTGCGCTCAAAGCCGAGCGGCTGATGCGGACACGGATCCGGGCGCTGAACCAGGAGCGACTGTCGTGCAATCTGCCGGTCACGAGCGCATATCTCGGCCTTCATATCGGCGAGGTCTTTTACGGCAATATCGGCAGCCAGGCTCGCCTTGATTTCACCGTGGTGGGACCGGCCGTGAACGAGGTAAGCCGGATCGGTGCCTTGTGCCGTTCCGTCGAGCGCGACGTCCTCGTGTCGTCAGCCTTCTTCTCGGCTGTCCCGAAGGACAGCCGCGATGGCCTCGTGTCGGTCGGCCGCTATGCGCTGCGAGGGGTCGCCCGACCGCAGGAGCTGTTCACGCTCGATCCTTCAGGAATGGAGGAGGAGAACATCGACAGGCAGTCGAATGGTGAGACGAGATCTCATTGTTGAGACCTCGCACCATCAACCTCGACCGAGATTTCGCGCTCTGATCTCATTCGGCATGAGCGGTTCTCGTCTTACGCTCGACCGGCATGATCGTCGCGGTGCGCATCTCGCCATTCTTGAGAATCTTTAGCTCGACGAAGCGCCCGATCCACTCGCCGTTCAGCAGTCGCACAAGATCGTCAACGCCGCCCACTGGCTCGCCGTCGAGGGATAGGATGACGTCGCCCTGTTCAAGCTGCGCGTGATCCGCAGGACTGCCCGGTTCCACGGCCGCGATCACCACGCCGAATGTCCCGTTCAGGCCGGCGGCATAGCTGATTCGCCGCGGCAGGGGCACCGTCTGTCCCGCGATGCCGATCGAGGCCCGACGGACGCGCCCGTGACGAATCAGTTCCGACACGACGAAGCTCGCCGTATTGCTCGCGACGGCAAAGCAGATGCCCTGCGCGCCCATAATGACAGCGGTATTGATACCGATCACTTGGCCGGAAGTTGCGACCAATGGGCCGCCGGAGTTACCCGGGTTCAGGGCCGCATCCGTCTGGATCACATCGTCGATGAGCCGTCCCGACCTTGCCCTCAGGCTCCGCCCGAGAGCGGAAACCACACCCGCCGTGACGGTCGACTCGAATCCGAGCGGATTGCCAATGGCGATCGCGATCTGTCCGCGTTTCAGCCGCTTGGAATCGCCCAAAGTCGCGAAGGGAAGACGGTCGCCGCTGGCGCGCAGCAGGGCGAGGTCGGTGTCCGGATCGTCGCCGATCACCCGCGCCTCGATGGTGTGGCCGTCGGAGCCGGTAAGCTTTGCATCCCGTGCGCCCTGCATCACATGGCTGTTGGTGAGCAGGAGCCCGTCGGGCGAGATGATGACGCCGGATCCCATTCCGGCCGTACGACCCGAAACCTGCGGCTCGACCCGCACCACCGCAGAGCCGATGCGGTCCACGACGCCTGACACGGCATGGGAGTAGGAATCGAGCAGAGAATCGTTATCGGGAACAGCGGTGGGTCGCTGCGTGGGAGATGCAGAATTGTCGATATTGAGGAGAAAGGTTGGAGTGCGATCGAGCATGGAGCCCTCCAGAGATAACGCTATTTCACATCATGTAGTGATGGGTAATCCAGGAACCAAGAGCCACGTCACAGCAGGATAAGCCCGAGTCGGACGGCCTGTGCGACCGCATCCGTTCGTCCGGTGGCATCCAGTTTCGCCGCGATAGAGGCGACGTGGAATTTCGCGGTATGAAATGAGATCCCGAGCCGGCGCGCGATGAGCTTGTTCGAGGCACCTTCCGCGAGAAGGCGCAGAACTTCGAGCTCGCGCGCGGTGAGCATATTGTCTCGTGGCAGTTCGGATGAATCGGGCGAAGCGGGATCCCGGTCGGTTCCGCCAGCGCTGCGCGGCATGATAATAAAGCCTCGGATAACCGCCTCCATAGCCAGCAGAAGATCCGAGGCGGCGACATCGTGAGGAAGGATCCCGCTTGCTCCGGTCTTGAGTGCCTCGGGTCCGTTCAAGCCATCGCTCAAGATGATCGTTGGCGTTTTCCGGGAAAAGGGTGTGTGATCCGTGATCACGATATCGGGATTGTCCGGGTGCAGGGTATCGCTGCCAGCCTCTTTGGCCAGCATCGTGGCGATGCGGTCGAGCAGGCTCGCATCGCCGATGTGAAGAGCTACCTTGCGCAAGGTCTCAACCCAATCAGAACCCGTTTGCTATTGAGGTTTGGGGCGCTCCCAAATCTCAACGGCAAGAGTCATATGCTCACCCGCCCTTAGGATTCCTAGATCCACGGCTTGGCCCACGCTCTCCGGCCCAAGCAACCTGTAGACATAGCGCACCGAGGGAACGGCGTCGGCGTTCCAGCGGACGAGGATGTCGCCCTGGCGAATGTCGGCCTTCTGTCCCGGACCGTCCTGATCCACGCTGATCACAATCAAACCGCGTGGCTCCGCAAGTCCTGCCGCATCGGCTGCGGCCCTGTCGATGCGGACTGGCTGGAGACCAAGTCCCAAATAGCCGCGGGCGACACGGCCCTTCTCAAGGAGTTGTGGAGCCACTCGCTCGATGGTGTCCGATGGGATGACGAGAACGCGACCCCGGGGGCCCAGCACCGTCATACCCATGATTCGCCCGTTCGTATCGAGGGCGACGCCACCTTCCGACTGGAAATCGAGCCGGACATCCAGATGAATCCTGCGGTCAATCACGCCACCGCGCAAGCTCCTCCAGGGACCTGATGCAAGGGCCACGATGCCCAAGGCAGCGGTCAGACCCTCCAAATGCCGCCCTGCGGTAAAAACGAGATGGCCTGCGCGGAGGCTATCCGACGGACTGAACTCAAAGTCGGCCAGAGGCTGCTCCTCGATGCGGAGGAGGGCAATGTCCGTGCTCGGATCGCGGCCGACGAGACTGGCAGAGACTTGGCTCCCATCGGGGCGCGTGACCGTTACGTCTTCATCTGCCTCCACAGCCTCCTCCGCCGTGACGATGAGGCCGGGGCGCCAGAGAAAGCCGCTTGACGTTCCGCGCCTGCGGCCATGGATCGTCACGAGCCGTGGCGCGACTCCATCGAGGAGATCGGCACCAAGGTTCGAGACCGTCTCAAGAGAAAATCCGGCAGATGGATCTGGCATGACAAACCTCTTCGGTCATCGTCCAGGCGATTCTGCTGATAAACGTCCTTTGTCGATACTGACCGGGCGGCTAGGTGGCGCGCCGCCTCACATGAAAAGCCCCGCCTTGCGGGCGGGGCTAGGTTTCGTCAGCTGCGCTTCGGCGGAGAAGCGGGCCAGCTCTTGATGAGCGTGTCATAATCCACCGTCTCGCCCTTCGGCTTCTCGTTCGCCAGCTTGCGCTGGGGCGCGATCGTGCCGGCGGCTTCCGCCTTCTTGAACCATTCCTCGGCGGAGGTCTTGGGGTTCAGCTTCGGTCCGCACTCGCCCTGCACATTGGCGCGCTCGAGACGTCCGAGCACCTCGTCCTGGGCATTGGCCAGAGAAGTCATGGCTTCCTGCGGCGTCTTGGCGCCGGAGGCCGCATCACCGATGTTCTGCCACCAGAGCTGCGCGAGCTTCGGATAATCCGGCACGTTGTTGCCGGTCGGGGTCCATTGAACGCGGGCGGGCGAGCGGTAGAACTCGACGAGGCCGCCGAGCTTCGGCGCGCGATCCGTCATCGACTGATGCCAAATGTCGCTCTCGCGGATGAAAGTGAGGCCCACATGGCTCTTCTTTAGCGAGACCGTCTTGGAGGTGACGAACTGCGCATAGAGCCAAGCCGCTTTGCGGCGATCGACAGGCGTGGATTTCAGCAATGTCCACGAACCCGCGTCCTGATAGCCGAGTTTCATGCCGTCTTTCCAGTACGAGCCGTGGGGCGAGGGCGCCATGCGCCATTTCGGCGTGCCATCGGCATTCACCACGGGGAGTCCGGGCTTCACCATGTCGGCAGTGAAGGCCGTGTACCAGAAGATCTGCTGAGCGATATTGCCCTGCGCCGGCACCGGTCCGGACTCGGAGAAGTTCATGCCCTGTGCCTGAGGCGGAGCGTATTTTTTCATCCAGTCGAGATATTTGGTGATGGCGTAGACGGCCGCCGGACCGTTGGTGTCGCCGCCGCGTTCGACGGAGGAGCCGACCGGACGGCAGCCTTCCATTCGGATACCCCATTCGTCGACTGGCAGGCCGTTCGGGATACCCTTGTCGCCGTTGCCGGCCATGGAGAGCCAAGCGTCGGTGAAGCGCCATCCCAACGACGGATCCTTGCGGCCGTAATCCATGTGGCCGTAGACCTTGACGCCGTCGACTTCCTTCACGTCGTTGGTAAAGAACTCGGCGATGTCCTCATAGGCCGACCAGTTCACCGGCACGCCGAGATCGTAGCCGTACTTGGCCTTGAACTTTTCCTTGAGATCCGGGCGCTGGAACCAATCGTAGCGGAACCAGTACACGTTGGCGAATTGCTGGTCCGGCAGCTGGTACATCTTGCCGTCCGGCGCCGTGGTGAAGGACTTGCCGATGAAGTCGTTGATGTCGAGAGTCGGCGAGGTCACGTCCTTGCCTTCCCCCGCCATCCAGTCGTCCAGCGCTACGGCCTGCTTGTAGCGGAAATGGGTGCCGATGAGGTCGGAATCGTTGACCCAGGCATCGTAGATGTTGCGTCCCGATTGCATCTGCGTCTGGATCTTCTCCACCACGTCGCCTTCCTGGATCAGGTCGTGGGTGAGCTTAATGCCTGTGATTTCGGAGAAGGCCTTCGCAAGCGTCCGAGCCTCGTATTCATGGGTCGTGATGGTTTCGGAGACCACGTTGATCTCCTGGCCCACGAAAGGTTTGGCCGCGTTTACGAACCATTCCATCTCCTTCAACTGCTCGTCCTTGGAGAGGGTGGAGGGCTGAAATTCGCTGTCGATCCAGCGACGGGCTTCTTCCATCCCTGCGAGAGCAGCGCTCGTACCGAGCGCCATGGCGAGTACGCTTGTCGAGATGAACAGTTTCAAGTGCCGGTGAGATTGGGTGAGTTTCATTCGTTCCTCCCAGTTTATGCCCTGCCGGCTTATGCGCTGGTCTTGTTCTCTCCGGTCCGGGCAAACCGGAGAACTTTCTTGAGCCGCTCCCACTAGACGTAGCGAAACACGGCAGCTGCGTAGAGCAAGGAAAGGCCGGAAGCCCACCACATGTCCGGGCCGATGAAGCCCAGCCAGGCGAGGTGGATGAAGGCCGCACCAAGAAGCGAGATGAAGAGACGGTCGCCGCGCGTCGTCGGGATGCGCAGCACTCCGACCCGTTCCGTTTCGGGACGGTAGACCGCGAGCAACGTCATGATCAGCAGCACGCTCGCGATTCCGGCAAAGAACAATCCCGTCTGCCATGTCCAGGCCATCCATGCTAGATCAGGCATGCGCGCCTCCTTAGACTCGGCCCAGGGCGAAGCCCTTGGCGATGTAGTTGCGGACGAACCAGATCACGAGCGCGCCTGGCACGATGGTGAGCACGCCGGCGGCGGCGAGCAGGCCCCAATCCATGCCGGCAGCGGAGATGGTGCGCGTCATGGTGGCGGCGATCGGCTTGGTGTTGACTGAGGTCAGCGTGCGCGCCAGGAGCAACTCGACCCAGGAGAACATGAAACAGAAGAAGGCAGCGACGCCGATGCCGGAGGCGATCAGGGGCATGAAGATCTTTACGAAGAAACGGGGAAACGAATAGCCGTCGATGGCGGCGGTTTCGTCGATCTCCCGCGGTACGCCGGACATAAAGCCTTCCAAGATCCACACCGCCAGCGGCACGTTGAAGAGGCAGTGCGCTAGGGCGACTGCCCATGGTGTGTCGAAGAGGCCGATGGCCGAGTAAAGGTTGAAGAATGGCAGGGCGAAGACCGCCGGCGGAGCCATGCGGTTGGTGAGCAGCCAAAAGAACAGGTGTTTGTCGCCGAGAAACTTGTAACGGGAGAAGGCATAGGCTGCCGGAAGCGCAAAGGATATCGACAGCACCGTGTTGATGATCACGTAGGTCAGAGAGTTGATGTAGCCGGAATACCAGCTCTGGTCGGTGAAGATCCTGATGTAGTTGTCGAAAGTGATCTCCCGCGGCCAGAGCGTGAGCCCGGACGTGATCTCCATGTTCGTCTTCAGGCTCATGTTGAGGAGCCAGTAGATCGGCAGCATCAGGAACAGGAGGTAGAGCGCCATGACCACTACGCGCCCACTCACCCGAGGGCCCGACAGGGCGCGGTTTGCAGCCAGGGGTGCTGCAATGGGCTTAGTCTCGGATGCGCCGACTGCGATCGTTCCAGTCATGCTTCGACCCTCTCGCGCTCGGCATCCACGTTGATCATGACAGTATAAAAGACCCAGCAGATGGCAAGGATGATCAGGTTGTAGACCAGCGACATGGCGGCGGCCTTGCCGAGATCGAACTGGCCGAGTGCCAGCTTCACCAGATCGATCGACAGGAAAGTGGTGGCGTTGCCGGGGCCGCCGCCGGTGATCACGAAAGGTTCGGTATAGATCATGAAGGAATCCATGAAGCGCAGGAGCACGGCGATCAGCAGCACGCGCCTCATCTTCGGAAGCTGGATTGTGCGAAAGATTGCCCAGCGCGAGGCACCGTCGATGCGAGCGGCCTGATAATACGCATCTGGGATCGATTTCAGACCCGCATAGCAGAGGAGGGCCACGAGACTCGTCCAATGCCACACATCCATGACGATGAGCGTCACCCAGGCGTCGATGGAATCGTTCGTGTAATTGTAGTCGATGCCTAAGTGATTGACGATCCATCCGAGCAGGCCGATGTCGCTGCGGGCGAAGACCTGCCAGATCGTGCCGACCACGTTCCATGGAATAAGAAGCGGTAGCGCCATCAGGACGAGACAGAGTGCGACGGTCCAGCCCTCGCGCGGCATGGAGAGTGCTACGGCGATGCCGAGCGGAACCTCGATCAGGAGGATAATGGCCGAGAAGAGGAGAGTACGCCAAAGGGCGTCGAAGAAGCGCCCGCCGAGCTCGGTCGACGGATCGAGCAGTTCCTGGAACCAGCCGATCCCGTTCCAGAAGAACTGGTTATTGCCGAACGTGTCCTGGACCGAGTAGTTCACCACGGTCATGAGCGGCAGGACGGCCGAGAAGGCCACGATAGCGAAAACCGGCAGAACGAAGAACCAAGCCCTGTTGTTGACAGTCTTCGTCATGCCCCGTGCCCTCCGATCGGCTCGCCCGAGACGAGATGCCCGTTCGCATAAATATGGATGTGGCGTGGATCGAGCGTGAGCGCAGCCTCGCTTCCTTCGATGGAGATGCCCTCCGGAACACTGACGGCGAGAGGGCGTCCGCTCATCTCGACCCGGGCGATGCGGGCTCGGCCGATATCGTCAATGCGCCGGATCTGGACCGGCAGTCCCGTTCCGTTCGTTTGAAGCCGCGCGAATTCCGGCCGGATCCCGAGCTCGACCCGCTCCCCGTCCGACAAGGTGCGATAGATCCGCTGCAGGGCAATGGCCTGATTGCCAATCAAGGCGGTGGCGCCTTCCACCTTGCAGGGCAGGATGTTCATGCCCGGTGAGCCGATAAAATGTCCGACAAAGGTGTGCGCCGGACGCTCGAACAACTCGTCGGGAGTCCCCGTCTGCACCACGGCGCCATCGTGCATGACCACAACCTTGTCGGCGAAGGTGAGCGCCTCGGTCTGGTCGTGTGTGACGTAGATCATAGTGATGTCGAGCGCGCGGTGAATCTCCTTGAGGGTGGAGCGCAGCTGCCATTTCAGGTGCGGGTCGATCACGGTGAGCGGCTCGTCAAACAGGATCGCTGCCACATCAGGGCGCACCAAGCCGCGACCAAGGGAGATTTTCTGCTTCATGTCTGCCGTAAGGTTGCTGGCCTTGCGGTCGAGCACACGGGTGAGGTCGAGAAGCTGTGCGATCTCCTCAACTCGTTGGGCCGTCCTGTCGCGCGGCACATGCCGGTTCTTGAGCGGGAACGCCAGATTCTCCCGCACGCTCATCGTGTCGTAGACCACCGGGAATTGGAACACCTGGGCGATGTTGCGCGCCTCTGTCGGCAAATCTGTTACATCGAGATCGTTGAACAGGACGCGGCCGCGGGTAGGGCGGACCAAGCCGGAGATGATGTTGAGCAGGGTAGTTTTGCCGCATCCCGAGGGACCTAGCAGTGCATAGGCACCGCCCTGGCTCCACACATGGTTGATCTCCTTGAGCGCATAATCCTCCGCTGTTCGGGGATCGGGCTTGTAGGCATGGGCGAGATGGTCGAGGGTGATGCGGGCCATCCTTCTCTCCTCATGCGGCCCTTTGGGCAGGATCGGTGGCGGCGAGACGGCCTGCTTCATCGAACAGGAACAGGTGCCGGGGATCGATATAGGCCGTGACGGCTGATTTTGGCTCGAGTCGCCGCACCCCTGGGACCAGCGCCACGAGGCGGTGCTCGCTTGCATCGAGATGAACGTAACTCTCCGATCCTGTGATTTCGGAGACGGACACGACGGCCGAAATCGCGATCTCGCCCGCTCCCGGTGGTTCGAGGTTGAGGTGGTGGGCCCGGAAGCCTACGGTGTAATTACCATCTGGAACGGCCGCGAGAGGACCGGTCGCAGGAATTTCTCCGCCCGTGCTCAAAGTCGCGCTGCCGCCAGCTTTGCGAGCCATAAGGACGTTGAGGGGCGGGTCGGAAAAAACGCGGGCCGTAGTCAGATCATGGGGATGGCGATAGACCTGCGGCGTCGGCCCGAACTGGGTTACCCGGCCTTCGAACAAGGTCGCGGTGTTGCCGCCGAGGAGTAGAGCCTCTGACGGCTCCGTTGTCGCATAGACGAAGACCGCGCCCGAAGCTGCGAAGACCCGCGGCAGTTCCTCGCGCAATTCCTCGCGCAGCTTGTAATCGAGATTGGCCAATGGCTCGTCGAGCAGGACGAGATCCGCGCGCTTAACCAAGGCCCGCGCGATTGCGGTGCGCTGCTGCTGACCTCCAGAGAGATTCAGCGGCTTGCGGTCGAGATAAGGCTCAAGCTTCAGAAGCTTGGCAGCCTCGCGTACACGTGTTTCGATCTCGTTCTTCGGCAGACCGGACACACGCAGAGGTGAGGCGATGTTCTCGTAGACATTGAGCGAGGGATAGTTGATGAACTGTTGGTAGACCATAGCCACGCTGCGGCGCTGCACGGGCCAGCCCGTCACATCCTGGCCTTCAACGAGAACCCTGCCACTAGTCGGCGCATCGAGCCCGGCCATCAGCCGCATGAGCGTGGTCTTGCCGGCCAGCGTTGCCCCAAGCAGAACATTGAGGGAGCTGCGCTGCAGGGTCAGACGGACGTCGTCGATATGGACCGCTGCTCCGATCTTCTTCGAGACGCCTTCGAGAACGAGAGTCATCAGCACTTCCCTCAGCGTCGCGCAGGATCGGCGGCAGAAACAGGATACGTTGTGATGATCGTGGTGCCAGGTTTCGCCACGTTTCGAGCCGCGCCGTGCCCATATGCGCTACCACCCACCGCGACGCCGAACGTCGCCGATTCTTGCGGACCCAAGAGCGCTTCTCCCGGCTGCAGATCCATGGGGACCTGAGCTTTCTTATGTCGTTATAGTGAAGGTATATTGCCCCCAATGCGAAAGCAACTGCCTGGCATCGGCGCGAACTGGTCTTCGACTGGACTGAAACTGTGTGGCGCAGCTGGCCTCAGCACATTTTTGAACTGAAGTGCTCGTCGCGAGTTCAAGCACCACGGCCGGCTTCGCTTCACTTCACGGTGACCGGTTCTTTCCTTCGTACCGGCTGGAGAATGCCATGCCTGACATTGCTAAGACTCTTGCTATCGTGACCGGCGCTTCCACGGGCATCGGGTATGAACTTGCCAAACTCTGTGCTCAAAACGGCTACGATCTGCTAATCGCCGCCGATCAAGCAGCAATTCATGATGCGGCCAGGGATTTCCAAGCTCTTGGCGTGGAGGTCGAGGCCATCGAGGCCGACCTTGCCACGCTCGAGGGCGTGGACAAGCTCTATGCTGCGGTCAAGGGCAGGCCTGTCGGTGCGCTTCTGGCCAATGCCGGACACGGGTTGGGTCACGCTTTCCTGGATCAGGACTTTACGCAAGTGCGCCATGTGATCGACACCAACATCACCGGTACGCTCTATCTGATCCAGAAGGTCGGGCGCGACATGCGGGCCAGGAACGAAGGGCGCATCCTTATCACCGGGTCGATCGCCGGCTTCATGCCCGGCACCTTCCAGGCAGTCTATAATGGGACCAAGGCTTTCATCGACTCCTTCTCCTTCGCGCTTCGCAACGAATTGAAGGATACCGATGTGACGGTGACCTGCCTGATGCCCGGCGCCACCGAGACCGAGTTCTTCGAGCGCGCCGGCATGGAGGATACGCAAGTGGGCCAAGACAAGAAGGATGATCCCGCCTTCGTGGCGAAGGTCGGTTTTGACGCCATGATGAATGGCGAAGGTGACGTCGTGAGCGGCTGGAAGAATAAGCTCACGACGATCCTTGCCAATGTGACGCCAGCCGGCATGCTCGCTGAACAGCACCGCAAGATGGCCGAGCCCGGATCTGGCAAGCGCTGAGCGCAACCTTACTGCATTTCCTTGCGAGATCTCCCTTGCGAATGCCACGTTGACGATTGCTCCCTGATCGGTCAGGAGCGGTGGCTGAAACCGCGAGGGAATTTGCCGATGACCAAGCCGACGGATCTGCTGCAGCGCCTGACGGGCCTACTCGGTCCTTCGGCGGTGATCACCGAAGGCTCCGACCTCGAGCCTTATGCCGTCGACTGGCGCAAGCTCTTTCCGGGCCGGCCGGCTTGTGTCGTCCGCCCGGCTTCGACCGAGCAGGTGGCCCAGATCGCGCAGATCTGCCGCGAGGCGGACGCTGCCATTGTCCCGCAGGGCGGCAATACGGGACTGGCCGGCGGAGCGGTGCCGGATGTGTCCGGCACGCAGGTAGTCTTGTCCCTCAACCGCATGACGGCCATCCGTGATGTCGATCCAGTCGGCCTGACGATCGAGGCGGAGGCCGGGTGCATTCTCAAAGTGGCGCAGGATGCGGCGGCCGCCGCCGGGCGCCTGCTGCCGATCAGCCTCGCGGCCGAGGGCTCGGCGACCATCGGCGGAGTGGTTGCGGCCAATGCAGGTGGTGTGAACGTCCTGCGCTATGGGATGACCCGCAGCCTTGTGCTCGGCCTGGAAGTGGTTCTGCCGGACGGGACCATCGCCAATGGGCTGCGGAGGCTGCGCAAGGACAATGCGGGCTACGATTGGAAGCAGCTCTTCATCGGCAGCGAGGGCACGCTCGGGATCGTCACGGCCGCGGTCCTGAGGCTTCTGCCGCGGCCTAAACACTCGGTGACCGCCTTGCTCTCCGTGGCCGACCCGGCGGCAGCCCTGCGGCTTCTCGAACTGGCCCAGGATGAACTGGGTGATCAGATCTCGGCCTTTGAGCTGATCTCCGCCACTTCCATGAAGCTCGTCGCCCAGCATGCCGGCCTGAAGGCCCCCATCGCCGAGGGTGATTGGTTTGTGCTGATCGAGGCAGCCTCCAGCCTGGCCGGCCTGCGCGAGGCGGCCGAGGCGATGCTGGGCACGGCTTTTGAGCAGGAAACTGCGCTCGACGGTGTCATCGCCGAATCGGGCGCCCAGGCGGCCCAGCTCTGGGCCCTGCGAGAGCATGTGACGGAATCAGAGGCGCGGGAAGGCAAAAGCGTCAAGCATGACGTCTCCGTGCCGTTGACCGAGGTTCCGCGCTTCCTTATCGAGGCGGGGAAGGCGCTCGCCGCCGGCGCTCCGGGCACGCGCGTGAACGCCTTCGGGCATCTCGGGGATGGCAACATCCACTACAATGTGCTCGTCGAAGCGAGCCATGATGCAACGCTTGTGAACCGTATCGTGCATGACGTGGTGGCGACGTTCGGCGGCAGCATCTCGGCGGAGCACGGTATCGGTCAATACCGGGTCGGCGAGCTGGCCCGCTACCGTGCCCCAACCGAGATGGAACTCGCCCGTACCCTCAAGCGCGCGCTCGATCCCGACAACAGGCTCAATCCGGGCAAGGTGCTCCTGGCTTGAGGGCCTCAGCCGCGACCGAGCGTATAAAACTCGTCGTTCGGCCGCATGCTGGTGACGTTGGCAAGTCGGTTGGACATGGCAAAGAACGCCGCAATCGCTGCGATGTCCCATACGTCCTCGTCCGTAAAGCCGTGGGCGCCTAATGCGGCGATGTCCGCATCGCCGACGGAATAGGCCTCGAGTGCCACTTTCATGGCAAAGTCGAGCATCGCCTTCTGCCGGGGCGTGATGTCGGCCTTGCGATAGTTGACCGCAACCTGATCAGCGATCAGCGGGTTCTTGGCCCGGATCCGCAGGATGGCTCCGTGGGCAATGACGCAATACTGGCATTGGTTGGCGTTGCTCGTGGCCACCACGATCATCTCGCGCTCGGCTTTGGTGAGATTGCCGGGCTTGTCCATTAGGGCATCGTGGTAGGCGAAAAAGGCACGGAACTCGTCCGGGCGGCGAGCCAGGACCAGAAACACGTTCGGAACGAAGCCCGACTTCTCCTGAACCGCAAGGATGCGCGTTCGGATATCCTCGGGCAAGTCGGATATCTCGGGCACGGGAAAGCGGCTGATGGGCGGCTTGCTCACGAGGCACCTCTTCTTGTGGGACTCTAGAAGGGATGGCGTTCCTTAAAGGTCTTATTGCCAGATCAAGCTTATTCGGGTTGGATCCGGCAAACAATGTGGCTGGAAAGACCCGGAGGAGAATGCCCATGAGTGCCCAGCAGGCCGTTTCCGGTGAAGAGATACTGCTGCGCGCGGATCGGGATGGGGTGGTGACGCTCACCCTCAACCGCCCGGCTCAGTTCAATGCCCTATCCGAGGAGATGCTGACGGCACTGCAGGGCGCGTTGGACGATCTGACGGACGACGAGGAGGTTCGCTGCGTTGTCCTCGCCGCCTCGGGGAGGGCGTTCTGCGCAGGGCATGATCTCAAGCAGATGCGGGCCAATCCGCGTCAGGAGTATTATGAGGCGCTGTTCGCACAATGCAGCCAGGTCATGCAGGCGATCGTCAACCTGCCCGTTCCAGTGATCGCCCGAGTCCATGGCATGGCTACGGCCGCAGGGTGCCAGCTCGTCGCGTCCTGTGATCTGGCCGTTGCCGCCGAGAGCGCGACCTTCGCGGTGTCAGGCATCAATGTGGGGCTGTTCTGCTCCACGCCCGCCGTGGCGCTCTCCCGGAATATCTCTCCCAAGCGTGCCTTTGATATGTTAGTGACGGGACGTTTCATTTCATCTGCCGAAGCCCTGTCTTTTGGGCTCGTCAACCGGGTGGCGCCGGATGCGGAGCTTGACCGATCCGTCGCCGCGCTGACAGCCGATATCTGCGCAAAGAGCCCGGTGGCGATCCGCATGGGCAAGGCCATGTTCGGTCGGCAGCGCTCGATGGGCCTGGAGGAGGCATATGCCTTCGCCGGCGATGTCATGGCCTGCAACATGATGGCGGAGGATGCCGCCGAGGGCATCGATGCCTTCATCGAGAAGCGCAAGCCCGTGTGGAAAGGGCGATAATCGTCCTTTCCTCAGCCCGCTGCCTTGTAGGCCCTGGCCATTTCGCGCAACTGGAACTTCTGGATCTTGCCAGTGGAGGTTTTCGGAAGCTCAGTAAAGATGACAGTACGCGGGCATTTGTAGGACGCGAGCTGCTGCCGGCACCAGGCAATGATGTCCTCCGCCGGGACTGATTGATCGGGCTTCAGCTCGACGAACGCGCAGGGCGTTTCGCCCCATTTCTCGTCCGGCATCGCTACGACGGCCGCCGCCTGGATGGCTGGATGCTTATAGAGAGCATCCTCCACTTCGATGGAGGAAATGTTTTCGCCGCCGGATATGATGATGTCCTTGGAGCGATCCTTCAGCTGCACGTAGCCGTCCGGATATTTCACCCCAAGATCGCCGGAATGGAACCAGCCGCCCTCGAAGGCCTTGGCTGTGCCGGACGGATTCTTGAGATAACCCTTCATGACCACGTTGCCGCGGAACATGACCTCGCCGAGAGTCTGACCATCGGCCGGAACCGGTTCCAAGGTTTCCGGATCGAGCACGTCGAGCGCCTCCAGCACCGGATAGCGCACGCCCTGCCGAGCCTTCTTCGCCGCGTAACCGCCCGGATCGAGCGCATCCCATTCCTCGTGCCATTCATTGACCACGGCCGGACCATAGACCTCCGTGAGGCCGTAGAGATGCGTCACGTCGAAGCCAGCGGCCTTCATGGCTGCGAGCACTGCTTCCGGCGGCGGAGCGGCGGCCGTCATGAATTTGACCGTTTGGGGCAGGGGGCGCTTTTCGGCAGGTGGCGCATTGAGCAGGGTCGACATGACGATGGGCGCGCCGCAGAGATGCGTGACCTTGAGATCGGCAAGCGCGTCGTACATGGGCTTTGCCCGTACGGCACGCAGGCAAACATGGGTGCCCGCCACGATGGAGAGCGACCAGGGAAAGCACCAGCCGTTGCAGTGGAACATGGGGAGCGTCCAGAGATAGACCGGATGCTGTCCCATGCCGGCGGTCAGGATGTTGCCCATGGCGAGCAGATAGGCGCCGCGATGGTGATAGACCACGCCCTTCGGATCCCCGGTGGTGCCCGAGGTGTAGTTCAGGGTGATCGCATCCCATTCATCGTCCGGGGGGCTCCAGGCAAAGTTGGGATCGCCGGAGGCCAGGAATTCTTCATATTCCATGGATCCCAGGCGCTCGCCGGCACCCGTGAATTCCGGATCGTCGTAGTCGATGACGAGAGGCCTGGCGGAAGTCAGTTCGAGGGCCGTCCTGATGGTGGCCGAGAACTCCCGGTCGGTGATCAGCACCTTGGCTTCGCTATGCTCCAGGGAAAAGGCGATGATCTTGGCATCGAGGCGGGTGTTCAGCGTGTTGAGCACCGCGCCGGCCATGGGCACGCCATAATGGCATTCGAGCATGGCCGGCGTGTTGGGGAGCATGACCGAAACCGTGTCGCCGCGCCCGATGCCCCGCTGGGCGAGAGCGGAGGCGAGACGCCGGGACCGGGCATAAAAGTCGCGATAGCTGCGGTTCATGGCGCCGTGGACGAGCGCCAGGCGGTCGGGGTGGACATTGGCGGCCCGCTCCAGAAAGGACAGGGGCGTCAGCGGCTGAAAATTCGCCGGGTTCTTGTCGAGGTTCGTGTCGTAGATCGTCGAAGTCACTGTCTTTCCCTCCCCGGGCGATGAGTATCGCCAGGGGCAGCGGAGCTGACAACCCTACGAAATGTCAGCGGCCGGGTCGCCGACGCGATCAGTCCTTGACCGACATGACGGCGCGCTGCGCCTTCGCGGTGATCTCGCCCCAGGCCTGGGCACGGATGTCGGAAGTCGAGCACACCCACGATCCGCCGACGGCCACGACGTTCGACAGGGCGAGCCAATCACGGGCGTTCTTCTCGTCGATGCCGCCCGTCGGGCAAAAACGCGCCTGCGGGAATGGACCCGCGAGAGCCTTCAATGTCGGAATGCCGCCGGCTGCAACGGCTGGGAAGAATTTGACGGTCGGGAAGCCGTGGACGAGCGCCGCCATAAGTTCGGACGCAGTGGTAATGCCGGGAATGAACGGCATTTCGCTTCGGCTTGCGGCGTCGAGCAGATCGGGCGTTGCGCCGGGGCTCAGGGCATAGCGAGCGCCGAGCGACTGGGCGCGCTCCAGATCCTTTGGCGTTAGGACGGTCCCAATGCCGACGATGGCCTCGGGTACGTCCCGGATGATGGCCTCTGCGGATTCGACAGCGGCAGGCGTACGCAGGGTAATCTCCAGCAGCCGCAGACCGCCTGCAACGAGAGCCCGCGCGAGGGGAACCGCATCCTCCACACGGTCCAGAGTGATGACCGGAACGATAGGTCCGGCGCGGAGGATGTCCGCCAGCTTCTTGTTGCGGGTGCCGGCGAGATCCTTCTGATCTTGAGTCATGGGAGGAACTCCTTGGATGGTGATGGTCGATTACGGCATTGCGTCTCGCGGAATGATCGCGCCGCGATAACGCACGACCTGACCGGCGAGGCGATGCCCTGCGGCTGCGGCGGATTGGGGATCCTCACCGGACAGACGCGCATGGAGATAGGCCGCCGCGAAGCTGTCGCCTGCTGCAGTGGTGTCAACCACATCGTCCGCAGGCTTGCCCGGGACGACGATGTCCGCCCCTTGCGAAAGGACTCGGCATGTCAGGTCCGGGTGTTTGAGAACGATCTCGGCCCGGCCGGAACAGCCCAAGAGCTCCTCGACACCGCTCTTGCCGAACAGGAGGTCGAGGTCCTCCGTTGAGGCGAGGATGATATCGGCACAGGCGAAAGCCCGACCGAAGGCAGTCCGCGCGATTCCCGGATCGGGCCAGCCCCGCGGGCGGAAATTCGTGTCGAAAGCCACGCGCCGGCCCTTGGACCGCGCATCGTGGAGAACGTCGAACAGGCGGTCGCGTCCGTTATCGCCGTAGAGGGATAGAGAGATGCCCGAGAGATAGACCATATCGTAGGTGCCGATGGTTTTGATAATGCTCTCGGCCTCCGGCGCCTGGAACAGCAGGCGTGCGGCAGCGGTCTCTCGCCAGTAGGAGAAACGGCGTTCGCCCTTGGGATCCGTCTGGATGATGTAGAGCCCAGGGAGGCGTCCGGGCAGGCGCAGCACCTGTTGTGTCCCAACGCCTTCCTCGTTCCAAGCCGCAATCAGCTCATCGCTCCAGCTGTCGTCTCCGAGCGCGGTGATGTAATCGGTCCGAGTTCCAAGGCGGGCCAGATAAACGGCGGTATTGAATGTATCGCCGCCATAGCCGCGGGATAGCCGGTGGTCGGCCTCCTCCCGAAGCTCGATCATGCATTCTCCGATGCAGGCGACCCTTGTCATGCTTTCACCCTGGCGCTTCCCGAATATGGTGAGCTCAAGCTCTTTGTCGATCCAATAACGGCAATACTGCGATTTTGCGACAGGGAAAGTGACATTGGGTCATGCACGATCATTAGGTCCCTCAGCGTCGAAGGCCTTCGTGCCAGCATGGGATGATTCACGAAAAAGGGCCTTGCCAGCGGATTTTCTTTAAACTCTAGCTGCTTCACGCACCCCTCAGGAGATGGATACAGGGCGCGGATCAGGGGCGCTCGCAGCCAGCATTCGGGCCTTCTTCAACGAGAAATCGACAAGTAACCCTTACTATTGTGCGGAAATCTAGCTTTGCCATCTTTAATTCGCGGCTGAAAGCGTTATTGAGAATCTGCTGTCTTATGCATTCACCATCTACAAAGGAGTTTCTGATGGCCAAGACTGCAACCAAAGTTTCCAAGAAGGCCCCGGCCAAGAAGGCTGCGGCGCCCAAGGCTGCAGCAAAGGCATCGTCGAAGGCCGCCAAGGCGCCTGCAAAGGCTGCCGGCAAGGCTGCTGCGCCCAAGGCTTCGACGAAGAAAACGTCTGTGAAGAAGGTTGCGAAGGCTTCCTCCTCGGCGTCGTCGCCGATCCTGACGCTGCGCAACATCGCGGAGAAGCTCTCCGAGCTGCACGAGCTTCCCAAGCGCCAGGCCAACGAGATGTTGACCCAGGTCGTCGACATGATCGCCAAGAGCCTGAAGAAGGGCGACAAGATCCGCCTGACCGGTCTCGGCATCCTGCAGGTGCGCAAGCGCGCTGCCCGCATGGGCCGCAATCCTCAGACCGGCGAGCCGGTGAAGATCAAGGCATCCAAGAAGATCGCTTTCCGCGCTGCCAAGGACCTGAAGGAAGCCATCTGATTGTCCGGCCCATGCAGGCAGCGCTCGCGCTCCGCTTGAGCGAACAATTGTTCAAGACAAAGAGCAAGGCGGAGAACCCGCCTTGCTCTTTTTATTGGAGAATCGAATTTCCTTGCTGAGGCGAAGTCCTCCACGCCCGAGGCTGTTCCGCTCGTCCGCAATTGGCATGGGGGCAAACGAGCCCTAGAACAGGATTGTGCAGACCGATCAGCCCCAACAGCCGCGCCGCTCCAGGATCATCCCGGTCATCCTCGGGCGACTGGCTCTTTCGCTTCTGCTGGGTTTTGGGGTCTTGGCCGGCCTGATCTGGGGCGAGCTCGTTGCCATTCCCAACCGACTCAACCCGTTCACGCCTTTGCGCATCGCAGACGACATCAGCTGGCTGACCCGAATCAAGCTTTCCCGTCTCGAGCGCGACGGCGCGCAATGCCGTGCCGTTCTGGCTGATTCGTCCATCGTGCACAGATCCGTGCCGGACCGTCGCACGGAGCAGGGGTGCGGCCTGTCCGACGCGGTTGAAGTGTCGCGATCGTCGGTCGGCTTGAGCCGAGAGTTCACGGCGACCTGCTCACTCACGGTGGCATGGGCGCTGTTCGAGACGCACGTCCTGCGTCCGGCGGCCCGCCAACATTTCGGGCAGGATGTGGTACGGGTCCTGCATTTCGGCACGTATGCCTGCCGCAATGTCAATCATCGTGCGCAGGGCCGTCGCAGCGAGCACGCGACGGCAAATGCGATCGATATCGCAGACTTCGTCCTTGCGGATGGGAAGCACATCACAGTGAAGAGCGATTGGGCCGAGGGCAACGGTCGCCGGTCGGCTTTCCTGCGCACGCTCAGGAATGGAGCGTGCAATTTCTTTGATGTCGTGCTCAGCCCCGACTACAACGAGGCTCACCATGATCATTTCCATTTCGACATGGGCTCCTACCGGGCATGCCGGTGAGAGTGCCGTTCGATCCGGGTGGTTCGAGTGGAAACGAAGATCAGTTGAAGGCGTAGCTTGGAGACTCGCCCATCTCGGCGGCCCTGGCGGCAAGAAGCAGCGCTTGGCCGAGTTCCCGAGCATGCTCTGGTGTCATGGCGATGGGCATTTGGCGGCGGATGCCGCTCTCGTATTCCTCAGGTGTGGTTGCGAGTTCGATCACCATCATTGCGTCGCAGCCGTCGAGGGTGCCGACGGAGAAGCTGGTGAGAGCGCCGATCAGATCCATATCCGGTTTCATGGCTGTGCCCCTTGCGTAGCGTAAGAAATCATTACCCGAAACACCCATCCCCTGTCTGCTCTGCGTATAGAGAGTGGATTTTGTTACGTATTTTCGCGGACTTGAAGAGACGGGCGAAACAGAGGGACATTCGGCCCCTCTCGCGCCCGATCAGGGCCACTGATCGCAGACGGAACTCTGGCGTTTTTCGACCAAGCTTTCGCATCAAACGCCAGCCTGACGCGTTGACAGACAGCAATCTTGGCAGCGTTCGACGTATCGAGAGCCAGGAGCGGAGGTGGTCATGGCGAATAGGCTCCTGAGTACTCTCGCGTTTTTTCTCCTGGCCAGCGAGGTTCTGGCAGGCAGCCCCAGCGCTCCAGAGGCCCAGCTCGATGTTGCTCTTGTCGTCGCTGTCGATGTGTCGTCCTCCATGGAAAGCGACGAACAGGGTCTTCAGCGCCAAGGCTTCATCGAGGCCTTCCGCTCGTCGCTTGTCCATGAGGCGATCGAGAACGGCCCGCACGGCCGTGTCGCCGTGACCTATGTGGAATGGTCCGGCGTGAAAGACCAAAGGGTCATCGTGCCCTGGACGATCATCGACAGTCCCGAGAAGGCGGTGTCTTTTTCCAATCAGCTCGCCTATCAGCCACTTCGCCAGGCCGGCATGACATCGATCTCCGGCATCATCGACCACAGCCGCAGGCTCTTCGAGCAACTGGGCGGCGCCCCTGTCCGCCGCGTCGTCGACGTATCCGGCGACGGTCCCAACAATGATGGCCGCCATGTCACCTACGCGCGCGACGAAGCGGTCGCCAACGGGATCGTCATCAACGGTCTCCCAATCATGTTCAGGCGTGCCGCAGGCAGCACGGAACTGGACGACCTCGATCTCTATTTCAGGGAGTGCGTCATCGGCGGCGTCGGCTCTTTCGTGCTTCCCCTGCACGATCCCGAGCAATTCGCCATGGTGATCCGCACGAAAATCATGCGCGAAATCGCCGGGATCGGCGACAGCCGGCCTCTGATCATTCCGACCCAGCAAGGCAGCATGAACTGCATCACAGGCGAAAGACGCAAGCAGGAGGATCTGCTAAGCCAAGAGAGGAAGCCGTAAGCAGCGCGAATGGGAAACCAAGCGCCAAATAGCGCTTGGTTCATTGAAGTTCCAACGGCGCTGCGTAAGAGTACTTACTTCATGAGACCCGCCGCCCTGAGCGCCTTTGTGATCACCGCACCGATGTCGGGAGACGAGGAAGCCGATTGCCTGCCCGGCTGCCGCTCGCGAGCCGCAGCCTCAGGCTCCGATGCTTCGGCCGTATCTGCATGGGCATAAAGGGCTGGTGCTGAGACGTGCGGGGCAGATTTCGGCGCAGGATGGCTCCATGTCGTCCTTTCAGAAGGCTCCGTCAGCGCCCAGAAATGGGCGATCCGATAGCTCGATGAAATCCCCACATCGAGAAGGAAGGGACCGGGCGCTCCATAGCTGTTCTCATCGTTGCCGACGGCCAGGGGAGTCCCATGGGCCATGCCGGTGATGACGTATTCTTCGATGATCTCGTTTCCAGCTGCATCGGTCCAAGTACGCCGGGGATAGCCGTCTACGACGTCGCTGCGGCTCGAATCGACCCGAAGACCGTGGACGTTGGTCCACTGCTTGATGATCTCGCCCGCATTAATCGGCTTGACCGTCGCATCGGCACTGCCATGCCACACGGAGACTTTGGGCCAAGGTCCGACATGTGACGAGGCGTCTCGCACAAGGTCGCCCCATTCTTCGGCAGAGCGCGTTTGTCCCTGGAACATGCATTCAAAGGCTTCCGGGACGCTCGTCGCGCAGCGATAGGGAAGTCCTGCGATAATGGCACCGCCGGCGAAGACCTCCGGATAGGTTGCAAGCAGGGTCGAAGTCATCGCGCCGCCAGCCGAAAGGCCGGTGACGAAGATACGGCTGCGGTCCACCCCATGCTGCCGAACGGCATGTTCAACCATCTGGCGGATCGAGTGAGCCTCGCCGCGGTCGCGCTCGATATCGCCAAGCTGAAACCAGTTGAAGCAGCGCTTCGGGTTGTTGGATTCTTGCTGCTCTGGGTACAGCAGAACGAAACCGTAGCGGTCCGCCAGCGCTGACCAGCCCGAGCCGTGATCGTAGCCGGCTGCCGTCTGCGTGCATCCGTGCAGGACGACCACCAGAGCAGGAGCTGACGGAAGAGATTCCGGTACGTAAGTCAGCATTCGAAGGTTGCCGGGATTGGAGCCGAAGCTTGCGGCCTGCGTCAGTCGGCTTGGTCCTGAGGGAGCCTCGAACTTGGCGGACGCGGCGCTTGACGCCTCCATCACGGTTTCCCACTGGCGGCGGTAACGAGCCAATTGGCGAATCATCTGCCCTAAGCGTTGCATAGCGACTGGCCCTTTCGGGTAAGGAGTTGTGTCAAAACGTACGCTCCATATGGGGTCTATGTTGCATTGCACAATGGCCTTGGTGCATTGCGATATAAATAGCCCCCCTCGAACGCTCCATCGAGAAGCTTTGCCGTTCTTGATCGAGATCAATGCTGCATGGATTGCCCTGGCTGATCGTCTCTCATCCACCTGTCCGATGAAGCGCTCTTACAAGGATCAAGACCATGCCGGATTTCACCAGACTCGTCGAAGATCTCAAGCGGACCCGTGATGAGATCAGGCTCAAAATCCATCTGGGCTCGAAGGAGGTTCAGGATGAGTGGTCCGAGCTCGAAGGGCGCTGGATCGCCTTCGAGAGCAGGGCGGAACTCGACCGGAGCGCCCAAGACGTGAGCGACGCGGTGAAGATCCTGGCATCCGAGCTCACGGATGCCTTCAACCGGGTCCGGAAGGCGCTTTGATCATGCCGGGCGCTTCGAACCTCCAGACTGAGCTCGATGCGCTCAAGGCCGATCTTCGCATGACCGACGCCCCGGAGGCCTCGACCGCAGCAGAGCGGCTTCAGCCCAAGGGCAGAGATCCGGCTGCCAAGTCGATCGGCGCGAAGACCGAATATGAGGAGCATTTGCGTGAGTTGGGAAAGATCCTGTCAGACTACACGGGGAGCATCGAGGAGTTCGTGAAGGAGCATCAGCTGGCTTCAGTCCTGGCAGCGTTCGTGCTGGGCGTAGCGGCCGGGCGAGTGATGGGGAGAGCCTGAAGCCATGATGGACAATGCTGCCCGCAAACTTCGCATCCTCTGGCGTGCCGAGTCTCTGATCGCGGACATTCGCTTTCGGCAGATGATGACCCGCTCCTCCTTGCGGGGTCTCGCGGCCCTGTTTGGCGCTTTTGCGTTTCTGATGGGGAATCTCTCCCTCTTCTTCGCTCTTCAGCAGGCCTGGGGCTCGATCTGGGCGGCAGCTGTGATCGCGCTTGCCAATCTCCTTCTGGCCGTCGTGCTGCTGATTGTCGCCCAGCGGTCGAAGCCCGGGCGGGAGATGGAGCTGGCCTTGGAGGTGCGCAACGGTGCCCTGCAGGCCCTCGAGGCTGACGCGCAGGCTCTTCAGCAGCAGATCGCAGGGTTCCGTGACGAGGTGCGTGAGGTCAAGGAAGCCGTGGTCGGATTCGTGAGCCACCCGCTGGACTCCGTTCTTCCGGGTCTTCTTGTTCCGCTTGTCGGCGCGGTGATCAAGAGTTTGAAGAAGCCCGAATGATCCCTTTCACGGATTTTGGGCTTTGAAGGAACCCAGGCTGGGACATGGCCATGTCCCAGCCTGCTGCTTCGGTCAGGAGCGCTTGTCGGACGAGCGCTTTTTGTCCTTCGGATGCTTCTGATCGTTGGGACCCTTGCTGCCCTTCGGCTTCCCGTAGGAAGGAGGACTGCCTCTCTCCTTCGAGCCCTTGCCTTTCGGACGGTCCCAGGGCTTGCCGTCTCGGGACTTGCCCGGACCGGCATCCGACGGCTCGATGCGGATGTCCTCGTCGTTCGTCTTGCGCACGGCGGAGGCGAATTTCGGGGCATGCGACTTTACGATCTCGAACTTCGTCTCGCGGTCGAAGATCTTGATCGAGCCGATCTCCTTCTTCGTCACGTGGCCCAGGCGGCAGATGATCGGCAGCAGCCAGCGGGGATCGGCGTTGTTGCGGCGGCCGACGCTCATGCGGAACCACACCATGTCCTCGGACGACCGCTCGAAGCCGCCCTCCGATCCGCCGCGATCCCGGTCCTTGAAGCCGCGGGTGCGCTCCTCGCTCCGCTCGCGCTTGTCCTTGCGCTGGCGCGGCTCGCGGTCGGTGCCCGCATCGACGATCTCTTCCGGCGCCGGCAGGCGGGCACGGTGGAACTTGACCAAGGCGTTGGCGATCTCTTCGGCCGAGCGCTCGGCCAGAAGCGCGCGGGCCATACCGAGGTCCTCGTCCGTCGCCTCCTCGGCGAAAATCGGGTCCTGCATCAGCCGCTCGCGGTCGCGCAGGCGGATCTCGTCGGCCGAGGGGGCACCTGCCCAGGTCACGTCGACGCCAGCCATGTCGATCAACCGCTCGGCCTTGCGGCGGCGGGTGTAGGGCACGAGCATCACGCAAACGCCCTTGCGTCCCGCGCGACCCGTGCGGCCGCTGCGATGCAGAAGCGTCTCGTGGTCGTTCGGCAGGTCGAAGTGGATCACCAGCCCTAGATCCGGCAGGTCGATGCCGCGGGCCGCCACGTCGGTGGCGACGCACACGCGGGCGCGCCCGTCACGGAGCGATTGCAGGGCGTTGCTGCGCTCGTTCTGAGTCAGCTCGCCCGAGATCGCCACGGCCGCGAAGCCGCGTTCGATCAGGCTCGCATGCAGATGCCGCACCGCCTCGCGGGTGTGGCAGAACACCATGGCGCCACGGCTCTCGTAGAAGCGCAGCACGTTGACGACCGCGTGCTCGACTTCGTTGGGAGCGATCCTGAGTGCGCGGTACTCGATGTCGCCGTGCGGCTCGTTCTCGACCAGGGTGTCGATGCGATGGGCCTCACGTTGGTAGCGCCGCGCCAAGGTAACGATGTTCCTCGGCAGGGTCGCGGAGAACAGGAGGGTGCGGCGCTCCTCTGGGGTTGCATCCAGAATGAACTCCAGATCCTCGCGGAATCCGAGATCCAGCATCTCGTCGGCCTCGTCGAGCACCACGACGCGCATCTTCGAGGTGTCGAGGCGCCCGCGCTCCAGGTGGTCGCGCAGGCGGCCGGGCGTGCCGACCACGATATGGCAGCCATCGGCGAGAGCCCGCTGCTCGCGGCGCACATCCATGCCGCCGACGCAGGAGACGACCCGCGCCCCGGCCGGTCCGTAGAGCCAGATAAGCTCCCGGTTGACCTGAAGGGCGAGTTCGCGGGTCGGGGCGATGATCAGGGCCAATGGCTCGCGCGGCGCCTCGAAGCGCTCGGAAGCGCCGAGGAGAGTGGACGCCATGGCAAGTCCGTAGGCCACCGTCTTGCCGGATCCGGTCTGGGCGGAAACGAGGAGGTCACGATCAAGCGCGTCCGGCTGCAGCACGGCGGCCTGGACGGGGGTCGGGTCGTTGTAGCCTCGGTCGACGAGGGCGCGTTCGAGGCTGGGGTTGGTCTTGGGAAAAGGCATGGGAATAGGGCTGAACCGTGTCTGGGGAGCCTGTGAGGGCTCCGATAAGGATGATCAGCCGGAGGCAGCGGCGTCGTCAATTTCGTCGATGGACACCAGGAACACGACATCGATATCGAGGTCGTCGTCATAGTCTTCGTCGTCTTCGTCGACCTCGTCCTCTTCGTCCAGGGCCTCATAGAAGGCATCGATCTCGTGTTCCGATGCGGGCCGTGTCGTCAAGGCAGCTGAGCCGTCCCACAGGGAGCGGCCCTCGCTCTTAAACGACTTTAAGTCATCTTTAAAGCTCTCGCTGAGAAAGAGTTCACGGGCTTGTTCCTCATCCGCGTTCGTCACGGCAACCGCGTTGCCGGCTATCTCCAGGGTGACCATGGCTTTCCCTTCACCTCAGGGGTTCATCAAAGCACTAACGCCCAGGTGCGGGATTCGATCAAACCGATCCCGCGTAAGCCTTTTGAACCTTGGGAAGAGTGTTAAAAGCCTTTAAGACCAGTATAGACAGAACGCGACCAATATGAGACCAGTTAGCTCGTGAATGCGACTGGCACCATTTTCCGCTTCCGGCCTTTAGACCGGCTTTCTCTGCCAGGCTCCCGTGTCAATGAGGACGGGATCGGCCTGTGCGGGTCATTTGCCTGGGTGATCGACGGCGCGACGGGCTTGTCCGACGAGCAACTCACCTCCGGAGGCAGCGATGCCGCATGGCTCGCTGGGATGGTCGGTGACAGGCTGATGGACCTCGCGAGAGAAGGGAACGCCGGTTCGGTGCTGAGCCGCCTGGAGCCTGAGGTCCACGCCGCCTTCCATGAGGCCACGGGTCATATCCCGTCCATCGACGACCACCAGGCTCCCTCCGCCTGCCTAGGTCTGATCGAGGCCCGAACGAGGGAGGGTGGGCAGGTCGCAATCCAGGGCTGCTTCCTGGGTGACGTGATCGCCCTGGTGCCGACTGAACAAGGAATCGTCCGTTGGAGCGATGAGCGCGCCAAGCTTTTCGAGAGGAAGACGCTGGCGGCCCTCGGAGCTCAGGAGCATGCGCCGGGCTCCATCCCGGAACCCGTGAAACGCCAGATCCTGGAGAACCGTGCCAAGCTGAACCGGCCGGGTGGCTACTGGGTCGTGAACCCGATCCGTGCCTGGGCCGGGCACGAGTTGCGATTCGAGGCGCATGTGCCTCCGGGCGTGCCCATCGTACTGGCCACTGACGGCTTCATGCGGCTCGTGGATGTGTTCGGGGCCTACTCCGACAGAACCCTTCATGCCCGACTCGCTGCCGGCGAGGGAGGTGATCTGATGGAGGAATTGCGGGGCAGGGAGCGGGACGACCTCATGGCAGGCGCTTATCCGCGTGTTAAAACCCACGACGACGCGACGTTTCTCGTCATCGCAGCCGAGCCATATGGCTGAAGAAATTCCGCAGGGCGTGGCTGTATGTCCTGCCCCGCGGTGGGAGGACAAGGACTTCAACAATGAGGGAACCGACAATGAAACTGACCCGACGCATTCTGATGAGCGCTGCCGCCGGCTTCCTGCTCTCAGGCTCCGCCGCCATGGCTCAGACCGAGCTGACCTTCTGGAGCTGGCGCCAGGAAGACAAGGCCTTCTACCAGGACATCATCAAGAAGTTCCAGGCCAAGGAGCCGGGCATCACGGTGAAGTTCGAGACCTACGCGCCTGAGAATTACCAGACGATTCTCTCCACGGCACTCGCCGCCGGCCGCGGCCCGGATGTGATCCAGGTTCGCGCCTACGGCAATCTCGAGACGATCGCGACGCCCGGCTACCTGCTGGCACTCGACCGGCAGAACGTGCCGGAGCTGGCGAATTTCCCAGAGCCCGCGCTCGCGGCCGAGACCTTGCGCTCGGACGGCAAGGTCTATGCGGTTCCTTTCGCCATGCAGGCCCAGCTCGTCGTCTATAACAAGAAGATCTTCAAGGATAATGGCGTCAACCCGCCGAAGACTTGGGACGAGATGATGGCCCTGGCCCAGGCCCTGAAGGCCAAGAACATCAATCCGTTCTCCAACGGCACCGCTACGGCCTGGCAGAACGAGACCATCGTCGGCGGCCTGCTCTCGTCCATGCTCGGCAAGGAGTTCGAAGCAGACATCGTGTCCGGCAAGGCGAACTTTACCGATCCGCGCTTCGTCAACGCCCTCGCCAAGCTGAAGGACATCAGCCAGTACTTCGCGCCGAACTTCACCGGGGTGGACTATCCGTCCTCGCAGCAGCTCTTCGTGGCAGGCCGCGCGGCCATGTTCGCGGGCGGCTCCTATGAGGTGGCGAACTTCAAGAACCAGAATCCCACGCTCGACCTCGGCGTGTTCCCGGCCCCGGTCCTCAAGGCGGGCGATCAGGCGCTTATCGCCACCTATTACGATGGCGGCTATGCGGTGAACGCCAAAACGGAGAAGAAGGATGCTGCACTCAAGTTCGTGCGGTTCCTCGCCACGCCGGAATATGGCACCGCCTTCACGAACACGCTCAAGAACCTGTCGCCGATCAAAGGCATCAAGATCGAGGATCCGATCACGCAGGAGGTGGCGAAGCTCGCCGAGAACTCCATGTCCTACCTGATGCTCGTCCGCTTCCGCTACCAGGAGCCGAGCGGTTCCGTGCTCCTGCAGTCGAACGTGCAGAAGATGCTCGCCGGCCAGCAGACCCCCGAGCAGGCCGCTGCCGAGATCAACAAGGGCATCACGACCTATTACAAGCCGTTCCAGAAGTAAGACGCTGACGAAGGGGCGGCAGGCTCCATTGCCTGCCGCCCATCCTGAAGGCTTTTGATTTCATGCACGCCTCGCGCCAACAACCTCGAACGCTGAAGCACCGATTGTGGGTGGCGTTTCTCGTCGTTCCGCCCATCGTCTTCATGTCGCTGTTCGTGGTCTATCCGATCCTGTCGGCCTTCGCCTATGCCTTCTACGATTGGCAGGGGCTGGCACGTGGCGAGTTCGTCGGCTTGAAGAACTTCAAGGAAGTGCTGTTCGGCGCCACCATGGCGCCGGTGGTGTGGAACGCCTTCCTTCACAACGTCTACGCGCTGATTGCGCTGATGATTATCCAGAATGGCGGTGGGTTCTTCCTCGCCTGGCTCCTTTACAAGGAACCCTTCGGCTTCCGCTTTCATCGGGTAGCGATCTTTGTGCCGGTGGTGCTGTCGACCATCATCGTCGGTTTTCTCTGGAAGCTTTTCCTGAATCCGAATTTCGGCATCATCAATCAGGCGCTCTATTCGGTGGGGCTCGATTCCTGGGCCAAGCCGTGGCTCGGCGATTCCTCGACGGCGCTCGGTGCGCTCATCCTCGCCAATGCCTGGCACTTCGTCGGCTTTCCAGCGCTCGTCTATCTTGCCGGCATGCAGCGCATCCCGCTGGACGTCATCGAGGCGGCGCGGCTTGACGGCACCAACGAGTGGCAGCTTCTGAAGAACATTGTGTGGCCGCTGGTGGCGCCGAGCACCACCATCCTGTTCACGCTGCTCTTTATCGGCGCGTTCAACTGGTTCGAGATCCCTTACGTGATGGTGGGGCTCGACGGCTCGCCATTCGGCTCCACGGATGTGCTGGGCCTCGTCTTCTACCGTACGGCCTTCGGCAACCAGAGCGCTAGCATCCAGAATTTCGGCATGGGCTCGGCGCTCGCCACGCTCCTGTTCCTCTTCATCGTTGTCTTCGCGTCCATGCTGACCCTGTGGCTGCGCCGTCGGGAGATCCAGTTTTGACCGCCATCACGTCCGATACACCGGCAGCGCGCCAAACCATCCCCTTCGTCCTGCTCGCCCAGGTGATCCTGATCGCGAACTCCTTCATCATGCTCTATCCGGTCGTGGTGATGGTTTTGTCCGCCTTCAAGACGACGGGCGAGATCTTCGAGCATCCCTTCGCCTTGCCCGATTTCACGCAGGTCGGGAACTTCGCCAAGGTGCTCGGCGAAACCGCGATGCCGACCTACTTCGTCAACTCGATCCTCGTGACGGGCACCTCGATCATCCTGATCCTCGTGCTCGGCACCATGGCGGGTTACGCGGTGGCGCGCTACGAGTCGCGCACCAACACCTTCATCCTGCTGTTCTTTTTGGCAGGACTGATGCTGCCCTTGAAGCTTGCGGTGATCCCGCTGTTCATTCTGCTGCGGGATCTCGGCCTCCTCGATAGCCGCTGGAGCCTGATCGTCACTTATACGGCCATCGGCCTACCTTCGACGGTATTCATCATGGCGGGATTCCTGCGCACCCTGCCGGCGGAGCTCGAGGATGCGGCGCGCATCGACGGCGCCTCGGAGCCTCGCATCATGTGGTCGGTCATGCTGCCGCTGGCACGCCCGCCCATGGCGATCGCCGCCATTCAGAACGCGGTGCCGATCTGGAACGATTTCTTCTTCCCCCTGGTCTTTATTCAGACCGACGCGCGCAAAACCCTGCCGCAGGGGCTCACCACCTTCATGGGCGAGTACACCACCGATTGGGGCATGCTCTTTGCCGGCCTCACCATCGCGGCGGCTCCCATTACGCTCCTTTACATCGCCCTGTCGCGCCAGTTCATCCAGGGCATGACGGCTGGTGCGGTGAAGTAGGATCCCGAGATGCTGATTCCGAAGGGCGTTCTCGTCGTCTCCTGCCAGGCCCGTGCAGACAATCCGCTGCATGGGCCCATCTACATGTCTGCGATGGCGCGGGCTGCGGAGGCAGGCGGTGCCCGAGGGATCCGGGCCAACGGAGAAGCGGACGTGGCGGCGATCCGTGCCGTCACGGATCTCCCGATTATCGGAATCGCGAAAGTGTGGGACGACCGCTTCCCGGTCTACATCACGCCAAGTTTCGAGCAGGCCGCGCGGATCGCCCGAGCAGGCGCCGACATCATCGGCCTCGACGCCACGCCGCGCCCGCGCGATGGAGAGCCGGTCGACCGACTGATCGGGCGAATCCATGCCGAACTCGGCAGGGAGGTCTTCGCCGATATTTCCACGCTGGAGGAGGGCCGGGCGGCCCGTGCGGCAGGTGCCACCTACGTCGCGACCACGCTTTCCGGGTACACGAAGGAAACGGCCTCCCGTATATCCGAAGCGCCCGATCTGGAGCTTCTGTCGGCTCTCGCGGCTGAGCTTCCTATCCCTATCGTTGCGGAAGGTCGCTTCGATACACCGGATCTCGTCGCTGAGGCCTTTCGTCGTGGAGCCTATGCGGTGGTGGTGGGCACCGCAATTACGAATCCGCGGGAGATCACGCGGAAATTCGTTCGTGCCATCGAGTCTTAATGCCCCGGCGTGACCTGAAAAGTTAGCTTGTAACGGAAACGTGAGAGCACCTCTGGTGTTCTCGGGTGTACCCATTCACAATGGGTTCCCAACGAGGTGATGCCGTGCTGATCCGCCGCCCTGCCGATGTCCTGCCCTCCGAGATCACGCCCCGGGAGGTCTATTTCAACCGCCGTCAATGGATGGCCGGCGCCGCTGGGTTGGCCTTAGCGTCCGCTCTTCCGAAAGGCCTGGAAGCAGCACCTCTGTCGGCCGTCAAAAGCTCTTTCTCCACGGACGAGAAGAAGACGAGCCGCGAGGACGTCACGAGCTATAACAACTTCTACGAGTTCGGGACCGGCAAGGAGGATCCGGCGGCCAAGGCCGGCAGCCTGAAGACCTCCCCTTGGACCGTCAAGGTCGACGGCATGGTCGGCAAGCCGGCCGAGTTCGCCGTTGAGGATCTCATCAAGTCGTCGGCCCTGGAGGAGCGCACCTATCGCATGCGCTGCGTCGAAGGCTGGTCCATGGTCATTCCCTGGGTCGGCTTTCCGCTGGCCGACCTGATCAAGCGCGTGGAACCCCTGGGCAGCGCGAAATACGTCGCCTTTGAGACCGCCTACCGGCCGGAGGAGATGCCCGGCGTTCAATCCATATTCCCGGTGCTCGACTGGCCTTATGTGGAGGGGCTGCGTCTCGACGAGGCCATGAACCCGCTGACCATCCTGGCCGTAGGTCTCTATGGCGAAACCTTGCCGAACCAGAACGGCGCACCGATCCGCCTCGTGGTTCCTTGGAAATATGGCTTCAAGGGCATCAAGTCGATCACCCGGATCAGTTTCGTCGAGAAGCAGCCCGAGACATCCTGGAACAAGCAGGCGCCGAGTGAATACGGCTTTTATGCCAACGTGAACCCGAGCGTGGACCATCCGCGCTGGAGCCAGGCCACCGAGCGGCGCATCGGCGAGGGCGGCCTGTTCGTGAAGCGCCGTCCGACGCTCATGTTCAACGGCTATGCCGAGCAGGTGGCGAGCCTCTATACCGGCATGGATCTGCGGAAATTGTACTGATGGCGGGACGAGCCTCCGTTCAGGGCGAGAAGAAAGGTTTTGCCCTGCCTCAGGTGCCGAAGATCGCCGTCTATCTCGTCGGCTTCATCCCGGCGATTTGGCTGTTCTATGCCGGCATCACCGATCAGCTCGGGGCCGATCCGATGCGCTACTTGGAGCAGGGGCTCGGCCTCTGGGCCTTGCGCTTCCTGATCGCCACCCTGATGGTGACGCCCCTGCGCCAGCTCTTCAACGTCAACCTGCTCCGCTATCGTCGTGCTCTGGGGCTCCTCGCCTTCTATTACGCTGCCTTGCATCTCCTCACCTATCTCGTGCTCGACCAAGGGCTCGACATTGCGGCCATCGTGGCCGATATCGTGAAGCGGCCCTACATCACCATCGGCATGGCAACCTTCGTCATCCTCGTGCCGCTTGCCGTCACCTCGAACAATGCCGCGATCCGGCGCATGGGCGGGCAGGCCTGGGCGAAGCTGCATCGCCTCGTCTATGTGGCGGCTCTCGGCGCGGTGCTGCATTTCGTCCTTGTGGTGAAATCCTGGCCGCCCGAGCCGCTCGTCTATGCTGCCATTGTTGTTGTGCTGCTCGGCTATCGGCTAGTCCGTTCCATAGTGAAGAAGCCATCGGCAAGGCGGCGGCCGGCTTGAAGGCTTGGACAGCTTCGTTAGGATGCGCCCGACAGGGTAGGTCTCGTCGGAGGGACTGAAACGATGCATCCGGTACAAGCCTTGAAGACAGGACTGATAGGACTGTTTCTCGCGGGCATCATGCTGGCCAGCGGTGCGTCCGCTCAGACCCGAGACGTGGTGGTCTTCGCTGCCGCCAGCCTGAAGAACTCACTCGACGAAGCCAGTGCAGCCTGGATGCGCGAAACCGGAAAGCGGATCGTGGTGTCCTATGCGGCCAGCAATGCCCTGGCCAAGCAGATCGAAGCAGGCGCACCAGCCGATCTCTTCTTCTCGGCCGATCTCGATTGGATGGTCTACCTGTCCTCGAAAGGCATGATCAAACCCGAGACCCGGGCGAGCCTCCTCGGTAACTCTCTTGTGCTCGTGGCGCCGAAGGGTTCGACCGTGCAGATTGCGCTTCAGCCCGGCCTGGATCTCGCATCGTTTCTCGGCGGCGAACGTCTCGCGATGGGCCACGTCGGGTCGGTACCTGCCGGCAAGTACGGCAAGGCGGCCCTTGAGCATCTCGGCGCCTGGCAGGGCGTGAAGGAAAAAATTGCGCAGGCCGACAACGTACGTGCTGCGCTCCTCCTCGTGTCCCGGGGCGAAGCATCGCTCGGGATCGTCTATAAGACCGATGCCGTGGCGGATCCAGGCGTGGCGATCGTCGGGACATTTCCGGAAGCGAGCCACCCGCCCATCATTTACCCGGTTGCGCTCACCAAGGAGTCGAGCAATCCGGATGCAGCGTCGTTCCTGGCTTTTCTGCGCTCTGACAAAGCCAGACCCTCTTTCGAGAAGCAGGGCTTCGCGTTCATCGGAAAAGCGAGCTCGGGCTCGTGACGGACTGGCTTTCTCCCGAAGAATGGACGGCCGTACGCCTCAGCCTGAAGGTTGCCTTTGTCGCCATGACGGCCAGTCTCGTGCCGGGAATCGCCATAGCCTTTGCCCTGGAGCGTGGGCGCTTCTGGGGGCGGCAGGCGCTCGACGTCATCGTCCATCTGCCTCTTGTCCTGCCGCCCGTCGTCGTCGGCTGGTTCCTGCTCATCGGTTTCGGGCGACGCGGGCCTGTCGGATCATTTCTCGCCGAGCAGTTCGGGATCGTGCTTTCCTTCCGCTGGACGGGAGCGGCGCTCGCCTGCGCCATCATGGGGTTCCCGCTGCTGGTACGGGCGATCCGTCTGTCCATCGCATCGGTCGACCGCAGGCTCGAGGACGCTGCCGGCACCTTGGGCGCGCATCCGGCTTGGGTTTTTGCCGTTGTGACTCTGCCGCTGATCCTACCAGGCATCATTGCGGGCATGGTGCTGTCGTTTGCGAAGGCCATGGGCGAGTTCGGCGCGACGATCACCTTCGTGTCCAATATTCCCGGTGAGACGCAGACCATTCCGACGGCGATCTACGCATATACGCAGGTGCCTGGCGGTGACGGTGGTGCCATGCGGCTGACGCTTGTCTCCATCGCCATCTCCATCGCGGCGCTCTGGTGTTCCGAATGGCTGGCCCGGCGTGTCGGGCGACAGGTTCGCGCATCATGATCCTCGATGTCGACATCCGACATGAGCAGGGCGCCTTCGTTCTCGAGGCTTCTTTCCAATCGAATGGAAAGCTCACAGCGCTGTTTGGGCCCTCCGGCTCCGGCAAGACGACGATCGTGAATGCCATCGGCGGACTCGTTCGATTAGACCATGGCCGGATCCACGTGCAGGAGCAGGTGCTCGTCGATACGGAAAAGTACATCTTCGTGCCCAAGCATCGGCGGCGCATCGGATATGTGTTTCAGGAGGGACGTCTCTTCCCGCATCTCAACGTGCGGCAGAACCTGCTTTTCGGGCGGTGGTTTACGCCCAGGAGGGACAGGAAGACGCGCTTCGATGATGTCGTCGACCTTCTCGGCATCGGCCGTCTGCTTGAGCGACGGCCGTCCACATTATCAGGTGGCGAGAAGCAGCGGGTCGCCATCGGGCGGGCGCTTCTGGCCGATCCACGACTGCTGCTCATGGATGAGCCGCTGGCTTCCCTCGACGACGCACGTAAAGCTGAGATTTTTCCCTATATCGAGCGGCTGCGCGACGAGGGCCGAGTGCCTATCGTTCTCGTCAGCCATTCCGTAGCCGAAATAGCGAGACTTGCCACATTCGTCGTCCTCCTGTCCGAGGGACGTGTGACGGCGTCCGGCCCGGCTGCCGATGTCCTCCGACATCCCCACCTCTTCGTGCCGCCCGGCCTTGCGGAAGCCGGTGCCCTGATCGAGGCCCGGATCCTGCGCCATGAGGATTCCTTCGGCCTGACCGTTCTACAGGCCAAGGCAGGACCACTGACGGTCCCGCGCCTGATGCAGCCCATCGGGGCGGGCCTGCGCGTGCGTCTGCGGGCGCGAGACATCATGCTGTCCCTGCAAGAACCGGTCGGCATGAGCGCCTTGAATGTTCTGCCGGGACATATTTCCTCCATCGAGAGTGCTGAAGGGGCGAGCGTGGACGTGCAACTCGATTGCAGCGGCGACGCTCTCGTGGCGCGTGTGACTCGGAAATCGGTGGAAGAGCTTGGCCTGAAGCCGGGCTTGGCGATCTATGCCATCATCAAGAGCATTGCCTTCGATCCGGAAGCGCTCGGCGCGGTTAAGTCGCCGCATCCGTGAGATTTTCGCCCATCGAGGTTGCACCGGCGGCAGAGCCGTGTAGCCTCTCCAGCCATCCCCTTTTCAGTTTCGAGAGCCCAAGATCATGAACGAACAATTCCGGAACCCGGCCGAGGCCTCCTCCCATGCCAAGCTTCTCGATCGCTTGGCGGAAGTCGCCGTCCGGGTTGGGCTGGGGCTGAAGCCCGGACAGGAGCTGGTCGTGACTGCTCCCCTGGACGCCGTCGCCCTGGTGCGGCGCATCACGGAGCATGCCTACAGGGCCGGGGCCTCCCTCGTCACCACGATCTTCTCCGACGAGGAGAGCACGCTGATGCGCTTCCGCCACGGGCGTGACGAGGGTTTCGATACGGCGCCGGCCTGGCTTTATGAGGGCATGGCGGCCGCCTACAAGAATGGCGCGGCGCGGCTCGCCATCGTCGGCGAGGATCCCTCGCTCCTCGCCAAGGAAGATCCGGACAAGGTTTCACGCGCCAACCGGGCGCGCTCTAAGGCCTATATGCCGGCGCTCAACATGATCGCAGGCTTCGACATCAACTGGACCATCGTCTCGGCTGCGACGCCGGCTTGGGCCAAGACCGTATTCCCGGACGTTCCAGAGGACGTAGCCATCGCAAAGCTCTGGCAGGCGATCTTCTCGGCCTCCCGCGTCGACACGCCTGACCCGATCGCCGCCTGGGAGAAGCATAACGCGAACCTTCAAGCGCGCACCCGCATGCTGAACGAGAAGAACTACGCTGCATTGCATTTCCGAGGGCCCGGAACAGACCTGCATGTGGGCCTCGCGGACGGGCATGAATGGAATGGCGGCTCGACCGCGGCGAAGAACGGTATCGTCTGTAATGCCAACATCCCGACCGAGGAGGTTTTCACTACGCCGCACAAGGACCGGGTGGATGGCGTCGTGACCAGCACCAAGCCGCTTTCCTACAATGGTACCCTCATCCAGGACATCCAGGTTCGGTTCGAGGCCGGGCGCATCGTCGAGAGCAAGGCGCGCACCGGTGAGGCCGTGTTGAACAAGGTTCTCGATACCGATGAGGGCGCGCGCCGCCTCGGCGAGGTGGCCCTGGTGCCGTACTCCTCTCCGATCTCCCAGAGCGGGCTTCTCTTCTTCAACACCCTGTTCGACGAGAATGCCTCCAGTCACATCGCCCTTGGTCAAGCTTACAGCAAGTGCATCCGCAATGGCGGAACGATGAGCGAAGAGGAACTCGCCTCCCATGGTTCCAACAAGAGCCTAATCCATATCGACTGGATGATCGGCTCTGATCAGATCGATGTGGATGGGATCAGGCAGGACGGTCAGGCCGAGCCTCTCATGCGCGGCGGTGAATGGGTTGCGCAGTAACAAGGGACTGGCGCTTTTCGAGGTGCCGGATCTATGATCCCGGCGACGACCTGATCTGACGCAAACAGTGCTTGACGTGTCGGTCCCTTAGCTGTGATGGATGACAGGTATCATAGAGGTACTGACCTGACGTATGGTCGGGTCAGGGCACTCGTAAGAGCGTGGATGGATGTCGGACACTGCCAATCGTAGGTCTCAGGACCCAGCTCTCCTGTCGGTTCGCTCTCTGTCGGTGGAGTTCGGCACGGGGACCGGAGCCTTCAAAGCCGTCAAGGACGTGAGTTTCGATGTTCAACCGGGCCGGACCTTGGCGGTCGTCGGCGAGTCGGGATCGGGCAAATCCGTTACCTCCCTGGCGATCATGCGCCTGACCGACTATACGGGCGGACGCATCACTGGAGGGCAGGTGCTCTTCCGACCAGACAGGCACGAGGCCATCGATCTTGTCAAAGCCTCCAACAATCGGCTCCGGGAGATCCGCGGCAACGACATCGCCATGATCTTCCAGGAGCCGATGACGTCGCTCAATCCCGTCTTCACCGTCGGCAACCAGATTTCCGAGACCCTGATCCTGCACCAGGGCATGAACGGGCGCGATGCGCGCCTGCGGGCAAAGGAACTGCTGCAGAAGGTGCGTCTGCCCGATGCAGACAGGCTCCTCGACCGTTATCCTCACCAACTCTCCGGCGGCATGCGCCAGCGCGTGATGATCGCCATGGCGCTCGCCTGCAACCCGAAGCTCCTGATCGCCGACGAACCGACGACGGCGCTCGACGTGACGATCCAAGCCCAGATCCTCAACATCATTCGCGACCTGCAAGCCGAGATGGGTACCGCCGTCATCTTCATCACGCACGACATGGGCGTGGTGGCCGAGATGGCCGACGACGTGGTGGTGATGTGGAAGGGCGAGAAGGTCGAGCAGGCGCCGGTGCGCGACATCTTCGCCGCCCCCCAGCATCCTTACACCAAAGCCCTTCTCTCCGCCGTGCCGCGCTTGGGCAGCCTGAAAGGGCAGCCCTTGCCGAAGCGCACGCCCGTGATGGTGATGGATGGCGGCGTGGCCAAGGCTGTCGGCGATACGCACGAGCAGAACACGGCCGATTACACGAAGCCGATCCTGCAGGTGGACAAGCTCACCACGCGATTCGATGTGGGCAAGACCTTCTTCGGACGCGTCACCCATCGCGTCCATGCGGTCGAGGAGGTCAGCTTCGACATCTATCCCGGCGAGACGCTGGCGCTGGTGGGTGAATCCGGCAGCGGCAAGTCCACCATCGGGCGCACCTTGCAGCAGCTCGTGGAACCCACAGGCGGCACAGTGCGCTTCGACGGGCGCGATATGGCGGCCATGAGTCAGGGCGAGCGGCGGCGCCTGCGGCAGGAGATCCAGTACATTTTCCAGGATCCCTTCGCTTCGCTCGATCCGCGCCACACGGTGGGCTACAGCATCGCCGAGCCGATCATCGTTCATGGCCTGATCGCCGATCGCAAGGCACGCGAGCGGCGGGTTCACGAATTGCTGGAGCAGGTCGGTCTGCAGCCGCAGCATGCCAAGCGCTATCCGCACGAATTCTCGGGCGGCCAGCGCCAGCGCATCTGCATCGCACGCGCGCTGGCGAGCAATCCGAAACTCGTGATTGCGGATGAATCCGTGTCGGCTCTCGATGTGTCGATTCAGGCACAGATCGTTAATCTGCTCATGGAGCTGCAGGAGAAGAAGCGGCTGTCGTATCTCTTCATCACCCATGACATGGCCGTGGTGGAAAAGATCAGCCACCGTGTTGCGGTAATGTATCTCGGGCAGATTGTCGAGCTCGGGCCGCGCCAGGCGGTCTTCGAGAATCCGCAGCATTCTTATACCCGCAAGCTGTTATCAGCCGTACCGATCGCCGATCCGCAGCGTGAGCGGGCGAAGACGCGCATTGAGGGCGAAATCCCCAGTCCTGTGCGGCCGGTCGGGCAGGAGCCCGCCATTCATCGCATGCGCGAGGTCGAGCCGGGACATTGGGTGGCAATCGAAGCCAATCTGCTCCGCGGGGCTGCGTGAGATACGAACTTCCAGAGGGAGATAACACAATGAAATTATTGACCGCCATGAAAGCGCTCGGCCTGACGGCCGCCGTCGCTCTGACCCCATTAACCGCATCCGGCGCTCAAGCGGCCGGAACCTTGACCGCGGCTGTTGCCATCGATCCCGGCAGCTGGGATCCCATTGACACCTTCCTGGTCGATTGGTCGTCTGCCGCCAACAACATCTTCGACGGCCTGACCGCGCGCGGTGCGGATATGAAGCTGAAGCCCGGCCTTGCAACATCCTGGGAGTTCCTCGACAACAACAGCCGGATCCGCTTCAAGCTGCGCCAGAACGTGAAGTTTCATAACGGCGAGCCCTTCAATGCGGCAGCCGTGAAATTCACCTTCGACCGCCTGCTCGGCGAGGAAGGCAGGAAGGGACCGCAGCAGTCGAACTACAATACCATCGACCGTGTGGAGGTCATTGACGACCACACAGTCGATTTCGTCATGAAACAGCCGGATCCCGTGCTGTTGACGAAGCTTGCCGGCTACGGCGGAATGATCGTGCCGCCCAAGTACATTCAGGAAAAGGGCGACGCCCATTTCAACATGAACCCGGTCGGCACCGGACCGTTCAAGTTCGTGGAATACAGCCCGAAGGTCAGCCTCACGCTTGAAGCCTTTCCCGAGCATTGGGGCGGTGCGCCGAAGCTCGAAAAGGTGGTAACGCGCTTCATCTCGGAAGCGAACACGCAAGTGGCCGAACTCCAGTCCGGCCGTATCGAGGTCGCGACCCTCATCCCGTTCGGTCTTGCCCCGACGGTGGAGAAAAGCCCAAATTTGAGCCTCCTGAGCATCACCGGCCCCACAGTCGTCGCCCTGCGTCTCAACACCAGGGACGGCATCACGAAGGACGTGAATGTCCGCAAGGCGCTGATCATGGGAATCGACCGTGAGGCGATCATCAAGGCCGTGCTCCTCGGTCACGGCAAGCCGATCGCAAGCTTCCAGTCCGATCTGTCCTTCGGCTACGACCCGAGCCTGAAGCCTCTGCCCTTCGATCTCGCCAAGGCAAAGCAGATGCTGCAGCAGGCCAAGGTTCCGGCAGGCGCGCCGGTGCGGATCGACTTCCGCGGCAACGACGCGACCTTCCGCGAGGTGGCGCAGGCTGCGGCCGGCTTCCTTCAAGCCCTCGGCCTCAAGCCTTCCCTCCAGCCGCACGAGCCGCCGGTGCTGCTCAATGACATCATTCCGAACGGCAAGACCGGCGAAGCCTGGCACAATGCGTGGGGCGGATGGACCTTCGACTACGACAACACCGCTTACCTGATGTATCACTCAGGCGAGAAGTGGAACCCTTACGACAACGATCCCAAGCTGAACGCTCTTCTCGAGAAGCAGCGCACGATGTACGACGTGAAGGAGCGTGAGAAGGTCCTGCAGGAGATCGCGCGCTACGTGGCCGACCAAGCACTTGAGATCCCGCTCTACAATCAGAACACGCTCTACGGCGTGAACAAGCGGGTCAAGAATTTCGACGCTCCCGCCGATCGCCGCTTCCGGTTCACCGAAACGACCGTCGAGTGACAAGCGGCCCAGGACTTCGCCCTTCACGGTGAAGGTCCAGGCCGACGACAACAGAGCAGGCCCCGCGCAAGCGGGGCCGTTTTTCCAGGAGCAGGAAGGACCACCCATGGCGGGCTTCATCCTCAAACGATTGTTGCAGGCGGTCTTCGTGGTCCTCGCCGTGACGCTGATCGTCTCGTTTGCGATCAGATTGTCGGGCGACCCCGCGATCATGCTCATGGGTGGCGGCAACGTCACCGAGCAGGATCTGCAAAACATCCGCCGGGCGCTCGGGCTCGAACGGCCGTTCTACGTCCAGTATCTCGGCTTTCTCGAAGGCATGGTGACGGGCGATTTCGGCAGGAGCTTCATGGGCGGCACGCCTGTCTCCATGCTCATAGCCAATGCACTGCCGGCCACCCTTCTGCTGGCGTTTGCCTCGCTTCTGACTTCCATCGCTCTGTCCGTGCCTCTCGGCGTCTATGCCGCGGTGAACCGGGGGCGCTGGCCGGATCAGATGATCCGCATCCTGTCGCTTGTGGGCCTGTCCTTTCCGAATTTCTGGCTCGCCATCATGATGGTGCTGCTGTTCTCCATCGTGCTCGGCATCTTGCCGCCGAGCGGCATGGAGGGGCCGGAGAGCTTCGTCATGCCGGCGCTCACCATGGCGATCATTCTCACCGCCACGAATGTGCGACTTGTGCGCACCTCCATGCTGGAGACGCTCTCGCAGCAATACATCATGGTGGCGCGCTCGAAGGGCCTGCGCGACCGCGTGGTCCTCTACAAGCACGCCCTGCGCAACTCGGCCATTCCGCTTGTCACCTATATCGGCTTGCAGTTCGGCGGCCTCATCGGCGGCATCGTCATCATCGAGCGCGTGTTCAACTGGCCCGGCATGGGCACGCTCGCCTTCGACGCCATCTCGAACCGCGATTATCCAGTTCTCCAGGGTACCATTACGGTGCTCGCGCTCTTCATCGTGCTCATCAATCTTCTGGTCGATATTGCCTACGGGCTGATCGACCCGCGTATCCGGACGGAGTAGGGCCCATGGCTGCCGCTCAGGCTGTGTCATCAGCGCGCCGACATTTCAGGTCACTCGAACTCGTTCTCGGCATACTGCTCACCGGGGGAATGGGCCTGGCGGTTTTGTTCTCCGGGGTGCTGTTCCCCGATGGCGGCGAGAGCATGGATCTCATGGCCCGTCTCACGCCCCCGTTCCAGGATCTCGCCCATCCCCTCGGCACCGACCCCCTCGGCCGTGACGTCCTGGCGCGCGTGATCGTCGGCGGCAAGATCTCGCTCATGGTCGGCATTCTGTCCGTAATGGGAGCGGTCGTCGTCGGCACGATCGTCGGCCTCGTTGCCGGATACTACCGCGGCATCGCCGAAGTTCTGCTGATGCGCTTCGCCGATATTCAGCTGGCACTGCCCTTCATCCTGCTTGCCATCATGTTCCTTGCGATCCTCGGCACCGGTGTCGACAAGATCATCTTCTTCATGATCGTTGCCCAATGGGTGCAGTATGCGCGCCTCGTGCGCGGCTCGGTGCTGGCGCTTCGGGACCGGGAGTTCATCCTCTCGGCCCGCGCCATCGGTGTCGGCAACGGACGCATCATCTTCACCCACATCCTGCCCAACGTTCTGGGTCCCATTGTCATTCTGATGACCCTCAACGTGGCCAACAACATTCTTCTCGAAAGCAGCCTCACCTTCCTGGGTCTCGGTGTCGATCCGCTCATTCCGAGCTGGGGCGGCATGCTGGCCGACGGGCGCACCTATCTGCAGACGGCCTGGTGGGTCAGCGTGTTCCCGGGGCTTGCCATCATGTTCACCGTGCTCGGCCTGAACCTTCTGGGCGACTGGCTGCGCGACCTTCTCGATCCGACAGGACAGACCTCACGATGACGACATTGCTCGACGAGCGGATCCCACGCACCATCGATATCCTCCTGCGCGAATGGACCAAGAATGAGCACCGCGGTGTGATCCTCGATGCTTGGCTTTTCGAGGACGAGGCGACACGGCGCGCGGCGGAAGCCATATTGTCGGAGGCGGGTGTCCGGGCGCGGCTGCGCAGCGCCTACAAGCCGCTCGTCCATGCCTTTCTCGAAGAGATCGATACAGCCAATCTGAAGAGCGCCACCGTACGCTACCCAGTGCATGAGGAGGCGAATCGACTCCGCTTCCTCTCGGAAGCTTATCCCCTGGCGGCTCTGCTCGACGGAGTCGAGACCTGCTTTGAGCCTGGCGCCGCGGATCTGACATATTGGATCACGCTCGCGTATCATGACGGGCGCATAGTGGAACACGCGGTCTTCGCGCCGAACCGCCTGCGGCCCAATCATCTCGACGAAATCGATCTCAGCCCGACCGGCTGGCTGAAGGTGACCGGGCTTTCGGATGGAGCGCAGGACCGCGACGAGCCTCTGGAGACCGAGATCGAACAGGTCTTTGATAGGGTCATGGCAACCATCGCAGCCCATGTTTGGCCGGAAACGGAGCCCTATGCGGAGGTGCTCGCCATTGATGTCGTCATCGGCGGCATCGAGCGTCCGCTCGATTACGGCGACGAGGTCATGAGCACGCGCGAGGCGCTGCACGAGGACTTCTATTTTTCGCTGCTCGAGTTCTTCAAGCGCAAGTCGGGCCGTCCTGCCGAGGATCGGGGTGTGCAGCCGGGCCAGATCGTCCCGGACATCCGAGTCGGTAACGGCGATGCCCATGTGCGCGTGATCCTGCGCCCGTTCGGCCCGCTGCAGGATCCTATGAGGGCGGAGCAGAACATCGAGACGGCTGATGCCGCGCCGGGCCTTGCGCAGGTTCATCGTGAACTCGCGATGCTTCCCGGTGAAACCTTCGAGGGAATTTCCCGTGAGGGGCGTCCCGTGCGTGGGATCTATCGGGCAGGGTCGCGTCCGGCGGTGCTCGTCACCGGCGGGCAGCATGCCAACGAAACCTCGGCGCCAGTCGGGACGTTGCGAGCCGTGCGCCGCCTGCTGGCCAATCCGGATACCAACATCGCCTATATTCCAGTCGAGAATCCTGACGGCTATGCGTTGCATGGACGTCTATGCGAGGCCAATCCTCGCCACATGCACCATGCGGCACGTTATACCTCTCTCGGCAACGATCTCGAATATGGCCGCAGCGAGCCGCTTTACGAAATCGGAGCGCGCAATCAGGCCTTGGCCATGTCGGGCGCCCAGTTGCACCTGAACTTCCACGGCTATCCGGCCCATGAATGGACGAGGCCGTTCACGGGTTATCTGCCGCGCGGCTTCGAACTCTGGACGATCCCAAAGGGCTTCTTCCTGATCATGCGGCATCATCCCTCATGGGGCGGGACGGCAAGGACCTTGATCGAAGCCGTGACAACGGGCCTGTCGGCCGTACCGGGCCTTGCCGAGTTCAACCGCCGCCAGATCGAGATCTGCTCGATCCATTCCGGCGGGACGCCGTACGAGATCATCAACGATGTGCCTTGCCTGATCACTGCCGACGAACGCCATCCTTCGCCACTGACCCTCATCACGGAGTTCCCGGACGAGACGATCTATGGGGATGCCTATCGCTTCGCCCATACCGTGCAGATGGCAACCGCCATTGCCGCCGAGGAGGCCTACGCGTCCATCATGGCGAGGGTGGCGTAGCGCCTGGTGCGAGAGCGGTCGATCTTGGCCGCTCCGTGCAGAACGGAAGCTTCGGACGAAGAAGCAGGGTAGATCTCCCGATAAGGCGACGGGAGAACCTCCCGGCCGTCCCGTTTCCCACGATCGGCACCGTTCGTTCCCTGGAACAAGCCAAGTTCCGCCATCGTTCTCCGGCTGAACCGGTCCTGCGGAGCGAATGTCATGGCGCGATTGTCCTGGAAGCAGAACGAGAACGACGCCTCCATCAAGCAAGCGGTCGATCTTGTGCGTGAGCACGGGGAAAACCTGCCGCCGATCGCCGATGAACATGCCTTCGGCGCTATGTTCGACCGCTTTTCAGACGCCAAGGTGGTGCTCCTCGGCGAAGCCACCCATGGCACGTCGGAATTCTACCGTGCCCGTGCCGCGATCACGAAGCGCCTGATCGAACAGCACGGCTTTTCCATCGTCGCCGTCGAGGCCGACTGGCCGGACGCGGCGCGCATCGACGCTTATGTGCGCCACCGCCATGTTCCCGATGGCGATGACGCGGCCTTCGAGCGTTTCCCCACCTGGATGTGGCGCAACGAGGAGGTCTACGACTTCGTCAACTGGATGCGCGAGCACAACAGGGAGCGGCCGGAGGACGAGCGGGCCGAGTTCCGCGGCCTTGATGTCTACAGCCTGAACGCCTCGATCCGGTCCGTTCTCGATTATCTCGACAAGGTCGACCCGGAGGAGGCCAGGGAGGCGAGGGGGCGCTACGGCTGTCTCAGCCCCTGGCAGTCGGACCCGGCCCGGTACGGGCGGGCCGTCCTGACGGGGCAGAAGAAGCCCTGCGACGAGGCATTGCTGCGCCAGCTACACGATATCCTGGACAAGCGCATGGACTATCTCCAGGCCGATGGCGGCGAAGCCTTCTTCGACGCGGTGCAGAACGCCAAGATCGTCCATGCGGCCGAGCACTACTACCGAATCATGTACGAAGGCGCGACCGAATCCTGGAACCTGCGCGACCGGCACATGTTCGAGACCCTGCAGAGCCTGCTCGCCCGGCGCGACAACGCCAAGGCCGTCGTCTGGGCGCACAATTCCCACATCGGCAACGCCGGCGCCACTGCCATGGGCTGGCAGGGCGAGTTCAACGTCGGCGAGCTTTGCCGTAAGGCCTATCAGGGCGATGCCGTGCTGATCGGCTTCGGGACCGATCGGGGCACGGTGGCTGCGGCCGACGATTGGGACGAGCCCATGCAGGTCAAGTCCGTTCGGCCTGCACGGCCGGACAGCCATGAGCGGGTCTTCCGGGACACGGGCCTCGGCTGCTTCCTCACCGATTGGCGGGAGAACGGCCAAGCCGATCTGACGGAGGTTCTCTCACGGCCCCGCCTGGAACGGGCCATCGGCGTGGTCTACCGGCCGGACACGGAACTCTACAGCCATTACTTCGAGGCCGTTCTGGCCGAGCAGTTCGACGCCTTCATCTGGTTCGAGGAAACCAGGGCGGTGACGCCGCTCACCCATGCCCATGGGAAGGGGATGCCCGAGACCTACCCCTTTGGGCTGTGATGCCGATGCGATGCTCCGGCCCGCAAGAGGGAAAAAGCCCGGCGTCACTCCCCCGCCTTGCCCCAGTCGTCCGCCCCTGCTAACTGACGGCCAACTCCATTCACATCTCGATCAGCAGGGCTTTTCCCGTGTCCCGTCAGTTCATCTACCACATGCGTGGCCTCACCAAGACCTATTCGGGCGGCAAGAAGGTCTTGGACAATATCCACCTCTCCTTCTACCCGGATGCCAAGATCGGCGTGCTCGGCGTCAACGGCGCCGGTAAATCGACCCTTCTGCGCATCATGGCCGGGACCGATACGGATTGGACCGGCGAGGGCTGGGTCGCCGAGGGCGCTCGTGTCGGCTACCTGCCGCAGGAGCCCCAGCTCGACCCGTCGAAGAATGTCCGCGAGAACGTCATGGAGGGCGTGGCCGCCAAGAAGGCGATCCTCGACCGCTACAACGAGCTCGCCATGAACTATTCCGAGGAGACGGCGGACGAGATGACCCGCCTCCAGGACGAGATCGAGGCTAAGGGCCTGTGGGACCTCGACTCCCAGGTCGATCAGGCCATGGACGCCCTGCGTTGCCCGCCGGACGACTGGTCCGTGGACAAGCTTTCGGGCGGCGAGCGCCGCCGCGTGGCCCTGTGCAAGCTGCTCCTGGAGCAGCCGGAACTGTTGCTGCTGGACGAGCCGACCAACCACCTGGACGCCGAAACCACCGCCTGGCTGGAAGGCCACCTGCGCAGCTATCCGGGCGCGATCCTGATCGTCACCCACGACCGCTACTTCCTCGACAATGTGACGGGCTGGATCCTTGAGCTGGATCGTGGCCGCGGCATCCCTTACGAGGGCAACTACTCGTCCTGGCTCACGCAGAAGCAGAAGCGCCTGGAGCAGGAGGGCCGGGAGGACGAGGCGCACAAGCGCACCATTGAGCGCGAGCGCGAGTGGGTGTCGGCCTCGCCGAAGGCCCGCCAGGCCAAGTCGAAGGCTCGTATCCAGCGTTACGAGGAGCTTGTGGCCAAGGCCAACGAGAAGGGTCCGACAACCGCTCAGATCGTTATTCCGATTGCCGAGCGCCTGGGCAACAACGTCATCGAGTTCGACAACCTTAAGAAGGCCTTCGGCGACAAGCTCCTCATCGACGGGCTGTCCTTCAAGCTGCCGCCGGGCGGCATCGTGGGCGTCATCGGCCCGAACGGCGCCGGTAAGACGACCCTGTTCCGCATGATCACGGGCCAGGAGCAGCCGGACGAGGGCTCGATCAAGATCGGCGAGAGCGTGAAGCTCGGCTATGTCGACCAGAGCCGCGACTCGCTCGATGCCAACAAGACGCTGTATGAGGAAATCTCGGGTGGCAACGAGGTGCTCTATCTCGGCAAGCGCGAGATCAATGCCCGCGCCTATTGCGGCGCCTTCAACTTCAAGGGCTCCGACCAGCAGAAGAAGGTCGGCGTGCTCTCGGGCGGCGAACGCAACCGCGTTCACCTCGCCAAGATCCTGAAGTCGGGCTCCAATGTCCTGCTCCTCGACGAGCCGACCAACGACCTCGACGTGGACACCCTGCGGGCGCTCGAAGAAGCCCTGGAGGATTATGCCGGCTGCGCCGTGATCATCTCCCACGATCGCTGGTTCCTCGACCGCATCGCCACCCACATCCTGGCCTTCGAGGGCGATAGCCATGTGGAATGGTTCGAGGGCAACTTCGCCGACTACGAGGAGGACAAGAAACGCCGCCTCGGCATGGACTCCACGATCCCGCACCGGATCAAGTACAAGAAGTTCTCGCGGTAAAGCGCTGAGCCGGATGAGTATGAAAGGACGGAGGCGGTGCTTGGCACCCTCCGCCCTTTCATTGTGCCAGCGACCTCGGCCTGAAGTATCTCAACCCGGTTGGGTTCTGGGCCGAAACGGTGTATGACCCTTGAGGCACGAGACATAAGAAGAGAGTCCACGTGCCCGTCGATCACCTTTCCACCTTCCAATCCGTTGCCACGCCTGAAGAAGCCGTCGAGCGGCTTATTGCGCTCCATGACAGCGCCATCGAGGCGCAGCGCCAGGCGCTTGATCACTTCTTTTCCACCGGCACGCCGCCCACGCCCTTCGAACGATCCCGCTTCCGCTATCCGGAGCTGCGCCTCGATTATCGTTCAAGCGCCGTGCCGCCCATCAAGCAGCGCGCCTATGCCAAGTTCCAGGGGCCGGGCGTCTATGCCATCACGGTCACGCAGCCAGCCTTCTTCCGGGGCTATCTGCTGGAGCAGCTGAACTTCCTCGTCCGCGATTACGGCGCCACCATCGAGGTCGGCGTCAGCGACCAGGAAATTCCCTATCCTTATATCTTCGAGCGCGGCGACGAGCTGGGCCGGGGCGCCCATTCGGCGTCCGAACTCGCCCAGCATTTCCCGACACCGCTTCTCGCCAAGGTGGGCGACGAGATTGCCGACGGCACCTGGGTCTTCCATGAGAACGAGCCTCGGCCTCTGGCTCTTTTCGATGCGGCCCGGGTGGATTATTCGCTTCGCCGTCTCGTGCACTACACCGGCAGCGACTGGCGCTGCGTCCAGCCCTGGATCCTGCTCACCAACTATCACCGCTATGTGGATCAGTTCATCCGCTGGGCCGTGAAGGAATTGGCGAACGAGGAGGGGCCTTATACGAAACTCGTCCTGCCGGGCGGCATCACCATCGAGCGGGGACTGGATGAAGCCGTGGTCGAGGAGCTGATCGGCTCCTCACCCTGGCACCGGTTCCAGATGCCGGCCTATCACCTCATGCGCAAGGACGGGCAGGGTGTGACGCTCGTCAATATCGGCGTCGGCCCGTCGAACGCGAAGAACATCACCGATCACCTGGCGGTGCTGCGGCCCCATTGCTGGCTCATGGTCGGCCATTGCGGGGGCTTGCGCCAGTCGCAATCCATCGGCGATTACGTGCTCGCCCACGGTTATCTGCGGCGCGACCACATCCTCGACAGTGCCGTGCCGCCGGAAATCCCGATTCCGGCCCTGGCCGAAATCCAGGTTGCCCTGCAGGATGCAGCCGTGCAGGTCACGGGCGAAAAAGGCGAGGAGCTGAAGCGGCGCCTGCGCACCGGAACGGTCGTGACCTACGACGATCGGAACTGGGAGCTGCGCTGGAGCCAGGAGCGGCGCCAGATCAACCTGTCCCGCGCCATCGCGGTGGACATGGAAAGCGGCACCATCGCGGCTCAGGGTTACCGGTTGCGAGTCCCCTACGGCACGCTGCTCTGCGTCTCGGACAAGCCGCTGCACGGAGAGATCAAGCTGCCGGGCGCGGCCAATGCCTTTTACGAGCGGGCGGTGAGCGAGCACCTGATGATCGGCTTGGCGGCGCTCGACATCCTGAAAGGCCAGCGGTCCTCCCTCCATTCCCGCAAGCTGCGCAGCTTCGATGAGCCGCCGTTCCGGTAGGGTGAGGCTCTGTCCGTATAGGCGGCAGGATAGGATTCCCGCTGGACCCCAAGGTCATTCCGGCCCAGTGCCGGTGATCGCACCTGGTGACGCGGCGCTCTTTCCTGCCTCTCTCGGCTGTCATCACCGGGCTTGTCCCGGTGATCCCGATGATGTGAGGCGCAACGCTTCTCCGATCGGTATGGCCGGGACGAGTCCGGCCATGACGTCGAGGGTGTCACGACGGCTGGGAGGCATGGCGCGGGCGGGTTGCTGTGCGATGTCAAAGAGCCAGCACCTTGGGGCCCGGAGCCGTGAGGCTCCGAGCCGAAAGGTGATCGAGGGTGGCGCGAGTGGCGGCCCGGCTCGATGGCTATGGGAAGATGGAAGAGCCGGACGGCGCCTCGCGCACGGCTTCTTTAGGCGGACAGGAGCGGCAGGCTCAGGCGACCGCCGCAGGCGTGGTCCGTCTCGTGCAACGGGGGCCTGCGACCGGTCCCGACCACCCACCGGGCATCCTGGGCCTCCTGTCGGGGCGGCGTGCGAGACCGCCCCACAGGACCGTGCCTGCTCCCACGCTGCGACGCCTCGAGCGCGCCCCTCACAGAAGCAGATCTAGGCAACTCTCTAACGCATATGCAACATAGTGTCAAGAACAAAGAGCGAACATTGTCCACATCCTCGACATCATCACCTCCTCGGACTTGATCCGGGGACCGTGCCGGTGATCCCGATACGAAAAGCACGGTGCTCCAAACGATCGGGATGGCCGGGACTGATCCCCGGATCACGTCCGGAGACGGCCATGACGGGGCGGGTGTCAGGGCCGCTGATCCCAGCCGGACTAGCATCCCGCTTGCCTGAAGCCGGATGGCCGGGACAAGTCCGGCCATGACGTCGAGGGGCTGGAGCCAATGAACCCGATGGATCGACGGGACGCGCGCCACCGGTTGCGAGGGCCGGGACCGATCCCCGACCGGGACAAGCCCGGCCATGACGGCGGAGGGCGTAGAGAGGCGTTGATCCCCATGCGAAGGCCGCCACATTCCACACGAGCCCGCCCACTTCGGCGATCAGGCTGGGCACGTCCCGACGTAGCATTTGCCGATCCTGCCGAGCCGAAATGATGGAAGGAATTCAAGCCGCACAGTTGCTCACGACTCCTCTCCAGAGGGCGCGTCATTTCCAGTAGGTGCTCCAAGCGTCAAGCCTCCTTGCTCTCTTTCGAAAATACATATAAATATATCTTTATATGTAAGAGCGAGATTTGGCCGTGCCGGACACTCCATCTCCATCACTGGACCTGACTTTGGACGTCCTGCGGGCAGCGGCCGAGGAAACGCGCCTGCGGATCCTGGCTCTGCTGACGGAAGGAGAGCTCTCCGTTTCCGACCTCACGGACATCCTCGGCCAGTCTCAGCCGCGCATCTCCCGCCATCTCAAGCTTCTCGTCGAGGCCGGCCTTGTGGAGCGGCACCGGGAAGGAGCCTGGGCCTTCTTCCGGCTCACCGACCGGGGTGTGGCCCTGCGCATCATCCGCCCGACCCTGGAAAGTCTCGACCGGTCCGACCCGCAGCTGCTGGAGGACCGCACCCGTCTTGAGGCCGTGCGCGCCCAGCGCTCCCAGGCGGCGCAGGCCTTCTTCTCACGGCTCGCGCCTGACTGGGATCGGATCCGGTCCCTCCATGCGCCCGAAGCGGTAGTTGAGGCGGCGGTTCTCGATGCTCTGGGGCCGGCCAGGATCCGCGATCTCGTCGATCTCGGCACTGGCACCGGCCGCATGCTGCAATTGCTGGCGCCGCGGGCCAGCCGCACGGTTGGTCTAGACGCCAGCCATGCCATGCTGTCCGTGGCCCGCGCCAATCTCGAAAGGGCCGGCTTGAGAGGCATCGAGCTGCGCCAGGGCGACATCTATGCGCCCCCATTTCCGCGCAACACCTTCGACCTCGTCATCATCCATCAGGTTCTGCACTACCTCGACGATCCGGCTCGGGCGATTCGCGAGGCCGCTCGCCTCGTGGCGCCGGGAGGTCGGATCCTCGTGGTCGACTTTGCGCCTCACAATCTCGAGTTCCTCCGCGAGGCCCAGGCCCATCGCCGTCTCGGCTTTGCGCCTGCCCAGGTTGCCAGTTGGCTCGACGAAGCCGGGCTCGACTGCACCCTAAATCGTGAGATCGCTCCGCCGAAGACGGGCGACGAGCAATTGACAGTATCCCTTTGGCTTGGCCAGGATCGCCGTGTGGTGACGGATTGGCCCTTGAGTGAACCCGACAGAGAGGTCGCCTGATGTCACCGCTCACCCTTCGTCCGAGCCGGCAGATTTCCTGCCCGATCAAGGTCTCCTTTGAGTTCTTCCCGCCGAAGACGCCTGAAATGGAGACGACGCTCTGGGCTTCGATCCAGCGTCTGGCTCCGCTCAATCCGCAATTCGTGTCCGTGACCTATGGCGCCGGCGGCTCCACCCGCGAGCGCACCCATGCAACGGTCTCCCGGCTCGTGCAGGAAACCCACCTCAGGCCGGCCGCGCATCTCACCTGCGTGGCGGCGACGAAGGAAGAGGTGAATGATGTCGTGCGTTCCTATTGGGACGCGGGCGTGCGCCACATCGTGGCCCTGCGCGGCGATCCGGCTTCCGGTATCGGCACGGCCTATGAGCCACATGCCGGTGGCTACCAGCAGACCTGCGATCTCGTGGCCGGCATCAAAGAGATCGGCGATTTCGAGGTTTCCGTGTCGGCCTATCCGGAGAAGCATCCCGAAGCCGCGTCGCTCGATGCCGATATCGACGTGCTGAAGGCGAAGGTCGATTGCGGTGCGGACCGCGCCATCACCCAGTTCTTCTTCGACAACGATCACTACTTCCGCTATCTCGACCGTGTCCGCGCGCGGGGCATCGACATTCCGATCGTCCCTGGCATCGTGCCGGTGCAGAACTTCAAGCAGACGGCGAACTTCGCATCGAAGACCGGCGCGAGCGTGCCCGAATGGCTTGCGGCCCGCTTCGAGGGCCTCGAAAACGATGTGGAGACCCGCAAGCTCGTGGCCGCCGCCGTAGCCGCCGAGCAGGTGATCGATCTCGTCGATCGCGGCGTGAACGAGTTCCACTTCTACACCATGAACCGCGCCGATCTGGTCTATGCCATCTGCCATCTGCTCGGCCTGCGCGATCAGAGCGTGAAAGCGGCCGCTTGAGCTTTCCGATGCCCGGCTCTGCCGGGCATTCACGTTGACACCTTTGAAGGAGCATCGTCGGTCGGCGAGATATCGGCCGCGATGATACGAGAACCGAACGAATGACCGCGTATATTCCCTCCCCGGCCAATGGCGCCGACGTGATCAAGGCCCTCCGTGACGCCGCCTCCAAGCGGATCCTCGTGCTCGACGGCGCGATGGGCACGGAGCTGCAGCGCTCGCGCTTCTCGGAGGAGGACTTCCGCGGGGAGCGGTTCAAGGACTGGAAGCAGGACGTCAAGGGCAACAACGACCTCCTTATCCTCACGCAGCCCGATACGGTCCGCAACGTGCACCTGGACTACTTCCGTGCGGGTGCGGACATCGTCGAGACGAACACCTTTTCCGGCACCTCCATCGCCCAGGCCGATTACGGCATGGAGGAGATCGTCTACGACCTGAACTTCGAGGGCTCGCGGCTGGCGCGTGAGGCTGCGATCATCGCCGAGAAGGAAGATGGTCGCCGCCGCTTCGTCGCCGGGGCCATCGGACCGACGAACCGCACGCTCTCGATTTCGCCGGACGTGAACAATCCCGGCTATCGCGCGGTGACCTTCGATCAGGTGCGCGAGGCCTACGCCGAGCAGGTGAGGGGACTGATCGACGGCGGTGCCGAGATCATCCTGATCGAGACGATCTTCGACACGCTCAATGCCAAGGCTGCCATCGTGGCCACGCATCACGTCTTCGCCGAGAAGGGCGTGAAGCTCCCGATCATGATCTCGGGCACGATCACCGACCTCTCCGGCCGCACGCTGTCGGGACAGACGCCGACGGCGTTCTGGCACTCGGTGCGCCACGCGGAGCCGTTCTCCATCGGCCTCAACTGCGCGCTCGGCGCGCGGGAGATGCGCGCGCATATCCAGGAAATCGGCAAGGTTGCCGACACGCTGGTCTGCGCCTATCCGAATGCCGGTCTACCCAACGAGTTCGGCCTCTACGACGAGCGCCCCGAGGCGACGGCCACGATGCTGGCGGAATTCGCCGATGCTGGTCTCGTCAACGTGGTCGGCGGCTGCTGCGGTACCACGCCCGATCATATCCGCGCGATCGCGGAAGCCGTTGCCGGCAAGGCGCCTCGCTCGGTGCCGAAGGTGCAGCCGCTCATGCGCCTGTCGGGCCTCGAACCCTTCGTCCTCACCTCCGACATCGCTTTCGTGAATGTGGGCGAGCGCACGAACGTCACGGGTTCCGCCAAGTTCCGCAAGCTAATTACCAACGGCGATTATGCGGCTGCTCTCGACGTGGCACGCGATCAGGTGGCGAACGGCGCGCAGATCATCGATATCAACATGGACGAAGGCCTGCTCGATTCCGAGAAGGCCATGGTGGAGTTCCTTAATCTCGTCGCGGCCGAGCCCGATATCGCGCGCGTGCCGGTGATGGTTGATTCCTCCAAGTTCCACGTGATTGAGGCCGGCCTCAAGTGCATCCAAGGCAAGGCTATCGTGAACTCCATCTCCATGAAGGAGGGCGAGGCCGCCTTCATCGAGCAGGCGAAGATCTGTCGCTCCTACGGGGCTGCCGTCGTCGTCATGGCCTTCGACGAGAAGGGTCAGGCGGATACGCTGGAGCGCAAGATCGAAATCTGCACCCGCGCCTACAAGATCCTCACCGAACAGGTCGGCTTCCCGCCGGAGGACATCATCTTCGATCCGAACGTGTTCGCGGTCGCGACAGGGATCGAGGAGCACAACGGCTACGGCGTCGATTTCATCGAGGCGACACGGATCATCCGCGAGACCCTGCCGCATGCGCATATCTCGGGTGGCGTGTCGAACCTGTCCTTCTCGTTTCGCGGCAACGAACCGGTGCGCGAGGCCATGCATTCCGTGTTCCTGTTCCATGCCATCAAGGTCGGCATGGACATGGGCATCGTGAATGCCGGTCAGCTTGCCGTCTATGACGAGATCGACCCGGAGCTGCGCGAGCTGTGCGAGGACGTGGTGCTCAATCGCCGTCCCGACGCGACCGAGCGCCTGCTGGAGGCCGCGCCACGCTTCAAGGGCGACGGCTCGGGCGCCGTGAAGGCGGCCGATCTCGAATGGCGTTCCTGGCCGGTTGCGAAGCGCATCGAGCATGCGCTCGTCAACGGCATCACCGAGTTCATCGAGCACGATACCGAGGAGGCGCGCCAGGCGGCCGAGCGGCCGCTGCACGTGATCGAAGGCCCGCTCATGGCCGGCATGAACGTGGTCGGCGATCTCTTCGGCGCCGGCAAGATGTTCCTGCCGCAGGTGGTGAAGTCAGCCCGCGTGATGAAGCAGGCCGTGGCTTATCTCATGCCGTTCATGGAGGCGGAGAAGGAAGCCACCGGCGTCACCGAGCGCTCGGCCGCCGGCAAGGTGCTGATGGCGACGGTGAAGGGCGACGTGCACGACATCGGCAAGAACATCGTCGGCGTCGTTCTCGCCTGCAACAACTACGAGGTCCTCGACCTCGGCGTCATGGTGCCGGCCCAGAAGATCCTCGAGACGGCCCGCAGGGAGAAGGTGGACGTGATCGGCCTGTCCGGCCTCATCACGCCGTCCCTCGACGAGATGGTGCATGTGGCAAGCGAGATGGAGCGCGAAGGCTTCGACATTCCGCTGCTCATCGGCGGAGCGACCACGAGCCGAGTGCACACGGCGGTGAAGATCCACCCGAACTACAACAAGGGCCAAGCCGTCTATGTGACCGATGCGAGCCGTGCGGTCGGCGTCGTGTCCTCGCTGCTGTCGCCCGAGATGAAGGACGGCTATGTAGAGACGCTGCGTTCCGAATACCGCAAGGTGGCGGACGCCCATGCCCGTTCGGAGGCCGACAAGCAGCGCCTATCCATCGAGAAGGCGCGTGCCAACAAGCTGTCCCTCGACTGGTCGTCGTATCAGCCGCCGAAGCCCACCTTCACCGGCGCGCGCGTGTTCCGCAGCTACGATGTGGGCGAACTCGTTCCCTATATCGACTGGACGCCATTCTTCCAGACCTGGGAGCTGAAGGGCCGCTTCCCGGCGATCCTCGAAGACGAGAAGCAGGGCGAAGCCGCCCGGCAGCTCTGGGAGGACGCGCAGGCGATGCTCAAGCAGCTCGTGGATGAGCGCTGGTTCAATCCCAAGGCGGTGATCGGCTTCTGGCCGGCCAACGCGGTGGGCGACGACATCCGCCTCTACACGGGCGAGAGCCGGATGGAGCCGCTCGCGACCTTCTACGGCCTGCGCCAGCAGCTCTCGAAGCGCGACGGCAAGCCCAACATCTGCCTGTCCGATTTCGTCGCCCCGGTCGAGAGCGGAAAGCCCGATTGGATCGGCGCCTTCGTGGTCACCTCCGGCATCGAGGAGGTGCGCATCGCGGAGCGCTTCGAGCGTGCCAACGACGATTATCGCTCAATCCTGGTGAAGGCGCTTGCCGACCGTCTGGCGGAGGCCTTCGCCGAGCGCATGCACGAGCGCGTGCGCAAGGAGTTCTGGGGCTATGCAGCCGATGAGACCCTCACGAACGAGGGACTGATCAGCGAGGAGTACCAGGGCATCCGTCCGGCACCCGGTTACCCGGCGCAGCCCGATCACACGGAGAAGGCCGCCCTGTTCCGACTTCTCGGGGCCGAGCGCAGCATCGGCGTGACGCTCACCGAGTCCTACGCCATGTGGCCGGGCTCGTCCGTCTCGGGTCTCTACCTGTCGCACCCGGAGGCGTATTACTTCGGCGTCGCCAAGGTCGAGCGCGATCAGGTGGAGGATTATGCGGCACGCAAGGACATGAGTGTCGCAGAGGTCGAGCGCTGGCTCGCCCCGATCCTCAACTACGACCCGGCACGCTATCGCGTGATGGCGGCGGAGTAGGTGCTGTCCGTCACTCCCGCCGCAGCGCCTCGATCGGGTCGAGCTTGGCTGCGCGTTGAGCCGGGTAGAATCCGAAGAAGATGCCGACGAGCGCCGAGAACCCGACAGCCATGATGATCGCGTTCGTCGACACGAGCGAGGGCCAGCCGGCGAGCTGCGCCACGAGATAGGCGGCGCCGGCGCCAAGGCCGATGCCGAGGGCTCCACCGATGGTGGACAGTGTCGTCGCCTCGATCAGGAATTGGCTCAGGATGTCGCGTGGGCGCGCGCCCACGGCGAGTCGCAGGCCGATCTCGCGGGTGCGCTCGGTGACGGAAACCAGCATGATGTTCATGATGCCGATGCCGCCGACGAGCAGCGACACGGCGGCTACGGCCGCGAGCAGCATGGACAAGGTGTTGGCGGAGGCCGATGCGGTGTTGGCGATCTCCGTCAGGTTGCGGATCGAGAAATCGTCCTCCTGCTCGCCATTGATGCGGTGCCGCTGGCGCAGCAATTCCGTCATGCTCTCGATGCCGGGCTCGATGTCGCTTTCGTTGGCGAACTTCACGAAGATCGATCCGACGGATCCGTCCTTGGCGTAGTTGCGCCCGATCACCCGGCGTCGTCCTGCATCGAGCGGCACGAAGACCACATCGTCCTGATCCTGTCCGAAGGCCGATTGGCCTTTCGGCGCCATGACGCCGATGACGCGGAAGGGCACGTTGCGCACGCGCACGATCTGACCGATGGGATCGTCCTCGCCGAAGAGGTTGCGGGCGACCGTCTGGCCGAGAAGGATCACGATGTCGCCGCGGCGGATTTCCTCCGGGTCGAACGTGCGGCCGGTGGCAACGTCCCACTCGCGGGCGGAGAACCAGTCGAGATCGATGCCGTAGATGCGCGTGCCCCAGTTGCTGCCGCCGGCCACGACCTGTGCGCCGCCCTGCACGAAGGGCGCTGCCGCGACCACGCCGTCGACCTCGCGCCGGATCGCCCGCGCGTCGTCGTCCGTGAGCGACGAAGCAGCGCCTGCGCCGAGGCGCGCGCCGCCCTGGGTGACATTTCCGGGCGTGACGATCGCGAGGTTCGCGCCGAGCGAGCGGATCTGCTGGTCGACGAGATTGCGGGCGCCCGAGCCGATCGCCACCATGGCGATGACCGCCGCCACGCCGATGACGATGCCGAGCATGGTCAGAAGGCTGCGCAGGGCATTGGCCATGATCGCCGACAAGGCGGAGCGGATGGCTTCGATCAACCTCATTCGGCCGCCTCCCGTGCGAAAGTGCGTGCATCGACCGGGGTTTGGCGATGATCGTCGATCACGCGGCCGTCCCGGAAACGGACGAGGCGGTGGGCATGGCGCCCCACCTCCGCATCGTGCGTGACGAGCACGATCGTCACACCTTCGCGATTGAGCTCCTGGAACAGGGCCAGGATCTCGTTTGCCGTGCGGCTGTCGAGGGCGCCGGTGGGCTCGTCGGCGAGCAGGATGCTCGGAGTGTTGACGAGGGCCCGCGCGATGGCGACACGCTGCTGCTGTCCGCCGGACAACTGCATCGGCCGGTGATGAGCCCGTTCGGCGAGGCCCACACGGCCGAGCGCCTGCAGGGCCCGCTCCCGGCGCGTCCTGCGGTCGTAGCCCGCATAGACCATGGGCAGCTCCACGTTGCCGAGGGCATCGACCCGAGGCAGGAGGTTGAACTGCTGGAACACGAAGCCGATCTCGCGGTTGCGCAGGCGCGCCAGGCCGTCCGCGTTGAGGCCTTCGACGGCGGTATCCGCCAGCCGGTAATGACCGGTCGTGGGCCTGTCGAGGCAGCCGATGAGGTTCATGAAGGTTGACTTGCCCGAGCCGGACGGACCCATCACGGCGACGAAATCGCCCTTCTCGATGTCGAGCGACACCGCGTCGAGCGCCACGACGCGACCTGCATCGAGATCATAGACCCGTCTGAGATCCCGTGTTTCGATGAGCGCCACATTCTGCCCCTTAGAACATGCGCGGGGGACGCGGGCGGCGGCTCGGGGTCGAGCCGTTCGCATCCTCCGCCGCGTCGGCGCGCTGGGCTCCGATGATGATCGCAGCGCCTTCCTGCACATCGCCGCGGACGATTTCGGTATAGGCTCCATCCGTCGGGCCGAGCCGCACGTTCACGGCCTGCGGGCTGCCGTCCTGCCCGACCCGGTAGATGCGTCCGCGCGCACCTTCGTCCGGCTGCCCCTCTGCGTCCCGGCTGCGCGCGCGCCGCCGCGGCGGCTGATCATTCTGCGCAACGGATCTCGGCTCGGGCGACACGGCAGCGACGGCCGGCCGGAAGCGCAGGGCCGCGTTCGGGATGCGCAGCACGTCCTCGCGTTCGTCGGTGACGATGTGGAGATTGGCCGTCATGCCGGGCAGGAGCGCCTGATCCTGATTTTTCACGCCGATGACGGCCGTGTAGGTGACCACGTTCTGCACCGTCTGCGCGGAGAGGCGCACCATGCGCACGCTGCCCTCGAAGGTGCGGTTCGGGTAAGCGTTGACCGTGAACGTCACCTTCTGTCCATCCTTGAGGCGGCCCACATCCGCCTCGTCGATATTGGCGTAGATATCGATCTCCCGCAGGTCCTGCGCGATGGTGAACAGGGTCGGGGCGGAGAGCGAGGCGGCGACGGTCTGGCCGAGTTCGATGTCGCGCTTGACCACGACACCGTCCACCGGAGACTTGATTTCCGTACGGGCGAGATCGATCTCGATGTCCCGCAATTTCGCCTGCCGCTGCAGGATGATCGCCTCGGCGGATTTCACCCCCGCCTCGGCCAGGGCGAGGTCTGCCTTGAGACCCTCGGTCTCCGCCCTGTTCGAGGCGATCTGCGCGTCCGCCGAAACGAGATTGGCCTTCTGGATGTCGACCTGGGTTCCTGCCTGCTCCAAGGCCGTCTGGGTTCCCACCGCACGGGTGGTCAGTTCCTTCTGCCGGTCGAGGGTGCGCTGCGCTTCCGCGAGCTGGGCCTGGGTCCGGTCACGCTGAGCGGCGAGATCGTTCGACTGCGCCTCCGACCGTTGCAGGGCGGACCGCGCCTTGTCGATCTGCGCACGCTTGGTGTCGAGATCGGCCCTCGCCTGGGCGAGATCCGCCAGGGCCGCATCGCGACGCGACTTGATCTGCTCGGCGTAGAGGCGGGCCACCACCTGGCCTTGCCTCACGGGCGTGTTGTAATCGGCGAGGATTTCGACCACCTGGCCGGAGAGCTGAGATCCGACGAGAACCGTCGTGACGGGGTTGAGCGTGCCCGTTGCGCGCACGCTCGCCGTGATCGGCCCGCGATCCACCACGCCGAGGCGATAGGCCTGATCGGACGCGTTGCCGCCTGTGGGCTTCCACAGCACGAAGCCGGCGGTCCCTGCCACAAGGAAGATGCCGATCACCCACAGCCAGACGCGACGCACCGGAGAACCCTCTGCAAGACATGGAAAGTCATGAGGGCCGATTGTGGCCGATTTCTTGGGACGTTACGAGTTAACTCTTTGAGAGGATGCAACAATATTTTTGCTTTTATTCACAGTCACTTAGGCGGCTGTACCAAATTTTAGGGCGCACATAGGGCGCATTTTTCTAACTATTTGGTAACACTCCGCTTTTTTGAGTCTGCTGAGTCAATTAGACGGATCGTGTCCCTGCGGCAGCAGGCTTCGACATATAACAAAGGTATCCTGCAGGTCTGCTTCACCGTGTTTCGCAGGAGGATGTCGTGAGGCCATGATCGCCTTATGACGCGCTACTACATCCTCAAATCCATACCGATCGAAGGACCGGCCAACGGCGACCAGCTCTCGACCTTTGACAAGCTGAGGGGCATCCTCGAAGAGCGCTTGCGGACGGCTCTGGACCAGCGCGCGAGAGAGAGGGCTGAGCTCGAATTGAAGGAGTTTCTGAAAGGACGGCGCAAGAACCGGCCTGACCCGTAATGGGGTCAGATCGACCGGATCATCTTCGCGAAGACATCTTCTTTCTGGTAGCCTGTAATGAAGTTAAAACCGGAGAACAGCTCCCACAGGAAACCGGAGAGCGGCTTGATCTCGTCATAACCCAGCTCGGTTCTCTGGACTGAGTGAATGGCCCAAGATAGCCGCTTCAAGAATTCAAACGCCTCATCGGCCGGGATGTCCGTCGCGCCAAGCGCGAAGTTGACTTCCTCACGTAAAATCTCGACCGCCCGCAGGATGTCGTTCAGGCCGGTTTCGTCCAGACCATTCAGGAACATGTCCCATCGGTCCTGTGTCGGTAGCGGCCTTCCTTTGAAGTATGACCTGAATGACTTCTGATCGAGCAATTCATCTGCCAGTTCTGGGTCGATCATGCCATTGACGACACCAAGCATCACATACAGACAGTCCTTCTTGAATCTCTTGAACTGACGTTCGAGGCTGCGCCGCACGCGACGGCGTTTTGCATTCTCCGGCACGCGAACCAGCAGCAGATAGAACAGGACGCTGACCAAGCCGCCCATGCCGATGTCATAAAGCGCTTTGTAGATCGCCTTCGCGTGCCAAGTCGTTTCGGGAAGGGCGTCGCCGAAGATGGCGACGCGAGCTGCCGGGTCTTCATTGCCGAAGATAACGAAACAGAAAAATAGGATCGTGAGCAGCGTCAGGCTCACGTCTATCACTCGTTTGGACATTGGTGATGATTCCCCCTGCCCAAACTATAGCCGACCGAGTCAAGTAGGCTTAACCCTCGCGACCCGGCCCAAATTTCAGGGCGCACATAGGGCGCAAAATTCCGGGTAAATGCGGGTTCTGGCGGGTACTGGATGCAGGCTATTTGGCCGCTAAGTTGTTGAAATCGTGTAAGACAGGGTAGTGGCGGGTACTACCGGTACAGGTACGCGGAAAAACTCTTTGTCATGCGGCACTCTGCGGCCGTGCGGCGATCAGGTTGCGCAGGGTCATGATCGTGGAGGCGTCCGCCACCCCGTCGACGCGCTCGGGCCGGAAGTGACGCTGGAAAGCGGCGACCACCTTTTCCGTATCTTCGTCGAAGACGCCGTTGATCCTCACCCCATAGCCGTACATGGCGAGCATCGCCTGCAGGGCTTCGATGGGCATGCCTTGGTCGCCGCGGGAGAAGAAGCGTCCGTCGCTCGTGGCCGAGGGGGCGACCCAATGGCCGACGCCGGCCTCGTGCAGGCGCTGCCAGGGAAAAAGCTCCCCCGGGTCGACCTTGCGGCCGGGAGCGACGTCGGAATGGCCGAGCACCCGCGTCGCCGGGATGCGCCAGCGGGCGACGATGTCCTTGACCAAAGACGCAACGCTTTCGATCTGTGCATCCGGGAAAGGCGGCAGGCCGCCCGGATGGCCCGGATTGGCGATCTCGATGCCGATGGAGCAGGAATTGATGTCGCTCTCGCCGTCCCAGTAGGACAAGCCCGCATGCCAGGCCCGGCGCATCTCCGGCACGAGCTGGAGAACGCGGCCGTCGCCGAACACGAAATAGTGGGCGGAGACCTGCGACACCGGATTGCACAGCCACTGCAGGGCTTCGCCCTCGTCCGGCATGCCCGTGTAGTGGAGAACGACCATGCTCGGGCTCTGGCCGTCCTTGCGCTCCCCATGGTTGGGCGACGGAAACACCTTGCTGGCGACCGGGCTTTCCGGGGTCAGAGCACTCATGCGGTCACCTGAGATTGCGCTCGGCGGCGATGCGCTCCCAGGCGGCATTGATGGCGGCCACGCGCTCGGTTGCAATCTTCACGGCTTCGGGCGGCAGGCCGCGGGCGATCTCGCGGTCAGGATGGTTTTCGGCCACGAGCCTGCGGTAGTGCCGCTTGAGCTCCTCGTCGCTCATGCTCCGGTCGGCCTTGAGGATGAGATAAGGATCGTCCGGGCGCCTGACGTGGCGGGCGGCGATGCGCTCGAAATCCTTCTCCGAGAAGGCGAAGATCGTCGCCACATCCTTCAGGTAGACGTATTCCGCCTCATGGATCGCCTCGTCCGCCTTGGCGATATGGAACAGGCCGTCGAGCACGTCCTCGAGAAGGGCAGGCTCTTCCTTGAACTCATCGCCGATCTGGCGGGCGTAGGCCTCGAACCCGTCGGAGGTCTGCATGGCGAGGTTGAACAGGCGTTCCACCTTGTCGTGCTCGCTTTCCGGCACGTCCACGATCTGCTCGAAGGCTCTGACCTCGACATCGACCACGACGCCGTCGGCCTTGGCCATCTTGGCCGCGAGCGCGACAAGGCCCATGGTGAACAGCACGTCGCGCGGAGGCTTCCCGAAGGGAGCGCCCTCGCGGTCTATGAGAACGTGACCGGCCACACCGCCCAGGAGAGCACCGATTGGACCCCCCAAGGCGAGCCCGATGCCGGCACCACCGAGCTTACCCCAAATCGTCTGAATCATCGTGCGACTAGTCGTACGCTCAAGTGCGGGCAAAAGGAAAGGGGCCGGGAATGCCCCGACCCCTCAAATCCGTCTTCGGACGTGTGATCAGCGGCAGTACACGTTGCCGTAGACGTCCTGATAGGTGCCGTACGGGCAGGCCGGGCGAGCCGGAGCCGTCGAGGCGCCGACGATCGCGCCACCGGCCGCACCGATGGCCGCACCCGCCAGAGCGCCGCTGCCACGACCCGTGGCTGCACCGCCAATGGCCGCACCAGCAAGGCCGCCGATCGCAGCGCCGCCGACTGCGCGCTCGCCGGGGGTGTTGCAGGCTGCCATCGAGAGAGTGAGGGCACCGGCGGCAATGGCTGTCATGATCTTCTTCATGGAGGCTTCCCTGTTGTTGAGCGGGCGGTAGGCTGCCCATTCCTGTTTAGCTTGACCTTACGCTGTCGCCAACTCCCGGGCAGGGAAAGAGTTCCTCGCCATTCCGGATAAGGTGTCGAAAAATTTTCGACCCCGCTCGAGGCTAGAATCAGGATCGCAAAGCCAGACCCTGCCAAGGAAACATGGTCAAGCTTGAACGTATTCTGAACAAACATGCGGCTTAAGGTGCCACATCTTTGCCTTATTTCGCCGTCACCGACCGCGCCTTCCGATCTATGCCGGCTGGAGTTTCGGTTTGACTTGGCGACATCTGCTCAGAACCCTTGCAATTGTATGTCTCGGAGCCACGGCGTTGGTTCTGGCGGCAGAGGCTCGAGCCGAAGGAGGGAATGCCGACAACGTCATTTCTCCAGACAAAGCCGAGGAGTTCCTGAGCGCTGCGGCCGCCGAGGCTGCGGCCGTCGCAGACGAAGAGACGGCTGAGGCCGCCGACAGCCAAAAGCCAGCGAAGACCGCCAATGCCTCCGATGGGAAGAGGCTGAAGGGCGATGCCGTTGCGGTGAAGGCCGACAAGGCTCAAGGGGGCAAGTCCCAGGCCAAGCAGCCAAAGGAAGCCGCCGCTCAGCCGGGGGATGAGGAGGCCGGGAATCAGACTGCATCGCTTCCTGCGGCACCTGTCGATGCCAAGCTGAGGCTCCGGTCGACGGACGCCGTTCGTAGCACTGCTCTCAAGCCGCTCATCGCCCGTTACGCGTCCGAAAGCGGCGTGCCCTTTGAACTTGCCGATGCGGTCGTTCGGCTCGAGAGCCGCTACAATGCGGGGGCGCGCAACGGTCCGAACATGGGCCTCACGCAGATCAATTTCCGCACCGCGCAGGCGCTCGGCTATCAGGGTCCGGCTGCAGGTCTGCTCGACGCGGAAACCAATCTCCGCTACGGGCTGAAATACCTCGCCAAGGCTTACAATCTTGCCGGCGGCGATACCTGCGGCACGATCCTGCGGTATCAGTTCGGTCACCGCACGCAAACCATGACGGCCGCTTCGCGCGCCTATTGCGCCAAAGTGAAGGTAATTGCGGCTGCGGCCAACTAAAACATCGGTTGCTTGCGCTCTTACACGTCGTTCCACTCGAAAATCGGAGCCGCCTTTCCTCGGAGGCGTACTATACCCTTGACGGGGAGGGGCGTTTGGCACCACATCCCCACCGTCAGCCGGCCGGGCGGCCGCTTCGAGTTCGCTCGGGGAGGAAAGTCCGGGCTCCATGGAAGCAAGGTGCCGGATAACGTCCGGCGGGGGAAACCCCAGGGAAAGTGCCACAGAGAGCAGACCGCCCCGTATACGGGGTAAGGGTGAAAGGGTGCGGTAAGAGCGCACCGCGGACGCAGCAATGCGGACGGCAAGGTAAACCCCACCAGGAGCAAAACCGAATAGGGACGACAGGCGTTCGCGCCAGGCCTGCTTCCAGGCTGGTCGTCCGGGTTGGTTGCTTGAGGCGGTCAGCAATGATCGTCCCAGAGGAATGGTCGCCACGTCCGAAGTCTTAGACTTTGGGCCCTACAGAACCCGGCTTACAGGCCGGCTGACCCCATCTATCCACAGGCCTGAATTTTGTAAGAAAGCGGAGCAAACCGTTGCTCCGCTTACGATTCATTAACCGTAAATGCGTCTCATGTGGGATGCATGCCGCGACGCATGCCTCCCATCTCCGTTCCGTTGACGCCCATATTGTCCCATGTTATCCCAAACCATCCCGTCGACGGTGTCTCCTGAAGGGGGCGTCAAGCACTCAAGAAATGCTGGCGTTCTGCTTCGGGAAGTAGCGTCACCACCGGCTGCGGGTGGCAGATTCTCAAGATCTGCCGGGGGGCTGACAATCAGGAGCGTGCGAGCTGCGGCCAATGAACCGCTTCGTGTCCAATTTCACCAACAAGTTGGATTCGAAGGGTCGCGTCTCGATCCCCGCATCCTTCCGGGCCGTGTTGGCCAGGGACGGATTCGAGGGGCTCTACGTTCATCCGGCGCTGGACGCGCAGGCCTTGGACGCAGGCGGCAACGTGCTTCTGAACGAGATCGATGCGTTCTTGTCGACGCTGTCGCCCTATTCGGACGAGCGGGATCAGCTGTCGACGGCGTTGTTCGGGACAAGCGAGATTCTGAAGGTCGATCCGGAGGGGCGTGTCATCCTGACGGATACGGTAAAAGTGCATGCCGGGATTGGCGATACGGTGACGTTCGTCGGACTCGGTCACAAGTTCCAGATTTGGGAGCCCGAGCGTTTCCGTGCGCACTTGGAGGAGGCGCGCACGAAGGTCCGAGACCTGAAGAAAGCGTTGGGAAGCCGAGTTGCGGAGCCAAGGTTAGTGCAGAACACCTCACCAGGAGGACGGGAACGATGATGGGACGCGGCGACGGCCCAGGAGCCGGAGCCGCTGGCGGACCGTCCCGTCACGTTCCTGTTCTCCTGGAGGAGGTTGGCACAGCGCTCGACGTGAAGCGCGGCGGCGCGTTCATCGATGGCACATTCGGCGCTGGCGGCTATACCCGCGCCATTCTCGACGGACATTCCCAGAACAAGGTTGTCGCCATCGACCGCGATCCCGATGCGATCGCAGGCGGAGCGCCGCTCGCGGCCAAGTACAAGAAGCGGCTGATGCTCGTTCCCGGGCGCTTCGGCGACCTCGACGAGATTGCACGATCCCAGGGTTTCGAGAGCGTCGACGGCGTCGTGCTCGACATCGGCGTGTCGTCCATGCAGCTCGATCAGGCCGAGCGCGGCTTCTCGTTTCGCAACGAGGGCCCCCTCGACATGCGCATGGAGCAGAGCGGTCCGAGCGCGGCCGATCTCGTCAACGAATCCTCCGAGGCCGAGCTCGCCGACATCTTCTATCATTACGGCGAGGAGCGCCGCGCCCGTGCGGTTGCCCGCGCCATCATCGAGATGCGCCGCCGCCAGCCCTTCGAGACCACGCGTCAGCTGGCCGATCTCGTGGCCTCGCTGATCCGGCAGGAGCCGAGCGGTATTCATCCGGCCACGCGCGTGTTTCAGGGCCTGCGGATCGCCGTCAACGACGAGCTCGGCGAGCTGGTGCGCGCCTTGCACGCAGCCGAGCGCATTCTGAAGCCCGGTGGCCGCCTTGTGGTCGTCACGTTCCATTCGCTTGAGGACCGCATCGCGAAGCAGTTCTTCGCGGCCCGCACCGGGCGCGCGGCCGCCGGCTCGCGCCATCTGCCGAGCGCTGCCGCGCCCGAGCCGACTTTCGACGCGATCACGAGAGGTCCCGTAGGACCGAGCGAGCAGGAAATGGCGCGCAATCCGCGGGCCCGCTCGGCCAAACTTCGAGCCGGTGCGCGGACCAGCACGCCGCCACAGGAACCTTTGAGCGCCATCACCATGCTGGCCGAATTGCCACAGACGGCTGAAAAACGGGGAGGGCGCCGATGATCCGGCTGCTCCACATCATCGCGATCTCTGCTCTTATCGCATCGGCAGGCTACGCCTATTCGATCAAGTACGACACGCTCTATTATGCCGAGCAGGTGGCGAAGCTGAAATCCAAGGTGCAGCGCGAGCGCGAGGCCATCGCGGTGCTGCAGGCCGAGTGGCAATATCTCGACCGTCCCGATCGTCTTCAGGAAGCGGCCGACAAGCATCTCGATCTCCAGCCGTTGAAGATCCAGCAGCTGGCGCGGCTATCCGACCTGCCGACGCGGCCTTCGCGCGAGGACGAGATCGGCCGCAAGCTCGAAGCGCTCGGGCTTCTCGAGCCCACATCGACGCCGAAGGACAAGAATTCGGTCGCCCGCACCCCGACGACCCAAACTCCGAAACGGTGAGCCGCGTGTTGAAAGAGCCTCAAACCGAGTGGCAGGGTAAGAGCCTCCACACTGGAGCATCGGATCCGGAGGTGGACACCACCTTTCAGACGGATCCGGCGCCTGTTCCTTTGAGCGGCGCACCATGGGGTGCGGAAAGCGGCGGCCCCATTCCCGCACCGCGCGCCAGGCGCAGCGTGCTCGGCCACGCCCGCGAGCTGTTTCGCCTGCGCCACGACAAGAGCACGTCGCGTGTGGGTCTTGCGGCCGCCTGCTTCGTCGGTCTGTTCAGCCTCATCGGCGGTCGCCTGATTTATCTTGCGGTCACGAGCGAGAGCACGAGCGAAGTGCGCCGCGCGGCATCGTCCGAGATTTCCGCCGCCCGGCCCGACATCGTCGATCGCAACGGCGAGATTCTTGCTACCGACGTTAAGATGGTGTCCGTCTTCGCTGAGCCGCGCAACATCGTCGACAAGGACGAGGCAGTCGAATTGCTGACCGCCGTGCTGCCCGACCTCGACGCCACGGATCTGCGCAACAAGCTCAGCACCAAGAAGGGCTTCGTCTGGGTCAAGCGCGAGATCACGCCGCGCCAGCAGGCGGAAGTGCATCGCCTCGGCATTCCCGGCATCGGATTCCTGCCTGAGAACAAGCGCGTCTATCCGAACGCGGAAGCCGCCGCTCACGTCCTCGGTTTCGCCAACGTGGACAATGTCGGCATCGCGGGCATCGAGAAATACATCGACAGCATGGGCCTGCAGGACCTTAACGGCGCAGGCTTCAACATCTCCGCGGCCGATCTCAAGCCGATCCAGCTGTCCCTTGATCTGCGCGTGCAGCACGCGCTTCGCGACGAGCTTGCCAAGGGCATGGCGAAGTTCAAGGCCAAGGCGACCGCAGGCACGATCCTGGACGTGAATACTGGCGAGATCATCGCTCTCGTATCTCTTCCGGACTATGATCCCAACAATCCGGTCGATGCGCTCGACAAGGATCGGATCAACCGCATCAATGTCGGCGTGTTCGAGATGGGCTCGACCTTCAAGGCCCTGACGGTTGCGATGGCGCTCGATTCCGGCAAGTACAACATCAACTCCACCTTCGACGCGCGTTCGGGCCTGCGCTATGGACGCTTCACGATCGGCGATTACCATCCGACGCGGCGCGTCCTGACCACGCCGGAGGTGTTCGTGCATTCCTCCAACATCGGCACGGCGCGCATGGCGCTCGGCATCGGGGTCGAAGGCCACAAGGCCTTCCTGCGCAAGATGGGACAGCTCTCGCGCCTCGAGACGGAACTGCCGGAAAACGCTTTGCCGATCGTTCCGCCGCGCTGGGGCGAACTCAACACCATGACCATCGCCTTCGGCCACGGCCTCGCGGTCGCGCCATTGCAGGCGCTCATGGCCGTCGGCGCACTGGTCAATGGCGGCGTCATGATCAAGCCGACCTTCTTGAAGCGCACCGAAACCGAAGCGCGGCAGAACGCCTTGCAGGTATTGAAGCCCGAAACGAGCGAGGCCATGCGCTATGTGATGCGCCTCAACGCCTCGACGCCGGAAGGCTCGGCGGGCTCCGCCTCCATCGCGGGCTTCTTCGTGGGCGGCAAGACCGGCACTGCCGAGAAGGTGATCAACGGCCGCTATGCCAAGAACAAGAACTTCACCACCTTCACGGCGGTTGTGCCGGCCGACAAGCCGAAATACGTGTTCCTCACCATCATGGACGAGCCGCAGGCGGTCGAAGGCACCTATGGCTTCTCGACGGCAGGCTGGAACGCGGGCCCCGTGACCGGCAACGTCATCGAGCGCGTGGCGCCGCTGCTCGGCGTACCGCCACGGTTCGAGCCGCCACCGCAGCCGTTCCCGCTGATGTCGCGCCTCGGCGCCTGGGGTAGCAACCGATGAGCGCACGCAGTATGCATCTCGGCGAACTTCTCGATCTCACACAGGGGCATGAACATGCCCCTCTTGCCGTATCGAAGATTGCGTCCGACAGCCGCAAGGTCGAGCAGGGCACCGTGTTCTTCGCCGTGCCCGGCACGAAGGTGGACGGCATGAGCTTCGTGCCGCAGGCCGCTGCCGCAGGCGCGGTCGCGATCGTCGGTGAGGCGGCGCGTCCTTCGGACCTGCCGGGGCATGTGGCTTACGTCCAGGCGAGCGACGTGCGCCGCACCTTGGCGCTCGCGGCGGCGCGGTTCTATCCGAAGCAGCCGGAGAAGGTCGTCGCCGTCACGGGAACGAGCGGCAAGAGCTCGGTGGCCGACTTCACGCGCCAGCTCTTCGCCCATCTGGGATACAAATCCGCCAGCGTCGGCACGCTCGGAATCATCACGTCCGACGGCGCGGCCTACGGCTCTCTTACGACACCGGACCCGATCTCCCTGCACGAAAGCTTCGACCGCCTGGCGAATGACGGCGTTACGCGGCTTGCGATGGAGGCTTCCTCGCACGGCATCGATCAGCGCCGCCTCGACGGCGTGCGCCTACAGGCGGCAGGCTTCACCAATCTCGGCCGCGATCACCTCGACTATCACGCCACGACCGAGGCCTATGCCAAGGCGAAGATGCGCCTGTTCGACACGCTCCTGCCGGACGATGCGCCTGCCATCATCAACGCGGACGGCCCCTATGCGGACGTGTTCCTGCACGGCGTGCGCGCTCGCGGCCTGACGCTCTTCACCACCGGCAGCATGGGCGAGACCCTTCGCCTCGTCGAAGCGCGCGCGGAGGGCTTCACGCAGGCTCTCACCGTGGAGGCCTTTGGGAAAACCATCCGGACGACCCTGCCGCTCCTCGGGGCGTTCCAGGTCGAGAATGCGCTCGTCGCTGCAGGCCTCGTGCTCGCAGTCGAAGGCGAGGGCAGGGCGGAAGACGTGCTGGAGGGATTCAGGTCTCTCAAGGGCGTGTCCGGTCGCCTGGAGCAGGTGGGCGAGATCGATGGCGCCATCTGCATCGTCGATTACGCGCACAAGCCCGATGCGCTGGCCCACGTGCTCGATGCTCTGCGCCCCTTCGTGAAGGGACGCCTGGTCTGCGTCGTCGGCTGCGGCGGCGACCGGGATCGGGGCAAGCGTCCGCTCATGGGACGGATCGCCTCCGACAAGGCGGATGTCGTCATCGTCACGGACGATAATCCTCGCTCGGAGGATCCGGCCGCGATCCGCGCCGAGGTCATGAAGGGCGCGCCCGGCGCCCGCGAAATCGGGGACCGTGCCGAGGCGATCCGCACGGCCGTGAAGGAGCTTCGGGAGGGCGATATTCTCGTCGTGGCCGGTAAAGGCCATGAAACGGGCCAAATCATCGGCGACCGGACCCTGCCGTTCTCGGACCACGACGAGGTCCGGGCGGCCATTGCGGAGAGGCAGGGATGAATTCGCCCCTTTGGACAAGAGACGAGATCGCGGCTGCGACCGGCGCACGCACCGGCACCGGCTTTGTGCAAGCGACAGGGGCGTCCATCGACACGCGCACCCTGGAGCCTGGTGATCTCTACTTCGCCATCAAGGGCGACGTGCACGACGGCCACGATTTCGTCCCGGCGGCCCTCGAGAAGGGCGCGGCGGCGGCCGTCGTGTCCGAGGAAAAGGCTCCCGCCTTTGCAGGCTCCGACAGGCTCATCGTGGTGCCGGACGTCCTCGAGGCCATGCGTCAGATGGGCCGCGCGGCCCGCGCACGCACGAATGCGAGGATCGTTGCCATCACCGGATCCGTCGGCAAGACCGGCACCAAGGAGGCGATGCGGCTCGCGCTCTCCCGCCAGGGCGCGATCCATGCGTCGGTCGCCTCCTACAACAATCATTGGGGCGTGCCGCTCACGCTTGCCCGCATGCCGCGGAAGACGGACTTCGGGGTGTTCGAGATCGGCATGAACCATGCCCACGAGATCCTGCCGCTCACCGGCATGGTCCGTCCGCATGTGGCCGTGATCACCACCGTCGAGCCGGTGCACATCGAATTCTTTCCATCGCTCTGGGGCATTGCGGATGCCAAGGGTGAAATCTTTTCCGGCCTCGAGCCTGGCGGCACCGCGGTGATCAACCGCGACAACGCTTATTTCGAGCGCATGCGCGCCCATGCCTCTGCCTCTGCGGCCGGCCGTGTGATCACCTTCGGCGAGCACGAGGGGGCGGATGTCCGCGCTCACCGCATCATCGTGAAGCCTGATCACTCGATCGTGGACGCAACGATCTTCGGTCAGCCCATAACCTACCGGATCGGCACGGCAGGCCGACACATCGCGCTCAATTCTCTGAGCGTGCTCGCGGCCGCCCATGCGCTCGGTGCGGATTTGGCGCTGACGGCGCTTTCCTTCGCCGAGCTGAAGCCGCCGGTTGGGCGCGGCGAGCGGACCATGCTCGCCATCGGCGACAGCGAGGCTCTGCTGATCGACGAGAGCTACAATGCCAATCCGGCTTCGATGCGTGCGGCGCTCGCCAATCTCGGGGCCGTCGAACTCGGCCGAGGCGCGCGGCGCATCGCCGTTCTGGGTGATATGAAGGAGCTGGGCGAGACGGGGCCTCGCCTGCACGAGGAACTGGCGGAGGCAATCGAGGCGAACAGGATCGACCTGCTGTTTGCGGCCGGCCCACTAATGCAGAATCTCGTCGACGCCATGCCGAAGGCCAAGGTCGCGGCCCATGCGCCGACCTCCGCCGACCTGGTCGATGCGGTCTTGGCCGCTGTGCGCCCCGGCGATGCCGTCATGGTCAAGGGTTCGCTCAGCATGAAGATGGCCCTGGTTGTCAAAACCTTGAAAGAACGTTACGGCGCGGGCCCGATGGGCCACGCGCTGAAAGGATGATCGATGTTAACCTGGTTGGCTGAGCTCAGCCCCTATTTCAGCCCCCTCAATATCTTCCGCTACATCACGTTCCGCACCGGGGGCGCGACGGCAACCGCCTTGCTGATCGTCTTCCTGTTCGGCCCGTGGATGATCTCGCTCCTGCGCCTGCGCCAGGGCAAGGGGCAGCCGATCCGTGAGGATGGGCCGCAATCCCACCTTCTGACCAAGCGCGGCACGCCCACCATGGGCGGCCTGATGATCCTGGCCGGCGTGCTGATCTCGACCCTGCTTTGGGCGAACCTCGAAAACCACTACGTCTGGGTGGTGCTGTTCGTCACCGTGGGCTTCGGCGCCATCGGGTTCTACGACGATTATCTGAAGGTTACGAAGCAATCGCACAAAGGCTTTTCCGGCCGCTCGCGCCTCGCCATCGAGGCGCTGATCGCGGCGATCGCCTGCATCGCGATTTCCTACATGGCGACGCCGGGCCTGGCCAACAAACTGGCGCTGCCGTTCTCGAAGGACCTAATCTTCAATCTCGGCTGGTTCTACATCGTCTTCGCCGGCTTCGTGATCGTCGGTGCCGGCAATGCGGTGAACATCACCGACGGCCTCGACGGATTGGCCATCGTGCCGGTGATGATCGCGGCCGGTACTTTCGGCTTCATCGCCTATCTGTCCGGCAACGCGGTATTCTCCAATTACCTGCAGATCCATTTCGTCCCCGGCACCGGCGAACTCGCGGTGATCTGCGGCGCGCTCATCGGCGCGGGCCTCGGCTTCCTCTGGTTCAACGCCCCGCCGGCCCAGATCTTCATGGGCGACACGGGTTCGCTCGCCCTCGGCGGCCTGCTCGGCACCATTGCGGTGGCGGCCAAGCACGAGTTCGTCCTCGCCATCGTGGGCGGTCTCTTCGTGCTCGAGATCATGTCCGTGATCATCCAGGTCACGTCGTTCAAGCTCACGGGCAAGCGCGTGTTCAAGATGGCGCCGATCCATCACCATTTCGAGCAGCTGGGCTGGACCGAGCCGCAGGTTGTGATCCGCTTCTGGATCATCGCCGTCGTGCTGGCGCTCACCGGCCTCGCCACCCTCAAGCTGCGGTAAGGCGCATGACACCCGTTACCTCCTTCGCAGGCAGAACGGTCGCGCTCTTCGGCCTCGGCGGCTCGGGGCTGGCGACGGCGCTCGCCCTGAAGGCGGGCGGGGCGCATGTCATCGCCTGCGACGACAATCCGGCGAAGATGGCGGAGGCCGGCGCCAAGGGAGTTGAAACGGGCGACCTGCGCAAGGCTGACTGGTCTAGGTTCTCGTCCTTCATCCTCTCGCCGGGCGTTCCGCTGACTCATCCCGAGCCGCACTGGTCGGCGAAGCTGGCGAAAGAGGCCGGCGTCGAGATCATCGGCGACATCGAGCTCTTCTGTCGCGAGCGGGCGAAAATCGCCCCGAACGCACCGTTCGTCGCCATCACCGGCACCAACGGCAAATCGACCACCACGGCCCTCATCGCCCATATCCTGCGCGCGGCGGGCCGCGACGTGCAGATGGGCGGCAATATCGGCACGGCAATCCTGTCGCTGGAGCCGCCCGCCGACGACCGGATCCATGTGATCGAATGCTCGTCGTTCCAGATCGATCTCGCACCCTCGCTCGCACCCACCATCGGCGTACATCTCAACCTCTCGCCCGATCACATCGATCGGCACGGGACGATGGAGCTCTATGCTGCGATCAAGGAACGGCTGGTGATGAAGGCCGGCCTTGCGGTCGTCGGCGTTGATGATTCCATGAGCCGTGCAATCGCCGACGCCTGCGAGGCAAAGGGCGTGAACGTTGCCCGCATCTCGGTCGAGCCAATCAGTGGAAAAGGCGTCTTTGTGGACGGCGAGACGCTCGTCGGAGTGACGGCATCGGATGCCGCCCCTGTGGCCAACCTGTCCGGTATCGGCTCCCTGCGCGGCGCCCACAATGCGCAGAACGCCGCTGCGGCCGTCGCGGTCGCCCTGGCCCTGAACGTTTCGCCGGATGAGATCCGCTCCGGCCTTCATACCTTCCCCGGTTTGCCGCATCGCATGGAGGAGGTCGGCCGCATCGGCGATGCTCTCTTCATCAACGATTCGAAGGCCACCAATGCGGATTCCACCGAAAAGGCGCTGAAATCCTTCGACGACATTTACTGGATCCTTGGCGGCAAGGCGAAGGAGGGCGGAATCGAGCCGCTCACGTCTTACTTCCCGAAGATCCGCAAGGCCTATCTCATCGGTGCCGCCGCGGATGAGTTTGCAAAGACGCTCGGATCCGGCGTTGCACATGTCCCTTGCGGCACGCTCGACAAGGCCGTGGCCCAGGCAGCAGCGGATGCTCAGGCATCGGGCGGCTCCGCCGTCGTCCTGCTGTCGCCGGCCTGCGCCTCCTACGATCAATTTCCAAATTACGAAGTGCGCGGAAACCATTTCCGCGATCTGGTCCGGGCATTACCCGGCATCGAAGCCAAGGGGGCTTGAAGATGGTGTCACGCGCGGAACGCTCGGCCTTCGGCGATTGGTGGTGGACGGTCGACCGCCTGCTGCTTGCGGGTCTCGCCATCCTCATGCTGGCCGGCCTCGTCTTCCTCATGGCTGGCGGCCCGCCCGTGGCGGAGCGTCTTGGGCTCTCCACATTCCACTTCGTGAACCGGCAGGTGATGTTTCTCGTCCCGGCGCTTGCCATTATGATCCCGGTCTCGTTCCTGTCCCTTCGTCATATCCGGCGTCTGGCGCTGCTGGTCTATGCGGTCGGCATGGTGCTGATCCTGCTGGCGTTCCAATATGGCCCCGAGATCAAGGGTGCCCACCGCTGGATCATGATCGGCCCGCTCGGCCTGCAGCCGTCGGAATTCGTGAAGCCCGCCTTCGTGGTACTCTCCGCCTGGGCCTTCTCGGAAGGCGCACGGCGCAAGGACGTGCCGGGCACGCTGCTGGCCTTTCTCCTTCTGCCGGCCACCATCGTTCCGCTCATCCTCCAGCCCGATTTCGGCCAGACCATGCTCGTCACCATCGTGTGGTGCGGCCTGTTCTTCATCGCCGGCCTGCACTGGTTCTGGGTCATGGGCCTCGGCGGCGCGGGCCTCGTGGGCATCGTGGCGGCCTATGAGTTCCTGCCGCACGTGCGCGCCCGCATCGAGCGCTTCCTCGACAAGGAATCCGGCGACACCTTCCAGGTGGACACGGCCATGGAATCGTTCTCCCGCGGCGGATGGCTCGGACGCGGTCCGGGCGAGGGCACGGTCAAGCGCATCCTGCCCGACGCCCATACCGACTTCATCTTCGCCGTGACGGCGGAAGAGTTCGGCATCGTCGTGTGCATCGCGCTGCTCGTGGTCTTCGCCTTCATCGTGCTGCGCGGTCTCATGCTCGCCCGCCGCAGCGAGGACACGTTCTGCCGCCTTGCCGCCACCGGCCTCATCTTCATGTTCGGCCTGCAGGCCTGCATCAACATGATGGTGAACGTGCATCTCATGCCGGCCAAGGGCATGACGCTGCCCTTCATCTCCTATGGCGGCTCCTCGCTCTTGTCGCTCGCGCTCGGCATGGGCTTCCTCATCGCGCTCACGCGCCGCCGGCCCCGCGCGGAGCTGATGGACAACTTCAATCAGGATTGGCCACGCGGATGAGCAATCCTCTCATCCTCCTGACCGCCGGCGGGACCGGCGGTCATCTTTTTCCGGCCGAGGCGCTGGCGAATGCCCTGAAGGCGTCCGGTGCGACAGTGGCGCTTGCCACCGACAAGCGCGCTAACGCCTATGCGGGCTCGTTTCCAGCCGACGAGATCGTGGAGATCCCCTCGGCGACGCCCTCCGGACGCTCCGTGCCGCAGATGGCGAAAGCGGCGCTGCTCCTGGGGCAGGGGACTCTGAAGGCTGCATCCCTCATCCGTCGGATGAAGCCCGCCGTCGTCGTGGGCTTCGGCGGCTATCCCACCGTCCCTCCGGTGCTCGCCGGGTCGTTCCTCAAGGTGCCGACGGTGATCCACGAGGCGAACGGCGTCATGGGCCGCGCCAACCGGCTGCTGGCCCGCCGCGCCACCGTGATCGCCACGGGCTTCGCCGACATCAAGGGCATTCCGGCGAATGTGCCGGGCAAAATCATCCACACGGGCAATCCGATCCGGCCCGCGGTGCTGGAAGCGGCGAAACAGCCCTATGCGGACCTCGAGCCCCATGGGAAGCTTCGTCTTCTCGTGGTGGGCGGCAGCCAGGGCGCGCGGGTGATGAGCGACGTGGTGCCTCCGGCTATCGAACTCCTGCCGCCGGACCTGCGCTCGCGTCTCGTGATCACCCAGCAGGCGAGGGGCGAGGACCTGGAGCGGGTTCGCGAGCATTACCGGAAACTCCCTGTGGAATTTGAGGCCGAGCCCTTCTTCAAGGACCTGCCGCACCGGCTGGCACAGGCCCATCTCGTGGTCTCCCGCTCCGGCGCCTCGACCGTGGCCGAACTGGCCGTCATCGGACGCCCGTCGATCCTCGTGCCCCTGCCGGGCTCCCTCGATCAGGACCAGGCGGCCAATGCCAAAACGCTGGGAGATCTGGGCGCTGCCATCGTTTGTCCGCAATCGGACTTCACCCCTGAGCGGCTGGCAAACGAAATCCGGCTCATTTTTCAAGAGCCTGACCGCTTGACCAAAGCCGCCGCCGCTGCACATAGCGCCAGCATCACGGATGCGGCGGAGCGTCTGGCGCAAGTCGTTCTCACCCTCGTTCAGTCGAACAATAACGGAAAAACCTCATGAAACTGCCGCCGAAGCTTGGTCCCATTCACTTCATCGGCATCGGCGGAATCGGCATGTCGGGCATCGCCGAGGTCATGCACAACCTGGGCTACACGGTGCAGGGCTCGGACGCCGCCGACAACTACAACGTGAAGCGCTTGAACGATAAGGGCATCAAGACGTTCATCGGCCACAAGGCCGAGAACGTGGAGGATGCTGAGATCGTCGTGGTCTCGACCGCGATCAAGCGGGACAACCCGGAACTGATCGTCGCCCGCGAGAAGCGCCTGCCCGTGGTGCGCCGGGCCGAGATGCTCGCCGAGCTCATGCGGTTCAAGTCCTGCGTGGCCATCGCGGGCACCCACGGCAAGACCACCACGACCTCGCTCGTCGCGACGCTGCTGGACGCCGGCGGGCTGGATCCGACCGTCATCAACGGCGGCATCATCAATGCCTACGGCACCAACGCCCGCATGGGCGACGGGCAGTGGATGGTGGTGGAGGCGGACGAGTCCGACGGCACGTTCCTGAAGCTTCCGGCGGACGTCGCCATCGTGACCAACATCGACGCCGAACATCTCGACCATTTCGGCACGTTCGACGCGATCAAGGAAGCCTTCCATTCCTTCATCAATTCGATTCCCTTCTACGGCTTTGCCGTGATGTGCATCGACCATCCGACCGTGCAGGATCTTGTGGGCCGCATCGAGGATCGCCGCATCATCACCTATGGCGAGAACCCGCAAGCCGACGTGCGCCTGATGGACGTGGACTCCCGCGGCGGCCAGAATCGCTTCCGCGTGATGATCCGCGACCGCCGTCCCGGCTTCCGTCTCGAGCTGGAAGACCTCGTTCTGCCGATGCCCGGCGCGCACAATGCCCTCAACGCCACGGCGGCCATCGCGGTCGCGCACGAACTCGGCGTCACGCCGGATGCGATCCGCAAGGCGCTCGCAGGCTTCGGTGGCGTGAAGCGGCGCTTCACCCGCACGGGCGATTGGAACGGCGTCACCGTGTTCGACGATTACGGCCACCATCCCATCGAGATCGCCGCCGTGCTGAAAGCCGCCCGCGCTTCCACCGACGGTCAGGTCATCGCCGTGGTGCAGCCGCACCGCTACACGCGTCTGTCGGCTCTCTTCGATCAGTTCTGCACCTGCTTCAACGACGCGGACGCGGTCATCGTCGCGCCGGTCTATGCGGCGGGCGAACAGCCGATCCCGGGCGCGGACCGCGACAGTCTCGTGTCGGGCCTCAAGGCCCGCGGCCACCGCAACGTGATGGCGCTCGAACGAACGGAAGACCTCGCAGGCCTCGTGAAGGGTATCGCGAGGCCCGGCGATTACGTGATCTGCCTGGGCGCCGGCAACATCACCCAATGGGCCTATGCCCTGCCGGGCGAACTCGAGGCGCTGGGCGAGAAGGCGGCGTGATGTTTGCCGATATCGTTCCCGATCTCAAAGCCCGCATGCCCGAACTGCGCGGCAAGCTGGAGGCGAACGCGCCGACGGCGCCTCTGTCGTGGTTCCGCACGGGTGGCCCTGCCCAGGTGCTGTTCACGCCGGTCGACACGGACGATCTCGCCTATTTCCTGCAGCATCTCGACCGAAGCGTGCCGGTTCTCGTCGTCGGCCTCGGCTCCAACCTGCTCATCCGCGACGGCGGATGGGAGGGGGTGATCGTTCGCTTCGGCAAAGGCTTCGCCGAAGTGTCGATCGAGCCTGGACTGCGCGTGCGCGCCGGCGCCGGCGCTCCAGACGTGAAGGTGGCGCGCGCGGCGGCGGAAGCCGGCATTGCCGGCCTTTCCTTCCTGCGCGGAATTCCCGGGGCCATCGGCGGGGCGTTGCGGATGAACGGCGGCGCCTATGGCGGCGAGACGAAGGACGTGCTCGTCGAAGCCAAGGGCGTCACCCGCACCGGCGAGGCGGTGAGCTTCACCAATGCCCAGATGGGCTTTGCCTATCGCCATTCGGGCGTGCCGGACGACGTGATCTTCACCGAGGCCCTATTCGAGGGGCGCCCCGGCAACCCGGACGAGATCCTGGCGGAGATGAACGCCATCACCGAGGCGCGGTCCTCGACCCAGCCGGTCAACACCCGCACGGGCGGCTCCACCTTCAAGAACCCTCCGGGCCGGAAGGCCTGGGAACTGGTCGACGCCGCCGGCTGCCGCGGGCTTCGCATCGGCGATGCCCAGGTTTCCGAGATGCACTGCAACTTCCTCATCAACCATGGCTCCGCCACCGCGGCCGAGATCGAGGGTCTGGGCGAAGAGGTGCGCCGCCGGGTCCTCGAGAATTCGGGCGTGGAGCTCGAATGGGAAATCAAGCGGGTCGGGATCGCTAGCGCATCGTCCGGGAAAGTGGATCCGGTTTTCCGCGCCTAACGCTGCGCCAGCTGAGAGAAGGAGCATCGGAATGGATCCCAAAAGTGCAAGTCCACTTTTGGGTCCGATGCTCTAAGGCCTGATTCGAATCACTTACATCCCGGTGTCGCCGGGGCGCATGACGGGAGAGACCCATGGCGAAGCACGTTGCCATCCTCTATGGCGGCTGGTCCGCGGAGCGGGAAGTGAGCCTGGCGTCAGGCAAGGCCTGCTGCAAGGCGCTCGAAGAGCAGGGCTACAAAGTCACACCCATCGATGTGCAGCCCGACATCGCCACCGTGCTCCAGGCCGTCGCGCCGGACGTGGTGTTCAACGCCCTCCACGGGCGGGTGGGCGAGGACGGAACCATCCAGGGTCTGCTCGAGGTCTTAAGGATTCCCTACACCCATTCCGGAATCCTCGCCTCTGCGCTCGCCATGCAGAAGGACAAGGCCAAAATCGTCATGGCAGCCGCCGGCGTGCCGGTGCCCATGGGTAAGGTCGTTAACCGTTTGGAGGCGGCCAAAAGCCACGTCCTGCCAGCGCCCTACGTGATCAAACCGGTCAACGAGGGCTCGTCCGTGGGCGTCATCATCGTCCGCGAGGACCGCTCGCATCCGCCGCAGGAGCTGACCCGCGAGGATTGGGCGTTCGGCGAGCAAGTCCTTGTGGAATCATATGTTGCGGGCCGCGAACTCACCTGCGCGGTGATGGGCGACCGGGCGCTGGGCGTCATCGACATCCAGCCCGCCACCGGGGTCTTCTACGATTACGATGCGAAATATGTGAAGGGGGGCTCCATTCACGTCCTCCCGGCAGAAATTAAACCGAATATTTACCAAAAGGTCCAAGAGTTGGCGTTAACGGCGCATCAAGCGCTCGGCTGTCGGGGAATCAGCCGCGCCGACTTGCGGTACGACGACACTCCTGGGGGAACCGGGGAGCTCGTCGTTCTTGAGGTCAACACGCAACCCGGCATGACCGAGACGAGCTTGGTGCCAGAACTGGCAGCCCACGCGGGCTATTCGTTTGGCGAGCTTGTGCAATGGATGGTGGAGGACGCTACCTGCAACCGATGACGGCCTATCCGGCCGGATTCGCCGTTGCGCGCCCTGCCTCCGCAGGGCGGGGAGCAGGGGCCTCCCCCTTCAAGAAGCCCACCCGAATCAAAAAGCTTTTCGGCTCTTCTCGCAGCGTGCGCCGGCGTCATGCCGGGGCGCCGCTCGAACAGCGCCTTCCGCGCTTTCTCGGAACCGGGCTGGCGCTCGGCTTTTTCGGCGCCGTCGTGGGATTCGGACTCTGGCAGGGCGGTCACATCGACGGCTTCATCCGTGAATATGGCGAGCCGCATCACGCTCTTGCCCGCGCGGTCGGTCTCGGACTCGATCAGGTGACGATCTCCGGCATCTCGCAGATGGGCGAGAACGAGGTTCTTGCCGCGGCGGGCATCAATGCCAAGCAGTCGCTGGCCTTCCTCGACGTGAACGATCTGCGCGAGCGCCTGGAGCGCGTTCCGATGATCAAGTCGGCCACCGTTCGCAAGCTCTATCCGAACGAGATCGTCATCACGCTGACCGAGCGCGAGGCGCACGGGATCTGGCAGAACAACGGCGAATTGTTCGTGATCGCTGCCGACGGCACGGTGATCGACCTGATGCAGGACGAGCGCTACCTCGATCTGCCCTTCGTGGTGGGCGAGGGCGCCAATACCCGCAGCAAGGAATATCTCGCGCTGATCGAGGCCGCAGGCCCGCTCAAGAACCGGATTCGCGCCGGCACTCTCGTGGCCGGGCGACGCTGGACGCTCAAGATGGACAACGGCATGGACGTGCGCCTGCCGGAGCTCAAGGCCGCCGACGCGCTGGCCCGGCTCGTGAAGCTCGAGAACGAGCAGAAGATTCTGGAAAAGGACGTTTTGGCGATCGATCTGCGCATGGCGGATCGCGTCGTCGTCCGCTTGACGGAAGAGGCAGCCCTGGCCCGCGCCGAGGCGCTCAAGAAAAAACCAATGCGCGGCAAGGGGGTCGATACATGAGTCTCTCGGGTCACGGTTTGACACCTCGCTTGAAGCCGCTTTCCGCGCGCAAGAGCGCCATCCTCTCGGTCCTGGACGTGGGCACGAGCAAGGTCGTCTGCGTCGTGGCGGAACTGAAGCCGGCCGACGAGGTCGAAGCGCTGCGCAGCCGCACCCATGTGGCGCGCATCCTCGGCATCGGCCATCAGCGCTCCGTCGGGCTCAAAGGCGGCGTGGTCGTCGATCTCGAAGCGGCCGAAAGCGCGATCCGGCAGGCGGTTCATGCCGCCGAACGGATGGCGAAGGTCGAGATCCAGTCGGTGATCGTCAACCTCACCGGCGGGCGACTCGCCTCGGAGCATTTCGAAGCGCATATCCCCGTGCGCGGCGCGGTCAGCTCCGGCGACGTCCATCGCGTTCTGGATGCGGCATCGAGCTACGATCTCCGTCGTGGCAGGACCGTTCTTCACGCTCTGCCCACCGGCTTCTCCCTCGACCAGCAGCACCACATCGTCGATCCCGCTGGCATGATCGGCGAGCGTCTCGGCGCGGATCTGCACGTGGTCACGTCCGAAGCGGCGGCTGCGCGCAACCTGATGCTCGCGGTAGAGCGCTGCCATCTCGGCGTCGAGGCGGTCATCGCAACGCCTTACGCGGCCGGTCTCTCGGCCCTCGTCGACGACGAGGCCGACATGGGATGCGCCGTGGTCGACATGGGCGGCGGCACCACGAGCGTGGGGATCTTCTCCAACGGGCATCTGGTGCACACCGATGCCATCGCGGTCGGCGGTCATCACGTGACCATGGATATCGCGCGCGGTCTCACGACCCGCGTGTCCGCAGCCGAACGTCTCAAGACTCTGTACGGCTCCGCCATCACATCGAGCGCGGATGACCGGGACATGATCGCGGTGCCGCAGGTCGATGAGGACGAACGGGACGTTCCGAATCATCTGCCGAAGTCGCACCTCGTTCGCATCATCAAGCCGCGGGTCGAGGAAGTTCTCGAACTCGTGCGCGACCGGTTGAAAGGTGCGGGCTTTGCGGCCCAGGCCGGACGGCGGGTCGTGCTGACGGGCGGCGCGAGCCAGCTCGTCGGGCTGCCGGAAACGGCGCGCCGCATCTTGCAGGGCCAGGTTCGTGTCGGGCGTCCGCTCGGCATCAAGGGCCTGCCTGAGGCGGCAAAGGGCCCCGCCTTTTCGGCGGTGGTCGGCCTCCTGGTTTATCCGCAGGTGGCACACATCGAGTATTTCGAGCCGCGTTCCAGCGGCTTGTTTCAGAGTACGGGAACCGACGGCTACTTCTCGCGAGTGGGCCGGTGGATTCGCGAGAGTTTTTAAAACGAGTAACGCGTTGGCGCGGCGGGCCATCGTGAAGAGTTCAAGTCAACAAGGGTCAGCGTCCGCCAAACGCTCATCGGTATAAAGGCCAGAAGAGGCACAGGTCATGGCTATCAATCAGCAAGCTCCGGACATCCGGGAACTCAGGCCGCACATCACGGTTTTCGGCGTCGGCGGTGCCGGCGGGAACGCCGTGAACAACATGATTGAATCGGGTCTCGAGGGCGTCGAGTTCGTGGTGTCGAACACTGACGCGCAGGCTCTGGCCTCCTCCAAGGCACAGCGCGTGGTCCAGATGGGCATTCAGGTCACCGAGGGCCTCGGCGCCGGCTCGCAGCCGGAAGTCGGCCGCGCGGCGGCCGAAGAGGTGATCGACGAGATCCGCGACCAGCTCGCAGGCTCGCACATGGTGTTCATCACCGCCGGAATGGGCGGCGGCACTGGCACCGGCGCTGCTCCGGTCGTCGCCCGCGCGGCCCGCGAACTCGGTATACTGACTGTTGGCGTCGTCACGAAGCCGTTCCAGTTCGAAGGCGTGCGTCGCATGCGTTTGGCGGAAGCCGGCATCAACGAGCTGCAGCAGGCGGTCGACACGCTCATCGTGATCCCGAACCAGAACCTGTTCCGCGTGGCTACCGAGAAGACGACCTTCGCGGACGCCTTCGCCATGGCCGACCAGGTGCTCTACTCGGGCGTCGCCTGCATCACCGACCTGATGGTGAAGGAAGGCCTCATCAACCTCGACTTCGCCGACGTGCGCTCCGTCATGCGCGGCATGGGCAAGGCCATGATGGGCACGGGCGAGGCTTCCGGCGAGAAGCGCGCCATCCGCGCGGCCGAGGCAGCCATCGCGAACCCGCTCCTCGACGACGTGTCGATGAAGGGCGCGCGCGGCCTGCTCATCTCGATCACCGGCGGCAACGATCTCACCCTCTACGAGCTCGACGAGGCGGCGACCCGCATCCGCGAGGAAGTGGACCAGGATGCCAACATCATCCTCGGCGCGACCTTCGACGAAAGCCTGGAAGGCATCATCCGCGTCTCCGTCGTGGCGACCGGCATCGATCATGCCATCCTGGAGAACGGCGGCGACCTGACGGCCACCGAGCAGCGGATCTCCGAAGTGGCCGAGCGCCTGCGCGCCGAGGCTCGGGCCCGTGCCACGACTACTCAGCCTGCGCCGACCTTTCGCTCCGCCGCCCAAGCCGAATCGGTGAAGGCGGCTCCGATCCTGACGCAGAGCGCTTCCGCTCTGGCCCCGGCCCCCGTCATGGCTCAGGCTCCCGTCGCGGCCATCCAGCCGGTCGAGCCCGCGCCGCAGCCCGTGATTCGGGACGACGTGGTCCTCACGCCGGCTCAGCCCCGGCAGGCCGTGGCCTACGAGGCGCCGGCACCTCAGGCACCGGTCTACGAGGAGCCGGTGGAGCAGGGCGCCTTCATCCCGCCGCAGGCGGAGCGTGCCATGCGTCCGGCCCGGATGCCGCGGATCGACGAACTGCCGATGCCGGCGCAGAACCAGATCCGCGCCAGCCGCGGCGAGGAGCCTGCCCACGAGCACAAGCCGTCGCTGATCCAGCGCCTCGCGACCATCGGCTTCGGCCGCCGCGAGGAGCCTCAGCACGCTCCCGCCGAGCCGCGCCAGGAAGCGCCGCGCCAGCCCATGTCCTCGGTCCACGCCGAGTACGCCCGCCGGCCCGCGCCGCCCCAGGCCCAGCGTCCTCAGCAGGCCCCGCTGGCTCCGGCTCCCCGGGCTCACTCGGAAGACGACCAGTTGGAGATTCCCGCCTTCCTGCGGCGTCAGGCCAACTGATTTGACCTGACGGCTCTGTAAGGGTTGTTACAAATGGGCCTCCAGCCGCACGTGGCTGGGGGCCTTAATTATTAAAAATCTATTAATTTCAATGGGTTGGGAGTTATCCCAATTGTAACACAAAGTAAGAAAGCGTGATTTGGCCTAGCCTGACAGCGGGACTAAGGTGCCCACACATCAAAGGGGCAGCGCTAATGAGAAGCCTGCCGGTCGGAAGCCACAACGCAGCAAATGCAGCTTCCCCGGCAAACAGGCTCAGTTTGGCGACAAGGGTAGTTGAGGTTCAGGAATAATGAAGCAAAGCCAGCAAACCACGCTTCGCGCCGCCGTGACCCTCGTTGGAACCGGAGTCCATTCCGGGGATGAAGTGAAGATGATCCTTCATCCGGCTGAAGTGAACCATGGCATTGCTTTCCTGCGCACCGGCCTGCCGGGCGGCCTGGACCGATTGATCGACGCTCGGCATCTGGCGGTGACCGCCACCGAGCTTTGCACGGTGATCGGCGACCGCGACACAGGCGCGGTCGCCACCATCGAACACCTCATGGCGGCTCTGTCCGGCCTCGGCATCGACAACGTCCTTGTCGAGATCGACGGGCCGGAGGTTCCGATTCTCGACGGCAGCTCGGCTCCCTTCATCGATGCGGTCGACCAGGTCGGCATCGCCGTTCAGGGCGCCACCCGCCGCTATCTCAAGGTGCTCAAGCCGGTCCGCGTCACGCAGGGCAAGGCCTTTGCCGAGCTTCTTCCCAACGACCGTGCCTTCCGCTTGGACGTGGAGATCGATTTTCCCACCCCGGTGATCGGTCGCCAGCGCAAGGTCGTCGACCTGTCACCCTCCGTCTTCCGCCGGGAGATCTCCCGCGCCCGCACCTTCGGCTTCATGCGCGACGTGGAGAAGCTCTGGAGCGCCGGCTTCGCGCTCGGGGCCTCTCTGGAGAACACGGTCGCCATCGGCGACGACGGCATCATGAATCCCGAGGGCCTGCGCTACGCGGACGAGTTCGTCCGCCACAAGCTGCTCGACGCGGTCGGCGACCTGTCCCTCGCGGGCCTGCCGCTGCTCGGCACCTACCGCTCCTATTGCGGCGGCCACCGCATGAATTTCTCGGTGCTCGAGGCCCTGTTCTCGAACCGCTCCAACTACGCGATCGTGGACGCCGTTCCGCGCCGCGAGACGGCCTATGCCGAACTCGGCAGCGTGGCGGCTTCGGTTCTCGCCCCCGAGATGCATTAAGGCGCCTTCGGGCAGCCCTGTATCTGATCTCCAGGCGACGAGCGCCCATTGGCCGCATGATTTCATGCAGGCTTTCTTAATTCCTGTTGGGTAAACCTAAGCATCGGATCCAACAGTGGATTTGCACTTGTGGGCCCGTCCGATGCTCCCAACCTTGGCTGGCGCATCATCCGGAGCGGAGAACCGGATCCACTTTTCCGCACGATGCGCTCACGTATGGGCTTGGCTCTGCCCCTATGCTTGGGCTAAAGAACGCTCGGTGCATCGTTAAAACATCGGGCACGGTTTTTGGAGGACCGCGAGGCATGTCGTTCGCGAAGGCTTATGCAGGTATGAAAGGCGCGTCCGCCCGCGCACTGATCCTTGGCGTCTGCGCCTTGGGGCTCGCGGGCTGCGAATCCCTTTCGTCGCTCAACCCGTTCGACAAGAGCGAGACCTACAAGCCCGAAATCGTGGCGAATGCCCCGGCGGAGGAGATCTACAACGATGGTCTCGCCCGGGTGCAGAAGGGCGACTTCGACGGCGCGGTGAAGAAGTTCAGCAGCCTCGACAAGCAGTACCCCTATTCCGAGTGGTCCCGCAAAGGACTGATCATGGAGGCCTACGCCAATTACGAGGGCGGCTTCTATGAGGAATCCATCACGGCGTCCAAGCGCTATCTTCAGAGCTATCCGAACACCTCGGACGCGGCCTATGCCCAGTACCTGATGGCATCGTCCTATTACGACCAGATCCCGGACATCACCCGCGACCAGGAGAAGTCCGAGCGGGCCATCCTGGCCCTGCAGGAGCTGATCCAGCGCTATCCCAGTTCCGAATACGTGGCCGATGCCCGCAAGAAGCTCCAGGTCGCCAGCGACCAGCTCGCCGGCAAGGAGCTGGAAGTCGGCCGCTTCTATCTGCAGAAGCGCAATTATGCGGGCGCCATCAACCGCTTCCGCACCGTGGTTTCGCGCTACCAGACGACCCGCCACGTGGAAGAGGCCCTCGAGCGCCTCACCGAGGCCTACATGGCCATGGGCATCGTCAGCGAGGCGCAGACCGCCGCCGCCGTTCTCGGCCACAACTTCCCTGACAGTCCCTGGTACAAGGACGCCCACGCTCTGCTGACCAAGGGCGGCGTCGAGCCGCGCGAGGATTCCCAGTCCTGGATCAGCAAGGCCTTCCGCGGCGTTCCCCAGGTCGGTCAGCGCACGGGCTAAGCCTCACCCTCCATGCTCATCCAGCTGGCGATTCGCGATATCGTCCTCATCGACAGGCTTGAGCTTCACTTCCATGAGGGGCTGAGTGTCCTCACGGGTGAGACCGGCGCTGGCAAATCCATCCTTCTCGATGCCTTCGCCCTGGCCCTCGGTGGCCGCGGCGACGGCAGCCTCGTGCGCCACGGCGAGAACCAGGGCCAGGTCACGGCCGTCTTCGACTGCCCTCTCGACCATCCGGCCCGCCGCATCGCGGCGGATGCCGACATCGACGTGGACGGCGATCTCATCCTGCGCCGGGTGCAGGTGGCGGACGGGCGCACCCGCGCCTTCGTGAACGACCAGCCCGTGAGCGTCCAGGTGCTCAAGGCCATCGGCGCGACCCTGGTCGAGATCCACGGCCAGCACGACGACCGCGCTCTGGTCGATCCGGCCACGCACCGCGCGATCCTCGATGCCTTCGGCGGGTTGTCGGCTGAAATTCAGACCGTGACCGAGGCCTCGCGGCGTGTGCGGGAGGCGCGGCATGCCCTGCACGAGCACCGCAGCCGCATCGAGAAGGCCCGCAAGGAGGCCGATTTCCTGCGCCATGCGGTCGAGGAGCTGACGACGCTCAACCCGCAGGCGGGCGAGGAGGAGTCGCTTGCCGAGCGCCGCGTGATCATGATGCAGTCGGAGAAGGTCGCCCAGGATCTCAACGAGGCCTATGAGGTGGTCGCGGGCAACACGTCTCCCGTCAACGAATTGTCCGCTGCCGTGCGCAAGCTGGAACGCCGCGGCGCTCAGGCACCGGCGCTCGTAGAACCCAGCGTCAAGGCGCTCGATGCGGCGCTCGTCGCCATCGACGAGGCGCGGGCGGCTCTCGAGGAGGCGATTCGCGCCACCGAGTACGATCCGCGCGAACTGGAGCAGACGGAGGAACGCCTCTTCGCCCTGCGTGCCGCCGCGCGCAAGTACGATGTTCCGGCAGACGAGCTCGCCGCCCTGCGCACCCGCTTCGAGGAGGACGTTGCCGCCATCGACGCGGGCGAGGAGCAGCTCGCCGGCCTGGAGAGGTCCCTGAAGGAGGCCGATGCAGCCTATGTAAAGGCCGCCAAGGCGCTGTCCTCGGGCCGGAAGAAGGCCGCGCAGGCGCTGGACGCCGCCGTCCAGGCCGAGCTGCCGCCCCTCAAGCTGGAGCGGGCCCGGTTCATCACCGACATCCAGATCGACGAGACCAGCCGTGATCCGAGCGGCTTCGAGCGGGTGGAGTTCTGGGCCCAGACCAATCCCGGCACCAGGCCGGGCCCCCTGATGAGAGTGGCCTCGGGTGGCGAGCTGTCCCGCTTCATGTTGGCCCTGAAAGTGGTGCTGGCGGACAAGGGCTCGGCCCCGACCCTGGTCTTCGACGAAATCGACACCGGCGTCGGCGGCGCGGTGGCGGATGCCATCGGCCAGCGCCTCGCCCGCCTGGCGCGCAGGGTTCAGGTCATGGCCGTCACCCATGCGCCCCAGGTCGCCGCCAAGGCCGGCAGCCATTTCCTGATCGCCAAGGAGGGTGTGCGCGGAGCCGAGGACCGGGTCGCCACCCGCGTGATTCCGCTCGAAGCCACGCCCCGCCGGGAGGAGATCGCCCGCATGCTCGCCGGCGCGACCATCACCGAGGAAGCCCGCGCGGCCGCTGCGCGGTTGCTGGAAGCTGCGGCGCACTGACGGCACCATCGCGGCGGCCTGATCGATCCACCCTTCACGTCATCACCGGCCTCGTGCCGGTGATCTCGAGCGGAAAAGCGCAACGCCTCAGGGGATCGGGATGGCCGGCACAAGGCCGGCCATGACATCGGAGAGTGTCATCCCCGGCGGACGCAGGCCGGGAAGGGGGACTCACCGAGACCTGCACTGCCATGGATTCCCTTCCCCTCCGCCGCGGCCGAGAATGACATCCATGGCCAGCCCTCATCATGTCCCGTAATCCAGCTTCGGATACCAGTCCGTGCCGCGCCCCTCGGGCGTCATGTCGAGCACGTTCCACAGGGGCGCGAGATCCGGGGCTCCGCGCGGATCCTGGCCGGGATCGGCGGAATCTCCCGTCATCTCGCCGCTCCAGAAATGGCGGATGGTTCCGTCTCGGCGAGTGAAGACGTTGAGGCTCGGAACCTCGCTCCCGTCCGGCAGCACCCCGTGGTAATCGCGGGAATAGGTGCCGTTGAGGTCGGAATAGAGCTTCAGGTTCGTCCAGCCGCGCTCCTTCTTCCAGGCGATGAGCCGCTCGATCGGCGAGCGCGCGACGACGGCGAGCGCCATGCGCTGCTCGATGTCGGCCGCATTGCCTTCGAGCCCGCCGAGCAGGTTGGTGCACATGGGGCAGGGGCGCTCGCGCTGCGGCCCGAACATGTAGCTGTAGACGGCAAGCGTCTGCTTGTCGCCGAAGAGGTCGGCGAAGCTCATCGGGCCGTCCTCGCCCTGGAAGCGGTAGTCGCCGGTCACCTCGCCGCCGGGCGGCAGGGCGCGGCGCTGGGCCGCCACGCGCTCCAGATGGCGGCGCAGCTCGATCTCTTCCGCCAGCAGGGCGGTGCGCGCGGCGCGGTACTCGGCGCTCTCGTTTGGAAAGCGTACGGCTGAGCGGCGTGCGAGCTCTGCGGCGGGAACAAGCGTGTCGGGCATGAGATGCTCCGTGGTGAGGTTCGTGATCGGGATTCGTTCGCGTGATCCGGATCAGGCTGCCGGCGCGTTCTCCCGGAAAGGCTGCAGCTGGGCCTCCAGGGCACGCTTGAAGGCCGGCCGCTCCGTGCACCGGCGGACATAGGCACCCAGATTGGCATAACGCTCCAGAAGCCCCGTCTCGACGAGTTCGCGCAGGACCATGGCCATCATCAGGTCGCCGGCGGTGAAGCGGTCCTCGAGATACTCCCGCTCCCCGAGCCAGACGCTGAGGGCGGCGAGGCGCTTGCACAGCATGGCCTCGGCCTGCGGGCGGCGCTCCTCCGTCCATGCCTCGCCGGCATGGAAGACGTCGAGCTGAACCAGGTTCTGCACATGTGGCTCGACCGAGTTCAGGGCGGCGATCACCCAGGTCATCACCCGGGCGCGGCCCGCCTCGTCCGCCGGTGCGAGCGCCTCGGACCGCATCGCGATATGCAGCACGATCGCACCGGATTCGAAGATCTCCACCGCGTCGTCCCTGTAGGCAGGGACTTGGCCGAAAGGCTGCCATTCTCGATAGTCGCTGGAGGCCTGGATCTTGGGGTCTATCAGGGTCGCCTCATAGGGAAGACCGGCTTCCTCGAGGGCCCAGCGCACGCGAAGATCGCGGACATAGCCTTGCGCGAAGGGCGGAACCCATTTGAAGGCCGAAACATGGATGTTCATGGCATTGCCTCCTGACGTCAGGACCTGCGCGGGCCGACGAGGCCGAACAGAGCTCCCTGCGGATCGCTGGCGACGATGATGAAGACGCCGCCCGGCACTTCGGCGGGGCCGTAATGGATTGCGCCGCCGTTGCCGGACACGGCCTTTGCCGCGACGTCGATGTCCTCGACGCCGAAGTAGAAGGTCCAGGCCGGCGGCGGCCCGTCGGGCGTGCGCTTCATCACGGCCCCGATGGTCCGGCCGCCATGATCGATGAACTGGTAGTCGCCCATCTCGCCCATGGGCATGGCGTCGCCCTTCGTCCAGCCGAAGCGTGCGGTATAGAAGGCAAGCGCCGCCGCTGGATCCGTGGTGGAGAGCTCGTTCCAGTTGCAATGGCCGGACTGGTTCTGGTCGAACGCCGTGCTCGTGCCGTCCACGGCGCCGCGCATCACGTAGAACGTGACGCCCTGCGGGTCGGCGAGCATGGCGAAACGGCCGACGCCGGGAATGTCCGTCGGCGGCATGTGCTGGGTGCCGCCGTCCCGGACGATATCGCGAGCCGTCGCATCGACGTCCTCGACGGCCACATAGCCGAGCCAGGTCGGGCGCATGCCTGCCTGCTCGGCACCGGCCGGAAGGGGCATGAGCCCGCCGATATCCGTGCCGCGGATCGCGAAGATCCGATAGCCCCGGTCGGAACCCTCCGCAGGTCGCTCCTGCCATCCCACGACCCCGCCGTAGAAACGCGCGGCGGCGTCGGGATCGCTGGTCAGGAGTTCATACCAGATGAAGTCGCCGTGTTGATTGGCCATGTCGCATCTCTCTGCGCAGTTGTTGGAGCATCGTGTTGAGCCCGGAAGGGGCCATTCTTTCTGGGCCCGAGGCTCTAGGCGTCGACGATCGGCATGAAGCCGCCGAAGATCATGCGCTTGCCGTCGAAGGGCATCTGCTCGCCCATGGACTGCATGCGCGGATCGGTCATGATCTTCTGATTGGCGGCGTCCCGGACCTCCTTGGAGGGATATTCGATCCAGCTGAACACCACGACCTCGTCGTCCTTGGCCTGCACGGAGCGGCGGAAATCCGTGAGCTTGCCGTCCGGCACGTCGTCGCCCCAGCATTCCACCATGCGGGTGGCGCCGAACTCCTTGAACAAGGGCGCGGCCTCGGCCGCGTGCTTGCGGTATTCTTCCTTCTTGTCCGCCGGCACGGCGAGCACGAAGCCATCGACATATTTCATCGCGTATCTCCCTTGAATCTTCTGGAATCAGAGCTGGGCCTGGCGGCGTTCAGGGCCTGTTCTCCTTGACAAATACGTTGATATCAACATAATTCGCTCATGTCAAACTCTCAGGACATCTCCTTCGAGACCACCCACCTGATCCGCGACGCCTGCTTGTGCCTGCACGTCCAGCGCGCCGCCCGCACCCTGTCGCGCCAGTTCGACGAGGCCCTGCGACCCGTCGGGCTGACCTCCGGGCAGTTCTCGCTGCTGAATGCGCTCAACCGTTCCGTACCTCCGTCCATCGCCCCGGTGGCGCAGCTTCTGGCTATGGACCGCACCACCTTGACCGCCGCCCTGAAACCGCTCGAGCGCAACGGCCTCGTGGCTGTCGCCAAGGATCCTGACGATCGCCGCAACCGCCTCCTGCGCCTCACCGACAAGGGCAGGAAGGTTCTGACCTCGGCGGTGCCGATCTGGCGCTCCCTCCACGCTGCCGTAGAGGCGGGGATGTCGGAGGTTGCGCCGGATGATCTGCGCGGCGCGTTGAAGGGGCTGTCCCAGTCGAAGCCTGGGACTTCGATCTGAGCCTGGAACTCCACGGACGAGAACCGTGCGTGCAGACGAGTTCCCTTGCCTTTTCACCAAGCTCCGGTCGGGGGGCAGCATCGTCCCAGCCCTAACAAGCGCTGCGTCAAGGCCGCCTCCGGACGTGATCCGGGGATCAGTCCCGGCCATCTCGATTGGGAGGGTGGTGCACCTCACCGCATCGGGATCACCGGCACAGGGCCGGTGATGACGTGGGAGGGTGTGGTGAGGGTGCAGCAGGCTGTGAGGCTGTGATGCGGCCGTGATGTTATGTTCTCACTTTGTTCTTGACACGGTGTTACACCTGAGCTATACCCTTGTGCAGATCGGTTCCTGCGAGGGGCGCGCTCGCGAGGCGTCGCAGTGACGGGAGCCGGCACGGTCCTGCGGCAGGCCTCGCACGCCTGGGAGCGCAGGAGGCCGACCTTGGGTGTCGTCCCAGCTGGTCCGCCTGAAAAGAACCGTGCGCGAGGCGCCGTCCGGCTCTTCCATCTCACACCATCATCATCGAGCCGGGCCGCCTCTCGCGCCACCCTCGATCTCCTGAAAGGCTCGCAGCGCAAGCTGCGGGCCCCAAGGTGCTGGATCTTTGACATCACGCAGTAGCAGAAGGGCTGCAGCAGCCCGCCCGCGCCAGGGCCGGCCATGACGAGGCAGGACTCAGGCCCGCTGCCCCCGATGGGAGCAACACCGCGGCTCACAGCATCGAGATCGCCGGGACGAGCCCGACGCCGATGGCGGGGCGAAGAATGCCAGAATTCCGTGCACCGTCCGCATCCGCCCCTGGAGACTCCGCCGCAGAGCGCTATGGTTCAAGCACCCTCAACCACGATTCGACTATGCCCCCACGCAGCTCCTCCTCCCCAAAGCCTGTCGACCACCTGACGCCCAACGCGGCGCGGATCGAGCACGAGGCGCTCGGCGCCGAGATCAAGGAGCACGACAGGCGCTATTACGAGGAGGACGCGCCGAGCGTCTCGGATGCCGAATACGACGCCCTGCGCAAGCGCTACGAGGCCCTGGAGGATCAGTTCCCGGAGCTGAAGACGCCCGAGAGCCTGACCCAGAAGGTCGGATCCAAGGTGTCGGAAAAATTCGGCAAGATCCGGCACCGGGTGCCGATGCTGTCACTCGCCAACGGCTTCGCCGACGAGGAGGTTGAGGAATTCGTCGAGCGCATCCGCCGCTTCCTGCAATGGAAGGCCGATGCGCCGCTCGCCTTCACGGCGGAGCCGAAGATCGACGGTCTTTCCTTGAGCCTGCGCTACGAGAACGGCAGGCTCGTGTCCGCCGCTACCCGCGGCGACGGCGCAGTGGGCGAGGACGTGACGAACAACGCCCGCACAGTGGGCGACATTCCCCATCGGCTGAAAGGTTCGGACGTTCCCGACATCTTCGAGGTGCGCGGCGAAGTCTATCTCTCGCACGAGGATTTCGCCGCCATCAATGCGCGCCAGGAGGCAGCGGGCAAAGCGCTCTTCGCCAATCCGCGCAACGCGGCGGCGGGCAGCCTGCGCCAGCTTGATGCATCGATCACCGCGTCGCGTCCCTTGCGCTTCTTCGCCTATGCCTGGGGCGAGGTGAGCACCATGCCGGCGACGACGCAACACGGCATGATGGAGTGCTTCCGGAGCTTCGGCCTCAAGGTCAATCCGCTCACGCGCCGCTGCACGAGCATCGCCGAAATGCTGGAGCACTACCACGCCATCGAGACCGATCGCGCCAATCTCGGCTACGACATCGACGGCGTGGTCTACAAGGTCGACGAGTTGGGCCTGCAGCAGCGCCTCGGCTTCGTCTCGCGCTCCCCGCGCTGGGCGCTGGCGCACAAGTTCCCGGCGCAGAAGGCCGTGACGGTGCTCGAAGGCATCGAGATCAATGTGGGCCGCACGGGTTCGCTCAACCCCATCGCGCGCCTGAAGCCCGTCACCGTCGGCGGCGTCGTCGTGTCCAACGCGACCCTGCACAACGAGGATTACATCAAGGGCATCGGCGGCAACGGCGAGAAGATCCGCAACGGTGTCGACATCCGCATCGGCGATACGGTCGTCATCAACCGTGCCGGCGACGTAATCCCGAAAGTGCTCGACGTGGTGCTGGAGAAGCGCCCGGCCGACGCGAAGCCTTACGAGTTCCCGACCACATGCCCGGCCTGCGGCAGTCATGCGGTGCGCGAGGTCAATCCGCGCACCGGCAAGGAGGATGCGGTGCGCCGCTGCACCGGCGGCCTCATCTGTCCGGCGCAGGCCCGCGAGCGCCTGAAGCATTTCGTCTCGCGCAATGCCTTCGACATCGAGGGCATGGGCGAGCAGCGCATCGACGAGTTCTACGAGGAAGGCCTCGTCCAGCGCCCGCAGGACATCTTCACCCTGCAGGCCCGCAATGCGCGCAGTCTCAAGCGCCTGGAAAACCGGGAGGGCTGGGGCGAGACGAGCGCGAAGAACCTGTTCGCGGCCATCGAGGCGCGCCGCTCGATCGCGCTCAATCGCTTCATCTTCGCCCTCGGCATCCCGCATATCGGCGAGACCTCGGCCCGGCTGCTCGCGCGCCATTTCGGCACCTTCGAGCACCTGCGCGAGACCGCGAAGGCCGCGGCCGATCCCGCATCGGAGGCGCATGCGGAACTCACCGCCATTGGGGGCATCGGGCCGGTGGTGGCGGAGGCCGTCGTCGAGTTTTTCAAGGAGCAGCACAACGAAGAGATGCTCGATGCGCTCCTTGGCGAGGTGACGGTGGAGCCCATGGAGGCGCCGGCTTCCGCAAATTCTCCCGTGGCGGGCAAGACCGTGGTGTTCACCGGCTCGCTCGAGCAGATGACCCGCGAGGAGGCCAAGGCCATGGCCGAGCGGCTTGGCGCCAAGGTGGCGGGCTCCGTGTCCAAGAAGACGGACATCGTGGTGGCCGGCCCCGGGGCGGGCTCCAAGCTCGCCAAAGCGGCCGAGCTCGGACTCCAGGTGATGGACGAGGACGGCTGGTTTGCCCTCGTCGGGCGGGGATGAGACTTCTGTCCAAGACTTGGGCGCTCCGATGTGGCAAGGTGGCCCCATGACGGTGATCACCCCCGAGGTCTCGCTCGACCCGGAACTGGTCGGAGCGGGTGACGTGACGCATTTCTGGCGAGTGCCGCGCTACCGCGACCTCGATTGCCTGCGCGCGACCTTCCGCCGTCACGCCTATGCCCGGCATAGCCACGACACCTATGCCATCGCGGCGGTCCTGGCGGGCTGCGAGACCTTCTTTCATCGCGGCGCGCAGCATTACGCTCCGGCAGGCTCCGTGGCCGTCGTCTGCCCGGACGAGATCCATGACGGCGAGCCCTATGGCGGCGGCTTCGAGTACCGCACGTTCTACCCATCGGCCGAGCTGATGCAGGAAATCGCCGAGGAGGTGGCCGGGCGGCCGCTCTCCCGCGCGCCCTGGTTCCCGCATTCGGTCATCGACGATCCGGAGCTTTTCCAGGCCCAGGTCCGGCTTCATGCCTGCCTCTGCCAGGATGAGACCTGGACCTCCGAGATGGAGCAGGACACCCGGCTCATCGATTTCCTGAGCCGCCTGATCGCCCGCTGGGCCGATCTTGATGCCCTGCCGACCCTGCGCTACGGCTCGAAGGGCATCCTGCGGGTGCGGGATTATCTCGACACCCACATGAGCGAGGAGGCGGATCTGGCCGATCTCGCCACCATGGCGGGGCTCTCCCGCAGCCATTTCATCCGCGCCTTCGCCAAGGAGACCGGTCTGACACCCCATGCCTACCTACTCGACCGACGCTTTCGCGCAGCCACGAAGCTCTTGAGCCAGGGGCAGGCTCCAGGCGACGTGGCGGCCGCCTGCGGGTTCTTCGACCAAAGCCACCTCAACCGCGTCTTCAAGGCCCGCATGGGCGTGACGCCCGGCGCCTATCGGGCCGCCTGAGACGGCACTTTCATCCAAGACGCTTCCTCATCGAACGCGCATAAGGTGCGGAAAACAGGCATGGCCATGGATCAAGCAAACCCTTTCACCGTCGACTACCCCCGCGAGATTCGGGCGGGCCTGCGCGACATCGCTCCCGTGGTCGTGGCAGCCATTCCCATCAGCCTGCTCTTCGGCGCGGTGGCGGCCGCGAAAGGGCTGACCCCCTTGGAGGTTACGGTGATGTCGGCCCTCGTCTTCGCCGGCGGGGCGCAGTTCGCCGCCATCGAGACCTGGATTCATCCCGCGCCCATCCTGACGCTCGCCTTCGCGACGCTGCTGATCAACGTGCGCCACGTGCTGATGGGGGCGTCTTTGTCGCCCAAGGTGCGGATGTCGCGGGTCCAAATGTTCCTGTCGTTCTTCTTCCTGACCGACGAGGCCTGGGCCCTGTCCGAGCGCCGCGCCCTGGAACGGCCGGTCACTTTCGCCTACTGGGCCGCCATGGGTGCAGTCCTGTGGCTGAATTGGACCTTCTTCTCGAGTCTCGGGGCGGTCCTCGGCTCCCTCCTCGGCGATCCGGAGCGCATCGGGGCGGATTTCGCCTTCACGGCCCTGTTCATCGGCCTCGTTGCAGGCTTCGGACGGAGCCGGGTAACGCTCGTCACGGTGGCGGTCAGCGCCGGCGTCGCGGCTCTCGTGCACCACTTCGTCGGCGCCCCCTGGCATGTGGCCTCCGGCGCGCTCGCCGGCATTGCCGCCGCCTATCTCGCTGCCCCCAAGGAGGCGCGTCCATGAGCCTCGACACGACAACCCTGCTCGCCGTCCTGGCCATGGCGGTGGTGACCTATCTCACCCGAATCGCAGGCCTGTTCGTGGCCGACCGCCTCGTGCTGACGGGTCGCGCCAAGGCCGCCTTCGACGCCATTCCGCCGGCGGTGCTGGTCGCCGTGATCGCTCCGACCGCGCTCACCAGCGGATGGGCGGAGGCCGTGGCGACTGCCATCACGGCGGCGGCCGCATTGCGGCTCCCGCTGCTTGGAACAGTCGCGGTCGGCGTGGTGTCCGTCGTGGTGCTGCGGAACCTGTTCTAAAGCATCGATCTCAAAAGTGGACTTGCACTTTTGGGATCCACCCGATGCTCTAGCCGATCGGCCGCGTCGCGTTCTCCAGCCAAGCCCGGGTCTCGGCATCGAGCTTCGGTCCGATCTTCTCACGCACGGCGGCGTGGTAGGCGTTGAGCCAGGCGATCTCGTCGGCGCTCATGATGGCGGGCTCGACGAGGCGCAGGTCGATGGGTGTGAAGGTCAACGTCTCGAAGCCCATCATCTCGCGGTCGCCGCCGGGAATCGTGCGGGGCTCCACGAGGATAAGATTTTCAATGCGGATGCCGTAGGCGCCCGGCTTGTAGAAGCCCGGCTCGTTCGACAGCATCATGCCCACTTCCAGGGGCGTGTGCCCGGTCTTGGCGATGCGTTGCGGGCCCTCGTGCACGGACAGATAGCTGCCGATGCCGTGGCCCGTTCCGTGATCGAAGTCGAGGCCTGCCTCCCATAGCGGCTTGCGAGCGAAGGCGTCGATCTGCGCGCCTGTCGTCCCCTTCGGAAATACGGCCTGTGCGATGGCGATATGGCCTTTGAGGACGCGGGTGAAGCGGTCCTTCATCTCGGCTGTCGGTTCGCCCACGATGATCGTGCGGGTGATGTCCGTGGTGCCGTCCTCGTACTGCGCGCCGGAATCGATCAGAAAGATCTGATCGAGTTCGAGCGTGCGGTTGCTCGACGTCGTGACGCGATAATGAGGCAGCGCGGCATTGGGGCCGGCGCCCGAGATGCTCGGAAAGGAGACGTTCTTCAAGGCGCCCGTCTCGATGCGAAAAGCCTCGAGGGCTTCGACGGCATCGATTTCCGTCAGCTTGCCCGAGGGAGCCTCCCGGTCGAGCCAGGCCAGGAAGCGCGCCAACGCGACGCCGTCGCGCAGATGGGCCGCATGGGAGCCGGCGATCTCGGCCTCGTTCTTGACCGCTTTCATGAGAGCGATCGGATCGGCTCCCACATCGACCGTGCCGCCGGCCGCCTCGATGCATCGGACCAGGGCGACCGCGCCGGTGGCGGAATCGATGCGGATCTTGCCGCCCGTCTGGCCGAGCGCATCGAGGGCGCTCTGGAAGGTGCCCATGGGAGCGAACTCGGCGAGGTCGCCAACGGCGTCCCCCGCTTCGTTCGTCACCTTCGCCGGGTCGAAGAACAGGCTCGCGCGGCCTTCTTTCGGGAGGATGGCATAGCCGAGGGGCAGGGGCGTATGGCCCACATCGCCGCCGCGGAGATTGAATGCCCAGGCGAGGTTGTGCGGATCGGAGATGACCAGCGCGTCGATCTTCGCCTCCGCCATCTTGCTGCGGATGCGCTCCAGTTTGGCAGGCGCGGTCTCGCCTGCATAGTCAAGCGGATGGGGCCGCACGGGAGCCTGCGGCGGAGCCGGGCGGTCGATCCAGATCACGTCCACCAGATTGATGTCGACAGGGGCAAGCTTGCCGCCAGCCCGGCCGACTGCCTGCTCAAGCTTTTTTAGGCCCTCGCTCGTGTGGAGCCAGGGATCGTAGGCCAGGATGCCACCCGGCGGGAGATGGGCGGCAATCCAGTCCTCGGGGGTGGAATCGGCCAACTGAACTGGCGCGATGACGGAGGTGTCGACCTGCTCGGCCGCTTGGACCGTGTAACGCCCGTCCACCACGAGAGCTGCCTTGTCCTGCAGGATCACGGCGGTACCGGCGGAACCTGTGAAGCCTGTGAGCCAGGCCAGACGCTCCGCGCTCTTCGGCACGTACTCTCCCTGGTGCTCGTCGGCGCGGGGGACGATGAAGCCGTCGAAGCCGCGTCGGGTCATCTCAATGCGCAGTTTGGCGATGTGTTGAGGGCCTTGAGCAGGGGAGGTCGTATCGTCAAAGAACTGGAACTGAGCCATGGAAAGCAGCACCGATCGGTCGGACATGAGGAGGGCGACACGCTAGAGCATCGGACCTAATGGGGAAACCATTTTTGGGTTCAATCCGGTGGGCGAGGCGGTTGCCAGGAGAGTTGGCAGAGCATGCCTCGGTCCACAGCAGAACGCCTTTGAATTATGCGCCGAGTGCCTGTTGCCCAATCTTTTGCGACGTCGCCCTGCGTCGGGTGCATGACGCGCATGTGATCCTGTGACTTCAACTAAAGTCTGACCGAGCTTATCTTTCTGACAACGATAACAGAGGAACGCTGAAGGGTCTCAGCACCAATCTGTTGGAGATGAGCCCATGATCACAGCTGTTTTTTCGAATTTCCTCGTCGGGACTGCCGAGAAGCCGTCCAGACTTGCACAAGTCGCGACGCGGATCGCCGATGCGCTCATCGCAAGCCGGGCGAGAAGCGCCGCCCAGGAATTGCGCCGTCACGAGGCGTTCATCCAGGACCTGAGCCGCCGACAGGATCATTCAGCCCTGTTCCTCGACCAGACCGACCTGTTGCCCACCAAGATCTGACCAACATTTTTTGAAGCGAGACGATACCATGATCATCATCACCGCCATGAAGGCCATCCGCGAAGTCTGGATTGAGACCCTCAAGCTTCGCCGCGAACTCGCCAAGCGTTACCCGGGTGTTCTGGCTGAGTAATCCAACCGCAGGCGGGGCAGTGGACGAGCATTGCCCCGCTTCAAGACCAGCGCTGCCCAGCCGTCGAGATCGTAGCGGCGCTGCAGATACCAGCCCTGATGGGCATAAGCCGATAGAACGCCGGGGACGTCTCGGGCAAGCAACCCCGAGAGAATGATCGTTCCGTCCCGGCTCGCTACGCGCCCCAGGGACGGCGCCAGCATCCGCAGGGGCTTTGCCAAGATATTAGCGAAGACTAGATCAAAATGGCCTGCGCGGTCGGCCTCTGCATGACAGATACCGGGGCCCACATAAAGCTTCATGAACGCTCCGATCCCGTTCAGCCGCGCATTCTCGCGGGCCACACGCACGGCTTCCGGATCGATATCGCCGGCCACGACCGGCTTCTTCAGAATCTTCGCCGCCGCAAAGGCCAGAATGCCCGTGCCGGTACCGACATCGAGCACATGGCGAGGCGTGCGCGTCTTCAACTCATCCACGAAAGCAAGCAGGCAGCCCTTGGTGGTGCCGTGATGGCCCGTGCCGAAGGCAAGGCCCGCCTCGATCTCGATGGCGACGTCGCTCGGGCGGCGCTCATGGCGATCATGCGAGCCATGCACGAAGATGCGGCCGGCCCGGACGGGCTTTAGACCCTCCAAGGAAGCTTTCACCCAGTCCTTCTGCTCGAGGGGAAGGAAGACGCCCTTGTCCGCTTCCGCGCCGACGATCGGGCGCAGCAGAGCCCGGATCGCTTCTTCATCGGGCTGATGCGCGAAATACGCTTCGAGCATCCACGGTCCTCCATCCTCTGTCTCGAAGGAGGCGACGGCTGTCTCGGCCGGATCGAAGATCTCGCCGATCATGTCGGTCATGGCGCGTGCCGAGCGCTCATCCGTGGTGATGCGGAAAACGTGGGTGGGGCGGTTGGGGTGCAGACCTTCAAGCATGAAAGTCGCCTTAGCACCCCTTGCAACGCAGGTCACCTGTCCGTGAGACCGGGTTTCCCCTGGAACCGTCAGGACAGCGTTCCGTTGTGCCCTCACCGGATGTCGGCCGCGGCCTGCGGCTGACGGCTGCGCTTGTTCCCTTTCCAGGAGATCCCCATGCCCGGACGTCTTTTCGACAAGGTTGCCATCGTGACGGGTGCCGGCACCGGCATCGGCGAAGCGATTGCGCTCAAGTTTGCCCAAGAAGGTGCGCGCCTTCTCCTTGTCGGGTTGCCGGATGATCCGGTCGAGGACGTGGCCCGCACGATCAACGGAGCGGGCGGGTTTGCTGAAATCTATCTCGGCGACATTGCCGAAGAGCGTCATGCCCAAGCAGCCGTCGAGGCCTGTGTGAGTGCCTACGGACGCATCGACATCCTCATCAACAATGCGGGCGTGTTCCTGGCTGTTGCGGAAACGCAGGATTATCCTATCGACAAGTTCGACGAGACCTTCCGCTCGAATGTGCGCTCGGTCTTCCTGATGACCAAGTTCGCCTTGCCGCATTTGCAGGAAACGCACGGCAACATCATCGCCACAGGATCGGAGGCCGGCATGCTCGGACATCCGAAGAACACTCCTTATGGCGGGACGAAGGCTTTCATTCATTCCTTCATCCGCGGCGTGGCGGCGGAGCAGGTGCCCTATGGCGTGCGGGCCAACTGCGTCTGCCCTGGTCCGATCGACACCGCCTGGACGCACAAATCCACGGGGCCGATGGATGCGGAACTCGCGACGATGATCACGCAGGCTACGCCCATGGGCCGGCGCGGAACACCGGAAGAGGTCGCGAATGTGTTCTGCTTCCTGGCTTCCGACGAGGCGAGTTTCGTCACCGGCGCGCTCTACACGGTGGATGGCGGCATCACGATCTCGAAAGGACCTGTCGGTGCCAAAGCCTCCTCGCACTTCAAGAAGCAGCCGCAGGGCAAGCTGCCGACCCGTCATTCCCATGACGGTTTGAAGAACAAGGATTACGAGACTCTGACCTAAGTCGCGCGCTGGATTCAGTCATGACATCGCATTTCGAAACGGGCTTATCCCGTCGTCTTTTCCTGCGCGGCACAGGAGGCGGTAGGCGCCGTTTCGCGGCCTCCGCACTATGACCTTCACCCAGCCTGCAGCACCTTTTCCGCAGGTTCGAGCACCTGAAGCTTCTCGGCTTCCTTGGCCTTGTAGGCACGCTGCGTGTCCGTGATGTAGTCGCGCACGATGGGCGCGGCATCGCGTTTGCGCGCCAATTGCATATGGAAGACGAGCTGGCTTCCTGTCGTGAACATGGTCTCGGCGCTGATGAGATAGAACTCGAACATCCGGCAGAAGCGCTCATCGTACATGGCGGCGATCTTCTCGCGGTTGGCCTCGAAACGCCGATGCCAATGGTTGAGCGTCTTGGCATAGTGAAGGCGCAGGAACTCGAGATCGGTCACCCATAACTGGTTCTGCTCAACGACGGGAAACACCTCCGACAGGGCAGGCGAGTAGGCGCCCGGGAAGATGTACTTCCGGAGCCACGGGCTCGCGGTTCCGGGTGGGCTCATCTTGCCGATGGAGTGCAGCACCATGAGACCGTCATCGTCGAGCAGAGCATTGATCTTGGCGAAGAACTCGCCGTAATGGTGCACCCCCACATGCTCGAACATGCCCACCGACACGATGCGATCGAACTTCCTTTCCACCTTGCGGTAATCGAGCAGTTCGAAGCGGACGCGGTCCGAGAGACCGGCGCGCCGCGCCTTCTCGTTGGAGAGCTCGTATTGCTCCTTCGACAGGGTGACGCCCGTGACATCCACGTCTTCCATTGCGGCGAGATAGAGCGCGAGATCGCCCCAGCCGCTGCCGATGTCGAGGATCTTCGAGCCGGGCTTGAGCTGCAGCTTCGAGGCGATGAGACGAAGCTTGTTCTGCTGCGCCTCTTCGAGCGTGTCGTCGTCGTTGATGAAATAGGCGCAGGAATACTGCATGCCCTTGTCGAGGAAGAGCTTGTAGAAGTCGTTCCCGAGATCGTAGTGGTGCGCCACGTTCTGCTGCGCCTTGCCCACCGGGTTCGCCTGCTGAAACCGCTTCACGGTACGCGAAATGCGCTTGAGCGTACTCTGCAGCGGGTAGTTGGCCAGGGTGGAGCGGTTCATCGAGAAGAGATTCAGGAAATCTCGCAAGTTCGAGCCGTCCTCGAAACTCATGCGTCCGTCCATATAGGCCTCGCCCGCATGCAGCTCCGGATTAAGGAAGAGCTTGTGGTAGAGGGAGCGATCCGTGAGCCGCATGGTGACGCTCGGCCCGGGCTTGTCCCCGCCGAACACATGCACGGCGCCCTCCGCGTCGATCACCTTCAGCGTGCCTGCGCGAATAAACGACTTCAGCATATGGGACAGCGGGAACATCGGCGCCTCTTCGGTTGCTCGGTCGGGGCGGATGGTTCCACAGTTGCAGGCAGGTGGCTAGAGGGAAAACCTCTACATCAGAACTAGTCTAAAGTACAGGAAAGACAGCCTATTCGGGGAACAACGACCAGTCGCTCCGGTTGGAAGGCTAGCTCTCGTGGGGCCGAGAGTTGCCATGCAATCCATCGCACAGGAGCAGCCGAATGTTCTTCCGTCAGAAGCAGATGGCGTATCACGCCAAGCCTGATAAACCCGATCCGCTTTTTGCCAAAATGCTTCAGGAGCCCCTCGGCGGCCAATGGGGCGAGATCAGCGTGATGATGACCTACTTGTTCCAGGGTTGGAACTGCCGCGGTCCGCAGAAGTACAAGGACATGATCATGGACATCGGCACCGAGGAAATCGGCCATGTCGAGATGCTCGCCACCATGATCGCACGCCTGCTCGAGACCTCACCTATCGAGCAGCAGGAGGATATGGCGAAGAACTCGGTGGTTGGCGCCGTGATGGGTGGTGCCCGCGTCGAGGACGCCATCGTGGCCGGCATGAATGCTCAGCACTACATCGTGGCCGGTCTTGGTGCTCGTCCGAGTGACAGTGTAGGCAATCCCTGGACCTCGGCCTACACCATCGCGAGCGGCAATCTGCTGGCCGACTTCCGCTTCAACGTGACGGCCGAGAGCCAGGGGCGCCTTCAGGTTGCCCGCCTGTACAACATGACGAATGACACCGGTGTACGGGACATGCTCTCGTTCCTGATCGCACGCGATACCATGCACCAGAACCAATGGCTGGCGGCCATCCGTGAGCTGGAGGAGGACGGCCTCGATATGACCCCGGTTCCGGCCAACTTCCCGCAGGAGCTGGAGAAGGGCGAAGTCGCCTATCAGTTCCTCAACCACTCGGAAGGCATGGAAAGCCAGCAGGGACGCTGGGCGCAAGGGCCCGCGCCGGACGGGAAGGGAACCTTTACTTACGTCGATCGCCCGCCGGCCTACACAGAAGACGAAGGCCAGCTCAATCCTGTCGACCCGCGCACCTACGGCACGCCACCCGCGCCGGTGCCGCCGATTGCGGCGGAGTGATCGTCGCGAGCTCCGAACTCGACATCTGTCATGGCCGGGCTTGTCCCAGCCATGTCACTCTGGATGGGTACGGTACTGGGTCTCCGATCGGGATCACGGGCGCAAGGCAGGCGATGGCAAACTCTTCTAGCTCAGTGCTTCCACAAAGCTGTCCAGCACCATCTTGCGCCCCGCCTTATCGAACTCGACCGTGAGCTTGTTGCCGTCCACAGCTTCGATGGTGCCGGGGCCGAATTTGGTGTGCAGGACGCGTCCGCCCACGGCAAAGCCCGAGCCGCCGGTGGATTTCGCCACCAGCTCGCCTTCGATCAGCATCGGCCCGCGCCTGTCGCCTGACTTACGGGCCGAGTAGCCGCCGTCCTCCGTCGAGGTGCGGTGGGCCTGGGCGCGCTGCCAGCCGGGTGTCTGATAGGACGAGCCGCTGAAAGGCTGCATGCGATCGAAGCGCGAGCCGCCGCCATAGGAGAAGTTCGCGGGAGCCTCGACGATCTCAACGTTGGTCTCGGGCAGGTCGTCGATGAAACGGCTCGGGACGGTCGAATTCCATAGGCCATGGATGCGCCTGTTGGACGCGAAGTAGATCTTCGCACGCCGCCGGGCGCGGGTGAGGCCCACATGGGCCAAGCGGCGCTCTTCCTCGAGACCCGCGCGGCCGCTCTCGTCGAGGGCACGCTGGTTCGGGAACAGGCCTTCCTCCCAGCCCGGCAGGAACACGGTGTCGAATTCCAGGCCCTTGGCAGCGTGAAGCGTCATCAGGCTCACCCGCTCGGCCGTGTCGCTCTCGTTGGCTTCCATCACCAGAGAGACGTGTTCGAGGAAGCTTTGCAGATCCGGGAATTCCTCCATGGAGCGCACGAGCTCCTTCAGGTTCTCCAGACGTCCCGCGGCATCCGCCGATTTGTCCTTCTGCCACATGTCGGTGTAGCCGGATTCCTCCAGTACCGTCTGGGCGACTTCGGACTGCGTCATGGTCTCGGAGAGTTTCGACCAGCGGCCGAAGGAGATCAGGAGGTCGCGCAGGGTCGCGCGCGGCTTGGGCTTCAGCTCGTCGGTCTCGACGATGAAGCGCGCGGCCTCCATGAGCGGCACGCGGGCGGCGCGGGCGTGGTTGTGCAGCACCTGGATCGTCGCATCGCCCAGGCCCCGTTTCGGCGTATTCACGATGCGCTCGAAGGCGAGGTCGTCCGCAGGCTGGTTGACGACGCGCAGATAAGCGAGCGCGTCCCGGATTTCCGCGCGCTCGTAGAAGCGCGGGCCGCCGATGACGCGATAGGGCACGCCGAGCGTCACGAGCCGGTCTTCGATCTCGCGCATCTGGGCGGAGATGCGCACCAGGATGGCGATTTCCGAGAGCGGGTGCTTCTTCGCATGGAACGCCTCGATTTCCTCGCCGATGAGGCGTGCCTCGTCCTCGGAGTCCCAGGCGCCGGTGATCGTCACCTTCTCGCCCGGCTCATCTTCCGTGCGCAAGGTCTTGCCGAGCCGGCCCTGGTTCTTGGCGATGAGTCCGGACGCGGCCGAGAGGATGTGGCCGGTGGAGCGGTAATTGCGCTCCAGACGGATCACGGTGGCGCCGGGAAAGTCGTGCTCGAAGCGCAGGATGTTGTCGACCTCGGCGCCGCGCCAGCCGTAGATCGACTGGTCGTCGTCGCCGACGCAGCATAGGTTCTTGCGCGCCTGAGCCAGGAGCCTGAGCCAGAGATACTGGGCGACGTTGGTATCCTGGTACTCGTCCACCAGCATGTAGCGGAACCGGTTCTGGTACTGCTCCAGGATATCCGGGTGCTCGCGCCACAGGCGCAGGCATTCGAGCAGGAGGTCGCCGAAATCGACGGCGTTGAGAACTTTCAGGCGCTCCTGATAGGCGTGGTAGAGCCGTCCGCCTTTGCCGTTGGCAAAGGCACCGGCCTCGCCCGCCGGGACCTGGTCGGGGCCGAGACCCCGGTTCTTCCAGCCGTCGATATGGGCTGCAAGCTGGCGCGCGGGCCAGCGCTTCTCATCGATACCCTCCGCCTCGATCACCTGCTTCATCAGGCGCAACTGGTCGTCGGTGCCGAGGATGGTGAAGTCGGAACGCAGGCCGACGAGCTCCGCGTGACGACGCAGGATCTTGGTGCCGATGGAGTGGAAGGTGCCGAGCCATTGCATCCCCTCGGCCACCGGACCGATGACCGACGTGATGCGCTCGCGCATCTCCCGCGCGGCCTTGTTGGTGAAGGTCACAGCGAGAATCTGGGACGGATAGGCCTTGCCGGTGGCGATCAGGTGCGCGATCCGGGTGGTGAGCACGCGGGTCTTGCCGGTGCCGGCGCCCGCCAGCACGAGAACCGGGCCCTCCGTGGCCTCGACGGCGGCACGCTGCTCCGGGTTCAAGCCGTTGAGATAGGGGGATTGCGGCGCAACCGCCGCACGGGCGCGGGCGCTCAGCGAGCCGGACGCCGGCTCATGGGCAAGGCCGTCCTGCGGATCGGGTCGGTGGTCAGACTGATTCATCGGCGGGACCATGGATCAAAAGGCGAACGGCGTCGAGCCCGAAGTCCTGTCGATCCTGCCGCAGGCTCGAACTTCCGGGCCTCAATCTCATTGTCGACAAGGGTTCTCATTGCCATATGGGTATGGCAGGCCCAAAGAGGAATGTCCCATGCACTTCATGGTGGCCCTTGCCATCGTCTCAAGCCTTGTTCTGCCCTTGGCGGTCCCGGCCGAGGCCCAGACGCGCTTGCCGCGCACCAGCCCGGCGGAACGGAATTCAAACGAGATCAATCGGCGGATCCGGCAGGATCAGGAAATCCTGGGCGTCGAACAGGATATTCGAAGCGAAAGCAACCGAATCCGACAGAATATCGAGCGGGATCGACTATTCGCGCCCCGGTCGCTCCCTCCAGTTCCGCGAGCAGGCTGCCGTCGAGGATCGGTTTGCTAGTGTCGCGTGCCTGAGGCTGATAACGCGTCGTGAATTTCGGCTTTGTACGGGATGCCGATGGTGCGGCCTAAGGCCGGCGGTCTGCTCAACCGGGCGTGGGTGGTCCTCATCACGGCGAGATTGGCGGCAATGTCGTCCGGGAAGGGGCAGACCTTCCGGGTTTCCATGTCCACGTGAAGGGACAGCCCCTCCATCGACGCCGCCACCCAGCCCTCGGTGGCATGGCGGATTTCCAGGTAATAGTGGATGCGCTTTTCGTCGAAATCGACGAGCTGGAGTGTGACGCGCACCCGGTCGTGCATCTTCAATTCGCGCTTGTAGACGGTATGAACCTCGGCCGCGAAAAAGGAAGCCTTGCGCTTTTCCAGGTAATCATGGCCCAGGCCGACGAGGCTGAAGCCTTCTTCGACGGCTCGGTCGAAGAGAACGTGGTAATAGGCCATGTTCATGTGGCCGTTATAGTCGATCCAGGCGGGTTCGACCCGCATCGTGGAGGACACGAAGGGCGCAAAAAAGAAGACCGGCGTCCGCTTTTCCATGGTCAGTTTCGTCCCTCAACGCGGCTCAGACGTGCATTCCTTTCCCAGTGATACAGGAATGTTAGCACATTCAAACGGCTTGTGCATGAGGGGTGCGGCATCTTTCTCATCCGGAGTGTTGCCTTCGCAACGGTTCTGGTAGCTATGGGTGGAATGAGCATCACAACCGGATCTGAAGCTTCCATGAATGCCCCCCAAGCGACCGTCCGCCAGAAAGCCACGGACGCCTCCGTCGCTACCCTATCGTCTGCCCTGACCCTGCGTTTCGCCGACCGGGTCGCGACCTCGGCTGCCGTGCGCGAACAGCATGGGCATACCCTGACCTGGGTGAAGAACCAGCCGCCGGACATCGTGGTCTATCCGCGGACGACGGAGGAGGTGTCGGAGATCGTCAAACTCTGCGCCGCGCACGAGGTTCCGGTCATCCCCTACGGCACTGGCACGTCTCTGGAAGGACATATCAATGCTCCCTATGGCGGAGTTTCCATTGATCTCAGCCTGATGAAGCGCATCATCGCCGTCCATGACGAGGACCTGGACTGCGTGGTCGAGGCGGGCGTCACCCGCAAGGAGCTGAACGAGTACCTGCGGGACAAGGGCTTGTTCTTCCCCATCGATCCAGGCGCGGACGCCTCCATCGGCGGCATGGTCGCAACCCGCGCCTCCGGCACCAACGCGGTCCGATACGGGACCATGAAGGACGCGGTGTTGGCGCTCACCGCCGTGCTGCCCAACGGCGAGATCGTGAAGACGGCAAGCCGCGCCAAGAAGAGCTCGGCGGGCTACGACCTGACCCGCCTCCTCATCGGCTCGGAGGGAACGCTCGGCATCGTCACGGAGATCACCCTGAAGCTCCATGGCATCCCGGAGGCGATCTCCGCCGGCATCTGCCCGTTCCCGTCCGTGAAGGCGGCCTGCGACGCGGTGATCATGACGATCCAGACCGGCATCCCGGTAGCGCGCATCGAATTGCTCGACGAGGTCCAGGTGAGGGCGGTCAACCTCCATTCCAAGCTCACGCTGCCCGAGAGCCCGCTGCTGCTCCTGGAGTTCCACGGCTCCGAGGCTGGCGTGCAGGAGCAGGCCGAGCGCTTCGGCGAGATCGCGGCCGAGTTCAGCGGCGGCCCATTCGAATGGGCCACGAAGCCGGAGGAGCGCTCGCGCCTCTGGCAGGCCCGGCACGATGCCTATTGGGCGGCCAAGGGCCTGCGGCCCGGCGCTCAGTCGGTGGCGACCGACGTCTGCGTGCCGATCTCCCGCTTGGCCGAATGCGTCGACGCCACCAAGCAGGACATTCTTGAGAGCGGCCTGATCGCCCCCATCGTAGGCCATGTGGGCGACGGCAATTTCCACGTTCAGCCCCTCGTGAATACCGAGGATCCGGCGGAGATCGAGGCCTGCGAAGCCTTCGTCGACCGACTCGTGCGGCGGGCCTTGGCCATGGAGGGAACCTGCACGGGCGAGCACGGGGTGGGGCAGAAGAAGATGAAATACCTGGAAGTGGAGCATGGGCCGGCAGCCCTTGACCTCATGCGCGTCTTGAAACAGGCGATCGATCCTCACAACATCATGAACCCAGGCAAGATCGTTGTGCTTTGACAGGGGAGCACTTTCACGGTGGAACACCTGGAACAGCGCTCCCGGTCCTCGGGGTCATGAGGTAAGGACGTGTCACTGTAACGGAGAAAAGGCAGCCTCTTGCGCGATATCCTGACGATCATCGCATCCATCGTCATCCTGATCCTGGCGATTGCCGTAGCGGCGCCTCCCTTCGTCAACTGGGAGGCCCATCGCGACACGATCGACCGGATGATTGCGCGCGCATCCGGCACGGAGGCAAAGACCGAGGGCGATATCGGCATCCGGCTTCTGCCCGCGCCCAGGGTGATCCTCGGCCGCTTGAGGCTCGGCGGCAAGACGCCTGATTCCCCAGTTTTGACAGCCGACGGCGTTCGGGCCGAGGTGGCCCTGACGCCTCTGCTCCGAGGAGAGGTGCGGTTCACGGAAACGCGCGTGGGCCGGGCCGACATCCGGATCCCGGTTGCCGGGGACGGCGAATGGCGCCTGCCGCCGGATCTGGTGTCGGGCAGCGGCCGCGGCCGCGAATGGGCGATCGAGAATCTCACGGTTGCCCAGCTTCTCGTCACGACGCAGAGTGCGAGCACGGGGCGCACCAACCAGGCCTTTGCCGAGAACGTTTCCATCGAAGGCCAGAGGCTGATCGGGCCGTGGCGGCTTGAGGGAACGACCGCGGGCGTGCCCTTTCGCTTGGTGACAGGCGAGTTGGCCGAGGACAAGAGCATCCAGGTCAAGCTCTCGGGCGGAGGCGATAACTATCCGCGCTTCGATCTCGATGCCCGGCTGGGGCTGAACGAAGGAAGCGGCGAGGCCACGACCCCGCAAGTCTCCGGCAAGGCCAAGGTTCTGTTCGGCCCTCCGGCACAGATCGCAGCCGCTGGCATCCCCATTCCCATCGCGGTCGAGACCGAATTCAAGACCGTGCCGGGTGCCGTCGAACTCAACCCGGTCAGTGTGGAGGCAGGCGAGGGCGGCGCGAGCCTGCGCATGACCGGGGAGGGCCGGATCGGTCTCAACGACCCGCGCATCTCCCTGAAGCTCGAAGGCCGTCGGCTCGATGCCGACAGCTTCATCCTGTCCGGGAACGGACAGGACTTTAAGAGCCGCCTGCAGGGATGGTCCCTCCCGCTAATCCGGGTGCCGATCGATCTCGACCTCAAGATCGACAGCATCGGCCTTGGCCAGGAGGATCTGTCGAATGCGGTCTTGCGCCTGTCGCTCGATACGGGCCGGGCGACGCTGGACCGGATCGAGTTCAACGCTCCGGGCGAGACGCGTGTGGCGCTCGAGGGGCAGCTTGGCCTGACCACCCGCGGAGGCATCAACGGCAAGGTGGCATTGGCCTCCAACGCGTCCGACCGCCTGGCGCGCTATCTCGCCCGCATCGGCCTCAACTCGCCCCTGCTCAGAGTGCTCGACGGGCGCCCGGTCGAGGCCTCTTCCGAAATCGCCTTCTCGAACCCAGTCCTGTCCTTCAACCGTCTGCGCCTGAAGACCGGCGAGTCCATCCTGACCGGGAATGCCCGCTACACCGCGCCGGAGGCCAGCGAGCGCGGCAAGCTGGAGGCTCAGGTGGCGATCCAGGGCCTGAACCTCGATGACCTGCCACAGGTGTCGAGCGTGTTTCAGGCGACTGAGAACCTCGATGTCGGCTTCATCCTGGACGCGCGCGGGGTCAGCGCCGGGAAGAGCCCTCCCACCGGCCGGATCTCGGCCCGCATCCTCTCCGACGGGCCGGCGCTTCTGGTCGAGACCCTCGACATCGTCGATCTCGCCGGCGCCAATGCCCGGGTGCGTGGACGCATCGCCCCTGACGGCGCGGGGCAGATCACCGGCAAGGTCACCGCTCAGCGCGCCAATCCCCTGGTCGATCTGTTGGGGAGCGTGTGGATCGGCGGAATTTCCAAGCTCGTCCCTTACTTCGTCCGCGAAGGCGCGCTCGAACTCGACGTCACGTCGGAGCGCGTCACACCGGCTCCCGGTTCGACCGAGCTGCGATTGCGCACGACAGCAAAGGGGCGCGTGGCCGGAGGGCCGTTCGAAGGCCAAGTCGAGTCGGTGGACGGGCGGACCGAGAGCCTCACCATCGCGTTGTCTGCCGACAATACGGGGCGCTGGGTCAACCGGGCAAATATGGCCGGATTGAACCGGCCCTCGAGGATCGATCTTCGGGGCGCCCGCGTCGGGTCCGGATTGTTCAACGTCACCCTCGCGGGCGACCTTGCCGGCGTCAAAGTGACGACGACGCGCCCCTTCGCCCTGAGCGAGGCGGACGACGTGGTGGATAGCGGCGAGGTCGAAGTCGCGACGCCGGACATCACGCCCTTCCTGCTTCTCCTAGGAGACGGGGCGGGCGTTGCTCCTCCGGTGCCCGTGAACGGGCGCGTGACCCTGGGCCGGGAGCGGGGGGCGACCTTGCTCACCCTCAACGGCAAGGTCTCGAACGACAGCGTGCAGGCGCGCCTTGTCGCGGTGTCCCGTTCGGACATCAGCGGCGAGGTCTCCCTCGGTCGGCTCTCCCTGCCGTGGCTCGTGGCGAGTCTATCGCTCAACGTGCCGGGAGATCAAAGCGCCACGGCCATCTGGTCGACGGCTCGCTTCGGGCAGAGCGGACGCCTCGTCACCGGCGGGCAGGTCACATTCCGGGTCGGCGCTCTCGAATTGGGGCGGGGCCTCCAGGCCAGCCGCGCCTCCTTCGTCGTCGGCGCGCAATCGGACGGCATCTCCATCCGCAATCTCGATGCCACCATCGGGTCGGGGCGGATCACGGGCTCGGCCACCATCACACGGCAGGAAGGAACTGCGACCATCGTGGGTGAGGGCGCCCTGGAGAAGGTGCCCCTGTGGGCGCTGACCGGATCCTCGCCGTTCGAGGCCGTTCTGTCCGGTCCGCTCCGGTTCGGGGCGGCGGGCACAAGCCTGTCCGAACTCGTGACCAATCTCGGCGGCGCCGGCGACTGGCAGGTCACCAATCTTCGCCTTCCGGCGGCCGATCCGTCCGTGTTCGACAGGGCTCTCAAGCGCGCGCTCGCCGAGAACGATCCCCTGGCAGAGGGCAAGACGGAAACGCTTCTTGGGATCGAGCTTGGCCGTGGCCCCTTCAACGCGGCGCCCGTCAGGACCTCGGCCGCGCTCGTCGGCGGGCTGTTGCGGCTCTCGCCCTTCGTGGCCGAGAGCGGACCGGCCACTTGGCAGGGCGCGGTCACCTACGACCTGAAGACCCTGCAGCTCGATGCGCGCGGGGCGCTCTCCGCCAAGGCATCGCCACCCGAATGGGTCGGCGCGCCGCCCTCGATGGGCCTGAATTGGCAGGGTTCCCTGTCGGCTCCCGTTCGCCAGATCGATGCGGGTCCGTTCCGAAACGGGCTCGCCGCCATCGTGCTCAAGCGCGAACTGGAGAAGATCGAAGCCTTCGAGCGTGCCGCGGCCGAGCGCCAGCGCCAGATCGACGCGCAGCGCGAGGCGGAGCGGCAGAGAGCCAAAGCGGCCGAGGAGGAGGCGCTCCGCCAAGCTCGCGCCCGGGCGGAAGCCGAGCGTGCGCGCCGAGAGGCGGAGCGGCTGCAATCGGAGCAGCAGAACCAGCCGGAGGAAGAGCCCGAGGCAACCCCGTCGCCGACCTCGGTGCCGCCCCTGAACCCGCCGGTCCGGATCGGTCCGCCGCCATCGGTCTTTGGAGCGCCGCCGACGCGGTAGAACATCTGGCGCGAAGCCCCGATTGCAGCCGTACCTCCTCAGAGGGATCGCTTAAAAAAGTGGTAGGTCTTAAGTAGTGCCTCAACGGATGAGTAGTAAGAAATAATTACGAATAAAACACTATCGAATATTTATTGATGCTCGATGTTTAGGAGAGCATTTATTGTCGGGCGTCTGCAAATTTATTGGTCGTGCGACATCATTCGGCGGATGCGGTGTTTCTGTTCATTTCGATATTCTCGCAGGACAGGAGGATCATCCCATGGCCTATCTCGTCGGAGACTTCGGAAACAACATTCTCCCCCCATCGGGCACTGTAATTGACGGCGAACCGGAGAATTTCCTGTTCGGGGATACTGACGGGACCTTGTTCCCGCCCGAGGTGGGAGGGAACGACACCCTTACGGGAGGGGCTTTCTCCAGCTTCAACTACCTCTTCGGCGACGCCGACGTCATAAAGAATGGTGCCGCGGGCGGCGACGATTTCCTGACGGGCGGCGTAAATGCGACGTCCAATGAGCTCTACGGGGATGCCGATCTCATGAAGAACGGCGCGGAGGGTGGCGACGACAGTCTGACAGGTGGGGCCAACTCGTTCGGAAATCTTCTCTATGGCGACGCCAAGACCATGAGGAACCGCTCCGAAGGCGGCGACGATACTCTCACAGGCGGAGCAAGCTCCGACTTCAACGATCTCTACGGCGATGCCCAGGTCATGAATTCATCCAGCGGCGGAAGCGACGATCTCACAGGATCCTCGAACGCCAACGCGAATGGTCTGCACGGCGATGCCTATGAGATGATCTCATCCCGTGGCGGGGATGATAGTCTCACTGGTGGGGATGCGTCCCTGACGAACGCTCTCTGGGGAGATGCCAGCATCATGCGGAAGGGGTCGCGGGGCGGCGATGATACCCTGACAGGTGGGGCGGATTCTCAACGAAACGACCTCTACGGCGATGCCGAGACCACGAGTAGCGGCTCCAAGGGCGGAGACGACCGTCTCATCAGCGGCGCAGATGCAGAAGATCATATGTGGGGCGACTTCAGGACTTCGGATGGCACAGTACGGGGCGGCAACGATACGTTCGTCTTCGGTCCCAGCAACAACAAGGACCACATCCACGATTTCAAGCAAGGTCGGGACACTATCGAACTGCGGGAGATCGAAAATGTCTCCTCCTTCGCCGACCTCGACATTGAGTCGGTCGATGCGGATCAGGACGGGTCCCTGGACAGCATCGTTCGTTTCGATGACAGCAACAGCATAACGGTCTACAACGTGGCAGCCCTGACACGATGTGACTTCGAGATCGTCGTCTGAGGCAAGCGCTACCAAGACGAAGCCGGCCCGCTTGTCCGCCTTGCCCTGATCCCATTAATGATCGGGCGGGAGTTCGACCTCCGTCGTCATCGCCGGCCTTGTGCCGGTGATGACGATCCGAAATGCGCGGCACTTCACTTGATCGGGATGGTCGTGACAAGTCTGACCATGACATTCGGGCCTTGTTCACGGAAGGATGGGACTCTGGGAAACATCCCGGCTGTAAAGGATTGCCGGCAGCCTGTGCCTAAAGCGCTCCGGTGCCGATCGAAGACGGCATGCCCAACCGATGCTGCAAATCCGTGAGCACGAAGACCCGGATCGCGGAGGAGAGGTTCTGCTCACCCCGTTCCGCATCGATGCGGCCGATCAGCGCCTGGACGGACATCCTGTCCCGTTCCGCAATCTCACGCAGGCCCTCCCAGAAGGGCTCTTCAAGGGAGATGCTCGTCCGGTGGCCGGCGATGGAGACGGAGCGCTTGACGATGCCGATGCTCATTCACGGCTTCTCGCTGTCGTCGCGCATGTGCGAGTCGAGGCGGCTCTTCGCCAGTTCCTGCTCGGCTTTCGTCAGGTTCTTCTCAACCTTCGTGCGGCCGAACGCGATGCGGTTCGCGTCGGCGCGGGCCTGTTTCTCGGCCCGCGCCTTTTGCTTGCGCGCCTGGCGCAGATTGATGATCTCAGCCATGGCGCCAGTGTAGCTTATTCGCCCGGCTGCAGCATCGTCTCGGGGCGCACGACGGCGTGGAAGTGGTCTTCCGCGACGCCGGCTTTGAGAGCCTCTTCCTTGAGCGTCGTGCCGTTCTTGTGGGCCGACTTGGCGATGGCAGCCGCCTTGTCGTAGCCGATGGACGGAGCCAGCGCCGTCACCAGCATCAGCGATCGCTGCATCAGCTCGCTGAGACGCTCCCGGTTCGGCTCGATGCCGACGACGCAGTTGTCGGTGAAGCTGATCGCGCCGTCGGCGATGAGACGGATCGACTGCAGCACCGCGTTCACGATCACCGGTTTGAACACATTGAGCTCGAAATGGCCCTGGCTGCCCGCGAAGGTCACGGTCGTCTGGTTGCCGGCCACCTGGCAGCACAGCATCGTCATGGCCTCGGCCTGAGTCGGGTTCACCTTGCCGGGCATGATGGACGAGCCGGGCTCGTTCTCGGGCAGGGAGATCTCGCCGATGCCCGAGCGCGGGCCGGAACCCATCAGGCGGATGTCGTTGGCGATCTTGAACAGGCCGGCCGCGAGGCTCGCCAGCGCGCCGTGCGTATAGACGAGCGCGTCGTTGGACGCGAGAGCCTCGAATTTGTTGCTGGCCGAGGTGAAGGGAAGCGCCGTGAGCTCGACCACCTTCGAGGCGAAGCGATCGGCGAATTCCGGATGGGCGTTCAGGCCTGTGCCGACGGCGGTGCCGCCCTGAGCGAGGGCATAGATGCCGGGAAGCGTCTGCTCGATGCGGGCGATGCCGAGCTGTACCTGGGCGGCATAGCCGGAGAACTCCTGGCCCAGCGTGACCGGGGTCGCGTCCTGCAGGTGGGTGCGGCCGATCTTCACGATGTCCTTGAAGGCCTCGGCCTTCTCATTCAGCGCCTTGTGCAGGTGCTTCAGGGCGGGGATCAGCCGGTCATGGACCTCGCGGGCGACCGCGATGTGCATGGCGGTCGGGAACGAGTCGTTCGACGACTGGCCCATGTTCACGTGGTCGTTGGGATGAACCGGCTTCTTGCTGCCGCGCTCGCCGCCGAGACGCTCGATGGCGAGGTTCGACAGGACCTCATTCATGTTCATGTTGGACTGGGTGCCCGAGCCCGTCTGATAGACCACGAGCGGGAATTCGTCGTCGTACTTGCCCTGCACCACGTCGGCGGCCGCCGCCGCGATGGCATCGGCCAGACGCGGCTCCAGCTTGCCCAGATCCTTGTTCACGAGCGCGGAGGCCTGCTTTACGATGGCCAGCGCATGGACCAGGGGAAGGGGCATCCGGTCCGTCCCGATGCGGAAGTTCTGGAGCGAACGCTGCGTCTGGGCGCCCCAGAGCTTGTCGGCTGCAACTTCGATGGGCCCGAAGGTATCTGTTTCGATGCGGGTTGAGGGCGACATCCTGACCTCTTTCGATGGAGTTGCGTGTTCTTATCTCAAATAGTGGCGCTCGCAACTGCGAACGCGCATGGAGGCCTCGTCAATTCGCATGAGCGACACCCTGGAAGCGTCCCTGTTCCGCCCGCCTCACCCGAAGCCCCGCACCGAGCCGCTGGGCATGGTGGCCTTCCTGAGGGCCGTGCGCGAGAACCCCCTGAACACCTGGATGGAGGCTCATTTCGAGGAGTCGATCCTCACCGGCGAGGGGGCGCTCGGCCGCATGACCGTGGTGAACGATCCCGCCGTCATCCGCCACATCCTCGTGGACAACGCCGCGAACTACCGGAAAGACGATCTGCAGATCCGGATTCTGGCGCCGGGCCTCGGACGGGGGCTCGTCACGGCCGAGGGCGACGAATGGCGGCTCCAGCGCCGCACCATCGCGCCGCTCTTCACCCCCCGCCACGTGGGCAGCTTCTTCCCGGCCATGGTCGAGGCGGCCGATCGTCTCGTGCGGCGCTGGCAGCGCCGTCCGGAGGGCCGGGTGGTGGACGCCTCCCTGGACATGACCCGGGTCACCCTCGACGTGCTGGAGCGGACGATCTTCACCCAGGGCGTGCCCAAGGATCCCGATGCGCTCGGTCGCGCCATCACCCGTTATTTCAACAGCATAGGTCGGGTCGATCCGCTCGACATCTTCGGCTTTCCCGACTGGGTGCCGAGGATCGGTCGCCTGCGCGCAAGGCCGTCGATCCGGTTCTTCGAGGAGACGGTGAACGAGCTGATCGATGCCCGAAGGGCCTTGCTCGCCCGCGGCGAGCCGGCGCCCCGCGACCTGCTGACCCTGCTTCTGGAGGCGGCGGACCCCGAGACGGGCAAGGGACTGAGCGACATCGAGGTGCGGACCAACATCGTCACCTTCATCGGCGCCGGGCACGAGACCACGGCCAATGCGCTGTCCTGGTCGCTCTATCTCCTGTCCCAGGACGAGCGCGCCCGCGCCCACGTGGAGCGGGAGGCGGACGAGGTGCTGGGGGAGGGGCCGCTCGAGCCGCATCATCTGGAAAAGCTCGTCTATACCCGTGCCGTCATCGACGAGGCCGTGCGCCTTTATCCGCCGGCACCCTATATGAGCCGCACGGCGATCGGCGACGACCGGATCGGGGAGGTGGAGATTCCGGCAGGCTCGATGGTGGCGATCGCCCCTTACGTGCTGCATCGCCACAAGAGGCTCTGGGACGAGCCCGACGCCTTCCGTCCCGAGCGCTTCCTGCCGGAGAACCGCAGCCGGATCGACCGTTTCGCCTATCTGCCGTTCGGGGCCGGGCCGCGGGTCTGCATCGGGGCGAGCTTCTCCCTGCAGGAGGCCGTGATCGTCCTGGCGACCATCGCCCGCTCCATGCGGCTCGATCTGGTGGCAGGGCACGAGGTCACGCCCGTGCAGCGGATCACCCTGAGGCCGAAGGGCGGCTTGCCCATGCGTCTTACGCAGCGCGCTCCGAAGAGGGCGTCGGCAACGGCCTGAAACCAGGAAGAAGTCGGAAGGCTCAGTTCTTCTTGCGGAAGGCGTCGAGGCTGACCACCTCGGCGCTGCCGGGAGCGCCCGTCTCCGATGGATCGGCCTTGTCGTCCCGAGATTCGGTCTCGGCCTTTGCCGCAGGCGCCTTTTCGGGAGCGGGCTTCTTCTCCGCCGCCGGCAGAGGCTTGCGAGGCTGCTTCAGCTCGACCGGTTCGGAGGCGGTGCCGCGGATCGGCTGCGGAATGGCGGGAGCCTCGTCGGTCTCGTCCTCCTCATCCTCGTCCTGGCTGTCGAACTTGAGGCCGAACTGGACGGATGGGTCGAAGAAGCCAGTGAGCGCATCGAACGGAATGAGCAGCCGTTCCGGGATGCCCGAGAAGGACAGCCCGACCTCGAAGGTGTGCTCGGTGACGTTGAGGTCCCAGAACTGGTGCTGCAGGACGATGGTCATCTCCTGAGGATATTTCTCGCGCAGGCGGTTCGAGAGGCGAACGCCGGGGAAATCCGTCTGGAAGGAGATGTAGAAATGGTGCTCGCCCGGCAGCCCATCCTTGGCATCGATCAGCACCTTGCGCACGACGCCCTTGAGCGCGTCCTGCACCAGAAGATCGTAGCGGATCAGGTCTTTACCACCGGCCATAAGCGAGCCCTTGCAGAAACAAAAGTGGAGGCTTCTGTTGCCAGGTGCCTCCGGACCCCGCCTTACGGTGCTAACCGCAAGGGCTTTGAGTCGGCTTTAGGGACCGCTTACGCAGCCACTGCAACCGGAGCATAGTTGTCGTTGGCAACTATAGATTCGGCCCGATAACGGCGGAACCATGCCGAGCGAAAGTCTACCCTTTACGCCCTCGTCGATCCTATTTCGCCCCCGCCGAAACCCAAGCTGAGTCTGGGCTTTGGTGGAGGCGCCGGGTACCGCCCCCGGGTCCGATGGGTTTATTCCGATAGCCGTTTATCGCCATAGTCGGTCGTGAGACCGACAACTCCAATATAGGTGGCACGGATGAATTTTGAAAGGGCGAGGATCGCCGCGACACCCATGAAAGTGTGACATAGACACCCGCCTCATCCGTGTGTCCCATTGTCACCTTCGGGGGGTTAACTGATTCACAGAAATGGATAAGTCCCGACTCGGCGGAACGGAGCCGCTGCCGTATGATTGGGCCAGGAGCACCCCATGCAAGCCTATCTCGATCTCATCCGCCGCATCATGGACGAGGGCGTCCGCAAGGACGACCGGACCGGAACCGGGACGATTTCCGTCTTCGGCCACCAGATGCGCTTCGATCTCAGTCAAGGCTTTCCGCTCGTCACCACCAAGAAGCTGCACCTGCGCTCCATCGTCCATGAATTGCTGTGGTTCCTGAAGGGCGACACCAACATCCGCTATCTCAAGGAGAACGGCGTCTCGATCTGGGACGAGTGGGCCGACGAGAACGGCGATCTTGGCCCCGTCTACGGCAAGCAATGGCGCTCCTGGGCGAAGCCCGACGGCGGCACGGTGGACCAGATCCGCTGGGTGCTCGACGAGATCCGCCGCAACCCCGACAGCCGCCGCCTGATCGTCTCCGCCTGGAACCCGGCAGACCTCGACAAGATGGCGCTCGCGCCCTGCCATTGCCTGTTCCAGTTCTATGTTGCGGAGGGGCGGCTCTCCTGCCAGCTCTACCAGCGCTCGGCGGACGTGTTCCTGGGCGTTCCGTTCAACATCGCGTCCTACGCGCTGCTCACGCATATGATGGCGCAGGCAACGGGGCTGCAGCCCGGCGATTTCGTCCATTCCTTCGGGGATGCGCATCTCTACCTGAACCACCTGGAGCAGGCGCGCCTCCAGCTCTCGCGGGAACCGCGGGCTCTGCCGAAGTTGCGTCTCAATCCGTCCGTCCGCTCGCTCTTCGATTTCACCTATGACGACATCGCCATCGAAGATTACGATCCGCATCCGGCTATCAAGGCGCCTGTGGCAGTCTGAAGCCAGATGAATCGGCGCGAAGCCATCGAGAGCGCCGTCCGCATTCTGGCCCCGCGCATCACGCGGCACGAATTCGAGGCTGTGACCGATCATGCCCTGGGCAGCCGGGGGTTGCACACCGCTTCGCCCGAAACGGCCGCCTGGCTGTCGCTGACGTCCTATATCCGGCACAGGCTGACCGACTACGACGCGCTGCTGGACGACGGCTACGACCAGGAGAGCGCCCGCTTCTTCGTGCTCGACGACATGAATGCCATCCTGGAGGAATGGGGCTCTCCACGACGCGTTCAAGCCGAAGACGAACCCGAATAGGCTCGACAGCAGCGATCACTTCCGACACAACAGCTGCATGAGTCTCGTCATCCGCAGAGCCGAAGAGCGCGATGCTCCGGTGATCTTCAGATTCATCCGCGAACTCGCCGAGTACGAGCATCTGGCCCATGAGGTCGATGCCACCGAGGCAGATATCGCGAATGCGCTTTTCGGCCCAAATCCAAGGGTCTTCGCGGATATCGCCGAGTGGGAAGGGCAACCTGCCGGCTTTGCCCTCTGGTTCTACAACTTCTCGACCATCCGTGGCCGCCACGGGGTCTATCTGGAAGACCTTTTCGTCAGCCCGGCCTTCCGCTCGAAGGGGGTCGCGCGAGCGCTGCTGAAGCATCTCGCCCGCCGCTGCATCGATGAAGGCTTGACCCGTCTCGAATGGTGGGTGTTGGACTGGAACGAGCGGGCCCTGCGGGTCTACCGCTCCATCGGGGCCGTTCCGTTGGATGATGGAACCGTGCAGCGGATGACCGGCGAGGCGCTGAGACAGCTGGCGGAAGGCTAGTAGATTGCATTCTCATTATTATTTTCGTTATAATCGTTTCTGCTCGTGAGGCTTAGTCATGACAGTTGAAGTCAAGGTAACCCAGGTTGGCTCATCTCTTGGTGTCGTTCTTCCAAGATCCATCCTTGACCGTCTGAAGGTGGGCAAGGGCGATCACCTGCACGTGGTCGAGACAGCAACGGGGATCGTTCTGACACCGCTTGATCCTGAAGTGCAGGAGCAACTGAAGGCGATGGATGAGGTGATCGTCGAGTACCGCGAGACCCTCGACGCCCTGTCCAAATGACGGAACCAAGATGGATCAAGCGCCAAGCATTACTGCTCAAGCACGCCGAATCCTTGCGTCTTTTCGGTGGTGCGGAGGGGTTGCGCGATGAGGGAATGCTGGATTCCGCTTTGGCACGACCCGTCAATGCCTGGTCCTATCGGGGCGAAACGCGCACCGAATACCTTGCGGCAGCTTATGCTTTCGGATTGAGCAAGAACCATCCCTTCATCGACGGGAACAAGCGAGCAGCCTTTATCGCCTATGTGGGTTTTCTGAAGCTCAACGGCTTCAATCTCGTGGCTTCTCAGCCTGACGCCTATCGCACGATGATCGACCTTGCTGCCGGCGCCATGGGTGAAGAAGAATTTGCTGAATGGATCAGGATGAACATCACACCCCGGCGGATCGCATGACCATCCCTCTCATCCTCGTCGTCGCCGTTGCCGAGAACGGTGTGATCGGGCGCGACAACCAACTCCTCTGGCGCATCAAGACTGATCTCGGACGCTTCCGTAGGCTCACCATGGGCAAGCCGATGATCATGGGACGCAAGACCTTCCAGTCCATCGGCAAGCCCCTGCCGGGACGGGAGACGATCGTGCTGACCCGCGATGCGGATTTCGCGGCCGACGGGGTGCATGTGGTCCATACCTGGGATGAGGCCGTGGCCAAGGGGGCCAAGCTTGCGGCCGAGATGGGGGCCAATTCCATCGCGGTTGCCGGGGGAGCGGAAATTTATGCTCTGGCTCTCCCGCAGGTGCAGAGCATATTCCTGACGAAGGTTCATGTTGCGCCCGAGGGCGATGCCGTCTTTCCTGATTTCGACCGGTCACGATTCAGCGAGACAAGGCGTGAAGACCATCCGAAGGGGCCCGATGACGAGCATCCGTTTACCTTTATTGATCTCGAACGACGTCCCTGACCCTGTTCAAGGTTGACGAAGCTCTCTGCAATCCCCAATTCGCAGGCTTGACAGGCGGAAGAGGTAACACCCACAACCGTCTAGAGGTTTCAACGGCTGTCTCGGCCGTTCATCAAGAGTGAGGAAAGGCGTCCTATGCCTTGGAGTAACCAAAGCGGCGGCGGCGGCCCCTGGGGGCAACGTGGCGGATCGGGAGGCGGCAAGAGCCCATGGGGCTCCGGCGGCCCTCAGGGGAACGGTACTCCCCCCGACCTCGAAGACATTCTGCGCCGCAGCCAGGATCGCCTGAAAGACTTCATCCCCGGTGGCTCCATGGGGGGCAGGGGGCTGATCATCCTCGCTCTGGGCGTGATCGCCGTCTGGTTGCTCACCGGCTTCTACACGGTGCGGCCGAACGAGGTCGGCATCAACATGATCTTCGGCAGGTTCACGGGAACCTCTGGAGAAGGTCTGCGCTACAACTTGCCGTACCCGATCGGCCGCGTGATCAAGCCGAACGTGACCGCGCAGCAGCGCGTCGAGGTGGGCTACCGCTCCACGCCGACCGGGCAGGGACGGGCCCGTGACGTGATCGAGGAAAGCCTGATGCTGACCGCCGACGAGAACATCGTCGATATCGATTTCGATGCGGTCTGGCAGGTCAATCCCGCACGACCGGATCACTATGTCTTCAATCTCCAGAACCCTGACGGCACCATCAAGTCCGTGGCCGAGAGCGCCATGCGCGAGGTCATCGGCCGCCGCAACATCCAGGCCATTCTGACCACCGAGCAGGCCAGCGTCGCCCAGGAAGTGCGCCAGATCATGCAGGAAGCCCTCGATGCCTACGGCGCCGGCGTCCTGATCAACGTGGTTCAGCTCCAGGCCGTCCAGCCGCCGTCAGAGGTGCGCCAGGCCTTCTTCGACGTGAACGCCGCCCAGCAGGATGCGGTGCGCGTCCAGAACGAGGCCGGCGCCTTCGCCAGCCGCGTGGTGCCCGAGGCCCGAGGCGAGGCTGCCCGCACCGTGCAGCAGGCCGAGGCCTACCGGGAACAGTCGGTGGCCGACGCGACCGGTCAGGCGGCCCGTTTCCGCCAGGTCTATGAAGAGTACCGCAAGGCTCCGGAGGTCAGCCGCGAGCGTATCTTCCTCGAGACCATGGAGCGTGTCTTCGGCGGGCTCGAGAAGATCATCGTCGACCAGAACGGACAAGGCGTCGTGCCCTTCCTGCCTCTCACCCAGCAGAACCAGCGCCCGCAGCCGCAGGGCAATGCCACCAACCCGCAGGGAGCCACGCGATGAACGGTTCTACTCTTCGCACAGTGGTCCTGATTGCACTCGTTCTCGTGGCGATCGTTCTCTACAGCGCGACGTTCATCGTGCAGCAGACCCAGTACGCGCTGGTTCTGCGCTTCGGTGCGGTGCAATCCGCTATTTCGGAGCCAGGCCTGAAGTTCAAGATGCCGCTGGTCGACACTGTGACCTTTTTCGAGAAGCGCGTGCTTGATCTCGACCTGCCGGTCCAGACCATCCTGTCGGCCGACCGGCAGAACCTGGAGGTCGATGCCTTCACGCGCTATCGCATCGTCGATCCGCTGCGGTTCTATCAGGCTGTCGGCAATATCGCGCTTGCCAACCAGCGCCTGCAGAGCTTCACCAACTCGGCCATGCGCAACATCCTGGCAAGCGCCTCGCGCGATGCCATCGTCCGCACCGAGCGTGCAGACCTGATGAACCGCATTCAAGCCGACGTGAACCGGCAGGCGGCAAGCCTTGGCATCGAGATGGTCGACGTGCGTCTCACCCGCGTCGATCTGCCCAGCCAGAACAGCCAGGCTGTTTATCAGCGGATGCGTACCGAGCGTGAGCGCGAGGCGGCGGATCTTCGCGCCAACGGCAACCAGCAGGCGCAGACCATCCGCGCCAGGGCCGAACGCGAGGCGACGATCATCAGGGCCGAGGCCAATCAGAAGGCCGAGGAGCTGCGCGGCGAGGGCGATGCCAACCGCAACCGCATTCTGGCGGAGGCTTTCGGGCAGGATCCGGAGTTCTTCTCCTTCTTCCGCTCGATGCAGGCTTATGAAACCGGTCTCAAGGGAACGGATACCCGGCTCGTGCTGAGCCCGGATTCCGATTTCTTCCGCTATTTCAACGACCCTGCCGGTCGAAGGAATGGTGGAGGCGCGAACCGGTTCGCTCCAGCGCCGGTCCAGCCGGCTCCAGCCCAATAGCCCCTGATGATGGACCTGATTGCAGCCCTCGGCCTCGCTCTCGCGGTCGAGGGCATCCTGTTTGCGGCCTTCCCGGACGGCATGCGTCGGGCCATGTACGAGGCGGCCCACAGCCCGAGCGACCAGATGCGGATCGTCGGGATCATATCGGCGCTCATCGGGCTCGGGGTGATCTGGCTGGTGCGGCAGTTCGGCTAAGCGGCGGCCAAGCCTCCGCTGCAATATCCGCTTGAATGGCGGGGCCAAATACCAATCTATATGCCTATTCTCCGAGAGAGGTTTATCGATGAACACAGCCACGAATGCGCTGGCGCCTTCCAAGACGGCGCTGCCCCAGCGTCCCCTGCGCCGGTTGGCCGCGTCCTGCTTCGCGGTCTTCACGATTGTCGCAACGGCTGCCATGCCGCTGCCCGCCTATGCCCGTTCCGCGCCTGAATCCTTTGCCGATCTGGCCGAGGAGGTCACCGGCGCCGTGGTCAACATCTCGGCTTCGACGACCGTCGAGGCCCGCAACCGGACCCTCCCTCAGCTGCCGCCCGGAACTCCGTTCGAGGATCTCTTCGAGGAGTTCTTCAACCGCCGCGGCCAAGGCGGCAACGGGGAGAGCGGTCCCTCGCGGCCGCGCAGCTCGAACTCTCTCGGCTCCGGCTTCGTGATCGACCCGTCGGGCATCGTGGTGACGAACAACCACGTGATCGGCGATGCCAATGACATCAGCGTGATCTTCCCGGACGGCACGCGCCTGAAGGCCGAGATCGTCGGCAAGGATTCCAAGGTCGACCTGGCCGTTCTGAAGGTGAAGTCCGACAAGCCTCTCAAGGCGGTGAAGTTCGGCGATTCCGAGTCCATCCGCCCCGGCGACTGGGTGATGGCGATCGGCAATCCCTTCGGCCTCGGCGGCTCCGTGACGGCAGGCATCGTGTCGGCCCGCGGCCGCAACATCGATTCCGGCCCCTACGACAACTACATTCAGACCGACGCCTCCATCAACAAGGGCAATTCCGGCGGCCCGCTCTTCAACATGAACGGCGAGGTCATCGGCATCAACACGGCCATTCTCTCCCCGACGGGCGGCTCGGTCGGCATCGGCTTCGCGGTGCCCGCATCCACGGCCGTCCCGATCATCGACCAGTTGCGCCAGTTCGGCGAGACCCGGCGCGGATGGCTCGGTGTGCGCATCCAGAACGTGGATGACGCCACCGCCGAGGCGCTGAACCTCGGCACGGCGCGCGGCGCCCTGATCGCCGGCATCGACGAGAAGGGTCCCGCCAAGCCGGCAGGCCTTGAGGTTGGCGACGTGATCGTTCGCTTCGACGGCCGGGAGGTCAAGGATTCCCGCGACCTGCCGCGAATCGTGGCGTCGAGCCCCGTCGGCAAGGCCGTCGATGTGGCCATCGTCCGTAAGGGCCAGGAGATGACAAAGCAGGTCACCCTGGGCCGTCTCGAGGACACCGAGAAGCAGGCCAGCCTGCAGCAGCCCTCGACCGAACCGCCCTCGGTCACCCGCCAGGCGCTCGGCCTCAACATGTCCGGCATGACGGACGAGCTTCGCCGCCGCTTCAGCCTGAAGGACGACCTGAAGGGCGTGGTGATCACCCGCGTCGACCCAAACTCTTCGGCCTCCGACAAGCGAATTCAGGCCGGTGAGGTCATCGTCGAGGTCAATCAGGAGCCCGTGACGAACCCAGCCGACGTGACCAAGAAGATCGACGATCTCAAGGCGCAGGGCCGCAAGTCCGCGCTGCTCCTGGTGGCCAATGCCCAGGGTGAGGTACGCTTCGTCGCCCTCTCGATCGAGTAGGCGACGATCGTTCAGCATCATCAAGGGCGGTCTTCGGCCGCCCTTTTTCTTTGTCTATCGTTCTTTATTTAGAACAATATGGTTGACATAGCGTCCTGCTCTGGGGAATGGAAGCGCTCCGTCCCTCCACGAACTATCGGCTCCGACCGAGCCGGTGTGCACGATCAGAGCCCATGACCCAGCACGTCTTCCCCGTTCCTGCCGCCCTGCAGTCAACCGCGCATGTGGACGCGCAGACCTACCGGGATCTCTATCAGCGCTCCCTCGCCGATCCGGAGGGCTTCTGGCGCGAGCAGGCACAGATCCTGGACTGGATGAAGCCTTTCACGAGGGTGAAGAACACCCATTACTCGCTCGACGACGTGACCATCGAATGGTTCGCGGACGGAACGCTGAACGCTTCGTTCAATTGTCTCGACCGGCACGCCCACGAGCGCGGTGAAGATGCGGCGATCCTGTGGGAGGGCGACACGCCTGGCGACACCCGGACGGTCTCCTGGAGGAGCCTTCAGCAGGAGGTCTCCCGCCTTGCCAATGCCCTGAAGGTGCTTGGGGTCAGGAAAGGCGATTTCGTCAGCGTCTATCTTCCCGTCGTGCCTGAGGCCGTCGCGGCCATGCTGGCCTGCGCCCGGATCGGGGCCGTCCACTCCGTGGTCTTCAGCGGCTTTTCGGCGGAAGCTCTGGCAGGCCGCATCGAGGATTGCCGCTCGCGGGTGCTGATCACGGCGGACGAGGGAATGCGGGCCGGCAAGCCCGTGCCGCTCAAGAAGAACGCCGATGCCGCGCTCGAAAACCTTCCCTTCGTCGAGCACGTGCTCGTGGTGCGCCGCACCGGGCGCGAGGTTCCCATGCAAGCCGGGCGCGACCGCTGGTACGACGAGGCTCTGGCCGAAGCGTCCGACGTGTGCGAGCCCGACGAGGTCGGCGCCGAGGACCCGCTCTTCGTGCTCTACACTTCGGGCTCCACGGGTAAGCCGAAGGGCATGCTGCACACCACCGGCGGCTATCTCGTCCATGCGGCCGCAAGCTTTAGGGCGATGTTCGATTACCACCCGGGCGACATCCACTTCTGCACGGCGGATGTGGGCTGGGTGACGGCGCATACCTACCTGATCTACGGACCGCTCGCGAACGGCGCCACCATCGTGCTGTTCGAGGGCGTGCCGACTTGGCCGGATGCCTCCCGCTGGTGGCAGATCATCGAGACCTACAGGGTCAACATCTTTTACACGGCGCCGACCGCCATCCGCTCCCTCATGCGCGATGGAGAGGCCCCGGTGCGCAGGCACGACCTGTCGTCGCTGAAGGTCATGGGATCCGTGGGCGAGCCGATCAACCCGGAAGCCTGGCTCTGGTATCACGAGGTCGTCGGGGGAGGGCGATGCCCGATTGTCGATACCTACTGGCAAACCGAGACCGGTGCCGTTCTCCTCTGCCCGCTCCCCGGCGCCACGGACCTGAAGCCGGGCTCGGCAACGAAGCCCTTCTTCGGCGTGCGACCGGCGCTTCTGAATGGTGATGGAACCATTGTGGAAGGCGAGGGAGCCGGCCATCTGTGCTTCGCCGATTCATGGCCCGGACAGGCCCGCACGATTCTCGGCGATCGCGAACGTTTCCTGAAAACCTACTTCAGCACCTTCCCGGGCTATTATTTCACCGGCGACGGCGCGCGGCGCGACCAGGATGGCGACTACTGGATCACAGGCCGTCTGGATGACGTGATCAACGTCTCGGGCCATCGGCTCGGGACCGTGGAAGTCGAGTCCGCTCTGGCGTCGCACCCCGCCGTGGCGGAGGCTGCCGTGGTGGGCATGCCTCACGAGATCAAGGGCCAGGGCATCTTCGCCTTCGTGACGCTGAAAGAGGGGATTACCGAGAGCGACGAGCTGCGCCGCGACCTCGTCCAGGTCGTCCGTACCCGCATCGGTCCGATCGCCACGCCGGACCGGATCGAATGGGCGCCGCATCTGCCTAAGAACCGCTCGGGCAAGATCCTGCGCCGCATCCTCACCCGCATTGCCGCCGGCGATTACGAGAACCACGGCGACACCTCGACAATCGCCGATCCGTCGATCGTGGCTGAGATCGTCAGGCGGGTTCAGTTGCACAACGTCTGATCAAGACCTACGTGATGAGAAGGGCGATCCTGAGGCTCGCCCTCTCGACACTTTGCTTATGCGCATTGGCGGGATCAGATGATCAGGAAGTCCTTCGCCGTGAGTGCCAGACCCTTCTTCAGCAAGGCGATCTGCACAGCTTCCTTGCTCCCGGTTCCATCCGCATCATAGAAAAGCTTGCCGTTATCCGCGTCGTAGACGATGCGATCCGAGGTGGTGTGCGCCTCGGAGCCGATCCAGAACGCGCCTTTGGACAGGCTACCTTTGGGGCCGGCGGCCTTGAAGATGGCTTTGGCGAGATGGATCGTATCGTCCTTGACCGAGAAGTCGGTGATCCGATCGATATTTCCTGCGCCAGGCTTGGTATCGAAGACGAAGACGTCCTTTCCTGCGCCGCCTGTCAGCGTATCGGCGCCGAGACCGCCGGAGATGACGTCCTTGCCCTGGCCGCCAAAGAGCCGGTCCGCACCGGCATCGCCGCTGAGGGAGTCATTCCCTGCTCCGCCGGTGAGAAGGTCGTTCCCGAGGCCTCCGGAGAAGACGTCCTCGCCCGCGCCTCCGACGATGGTGTCGTTGCCGTCGGAACCATCGGTGGATTCGTCTTCCTCGTCCTCGACTTGGATGACGAAGGACTTCACGAAGCTGAGATTGTGCGAATCGGTCACGCGGACCTGCACCACGTGAGACGCTTGCGTCTCATAGTCGAGCTTCGCGCCGTTCTTCACCACCAGTTCATCGCCGACGATCCCAAAGCGACCGCCCGCATCGTCGAGAAGAGTATAGGTCAGGTTGTCGCCTGCATCCTGATCCTTGCCGATGAGAAGCCCCACGACCGTGCCGTTGTCGCTGTTCTCGGCAACCGCATCGTCGGACAGAACGATGTCGGTGGGTGCGTGGTTGTCCGGCGGAGGCGGGTTCTCGTTGACGTCCTTCACGATGATGGTGAAGACCTTCGTGTCCGAAAGGCCGCGGCCGTCGGATACGCGGACCCGCACCGTGTGCGAGGAGCTCGCCTCGTAGTCGAGGCGGCTGCCATCCGCGACGACGATCGTGTTGTTCTCGATTTTGAAGCGGCCGTCGCTGTTGTCGAGCAGCTCGTAGGTCAGCGGATCCCCGTCGGGATCGTGAGCTGCAACAGTTCCCACAATCGTGCCGGTTGCGGCATTCTCCAGCACGATCGAACCAAGCAAGTCCTCGATCTCTGGGGATTGGTTGCTCGGCGGCGTATCGGGCCGGTCACGAACATGGATGGTGAACGTCGCTTCCCTGAAACCGCCCCGTCCGTCGCTGACCTGGACGCGGATCGGGTGCGTCTGCGCCGTCTCGTAGTCGAGCTTCGTTCCATCCGCCACGACCACCCGATTGTGTTCGATCTTGAAACGCCCGCCGGCATCGTCGAGCAGGCTGAAGCTCAGAGGATCGCCGTCCGGGTCGGCGCCATGCAGATAGCCGACGACTGCACCTGTGGGGGAGTTTTCCAGGACCTGAACCCCATCCAGCATCAGCATGGTCGGATCCTGATTGTCCGGGGGCGGGTTCTGATCTTCGTTCACGTCGGTGACGGTGATGGTGAACCGCTTGAGGGTCATGCCTCCATGGCTGTCCGTCGCCCGCACCCAGATGTCGTGAGCCATGGCCGTTTCGTAATCGAGCTTGGACCCGTTGAGAACGAGCAGCCGGTGACCGTCGAGAGTAAATCGTCCGCCCGCATTGTCGACGAGTTCCAGCTGAACCGGGTCGTTGTCCGGATCCGCGACATAGATGTTGCCGACATAGGTCCCGGACGGCACGTTCTCCGGAACGTAGCCACCGATCAGGAGAACCTCCGGCGCATGGTTCTGCGGCGGGTTCTCGACGGCCTTCAGAATGTCTTCGTAGTGCCAGACTGTTCCGTCCGAGAAAACGATGTGGTCAATACTCGGGTTTTTCGTATCGCCATCGAAATAAGCTTGAATGTTCAGATGGGCTCCGGTCGATTCCGGTCCTTTTGTGATAAGCAGACTGCTGTGAAACGACCGCTTGAAGCTAAACTCATCGGCAGTGCCGTTGATCTTCAGGATGTCAACGCCACCTATATCGAGGATCTGATCGGTGGTGCCGGACTCGGCGCCCCAGATATAGGTATCGTCACCGTCGCCACCACATAGAACGTCACTGTCTGAGCCGCCATCGAGCGTATCGTTCTCGTTGCCGGCTTCAAGATAGTCGTCGCCTGCATCGCCATTGAGCGAGCTGTTCCCATCATATGCAACAATGTAGTCGTCGCCTGCGCCGCCGTTGAGCGAGTTGTTGCCATTAAATGTAAGGATGGTGTCGCCACCGCCGAGGCTATAGACCTGTACGTCGCCCTGATCCACGAATATGTCATCGCGGCCTTCCGTCCCATAGATGATGTTTGGCGGCGGGCTCTCCGGCATATCCTTGATCTTGATGTCGAAGGTCCGCGTCAGCGTTCCGCCACGGCCATCGGACGCTTCGATCGTCACGATCTGCACTGGGCGTGTTTCGTAATCGAGAACGGCGCCCTCACGGAGAAAGATCTGGTTCCCTTTCAGAACGAAAGGACTGTCCTGATTGATGATACGATAGGTGAGCTGATCCCCGTCCGGGTCGCTGCCGAAAATCTGACCGACTGCGTATCCCCCTTGTGCATTCTCCGGCACGTCCGCGGCCCAGACGAAGAGATCATTCGGAGCCTGGTTCTGTGGAGGTGGCGGAGGCTCAATCACACGGTCGAGGATCTCAAGGGTGAAGGTTTCTTCGGCCGTTGCGCCTGAGGAATCCGTCACGAGAACCCGAATATTGTGGAAGCGCGCGGTTTCGTAGTCGATGAGACTCCAATCGGCGACGCGGACAGTATGACCATCAAGACGGAAGCGGCCGCCCGCATCGTCCAGGAGAGTATAGGTCAACGCGTCGCCATTCTCGTCATGCGCGCGGACCCAGCCGACCGCTGGATCAAAGCCCGGGTATCCTTCCGTGACGCGTCCGCCGTCGAGGCGAAGGATTTCAGGGCCTATGTTTTCGGACGGAATCAGCGGGCCGGTCAGCGCCGCCAGAACCTGCTCACGATTCCATGTGGTGCCGTCAGCAAAGACGATCGCTTGGAGAGGCCCGTTGCTGTAAAAAAACTGAGCTACATCGAGATGAGCGGTATGTCCGAATTGAATTCGGAGGCTGCGTCCATCCATGTTTAAGGACGAGAACGTCAGTTCCGAGGCAAGCGCATCGATTTGGATGGTATAGTTCCCATCCTGATCGTCGATGCGGTCGCGGCCTCCGGTAACGGGATCCCATCGATAGATGTCGTGGCCGTTGCCGCCGTTCAGCCAATCGGAGCCGGCTCCTCCATCAAGGATGTCGCTCCCGTCGTAACCTGCGATGAAATCACTCCCGCTCGTTCCGACGAGCTCATCATTTTCGGTCGTGCCGTAGATCCTGTTCGTCATCGACATGGCAAAGGCTCCCATAGGAATCTTAGCATATCAATATGTTATATAATTCATTACAGCAACGAGATTTTTTCCTGCTCCCATTAAAAAGTTTAGTTTATACAAGAACTTACGAAAGGTTAATCGACCTCGGTGTCGCTATACCCCTGCACATACAGAAGTGCTGACAGATCGGCATGATCGATCCGCGCATGGGCCGCTGCCGCAACGGCAGGCTTCGCCCGGAAGGCGACGCCGAGGCCCGCTTCGCCCAGCATGGCGAGGTCGTTGGCACCGTCTCCCACGGCGATGGTCTCGTGATGAGCGAGGCCAAGGCGTTCGCGCAGTTCGATCAGGGTCGCGAGCTTCGCCTCGCGGCCCAGGATCGGTTCCTCGACCGCGCCGGCGAGCTTCTCACCATCGAGGATCAGGTGGTTGGAGCGGTGCTCGTTGAAGCCGATCTTGGCCCCAATGGGGCCCGTGAACAGGGTGAAGCCGCCGGAGACGAGGCAGGTATAAGCGCCGTTGGCCCGCATGGTCTGGACGAGAGCCGCGCCCCCGGGCGTCAAGGTGATGCGCTTCTCGATGATCTCGTCGACAACGTTGACCGGCAGGTCTTTCAGCAGCGCCACGCGCTCGCGAAGCGCCGGCTCGAAGGCGATCTCGCCGCGCATCGCCCGTTCGGTGATCTCGGAGACTTCCGCCTTGAGACCAACGTAATCGGCCAGTTCGTCGATGCATTCCTGGCCGATCATGGTGGAATCCATATCCGCCAGGAACAGGCGCTTGCGGCGGGTCGCCAGTGGCTGCACGACGATATCGATGGGCTGGCCATCGAGGGCCTGGCGCAGGGTGTCTTCGATGGCTTTGGCTTCGGGCCGGCCTGAGACGATCAGGTCCGCGGCGATTCCCCTTGCCAGGATGGAGCGTTCCGTCTCATGTCCGAGCGACGCTGCGGCCAGCATCAGGACTTCATCCGTGAGAACCGGCCGGGACGGGTTGGCGATGAGGGTCGCAACGAGGGAATTCGAGGAAGACGCCATTGGGAGACCTGGCTGTGAGTGGATTTGGGATCGGCGCGATTCTCATCGCAGGGCCGACCGCATCAGGCAAGTCCGCACTGGGCATCAAACTGGCTCGAGCCCTTGATGGCGTGGTGATCAATGCGGATTCCATGCAGGTGTATCGGGACCTGCGGGTCATCACCGCCCGCCCCACGTCCGAGGAAGAAGCTGAGGCGCCCCATCGGCTCTACGGCCATGTGGACGCCGCCGTGAATTTTTCCGTCGGGCGCTATGTGGCTGATGCCATCCGGGTCCTGCAAGAGATCGAGGGCCGGAAGCTGCCGATCTTCGTGGGCGGGACCGGACTCTACTTCAAGGCCCTGACGGAGGGGCTGTCCGACATGCCATCCGTCCCGGAGGCGGTGCGCGAGCAGGTTCGACGGGACAGCGAAGGTGTTGAGACGCCCGAGCTTCACCGCCTCCTGGCAGAGCGCGACCCGGAAACGGCCCGGACCCTGCGCCCCTCCGATCGCCTTCGGATCCAACGGGCCCTGGAGATCTTCGCGGCGACCGGCCAGCCGCTCGTCTCCTTCCACGGAGCTCGCCAGCCGGGGCCTTTGTCGGATGTTCCGGTCATCAAGCTCTTCCTGGCGCCGGAGCGGGACGATCTGCGCCGGCGCATCGACGGGCGTTTTCTCGCCATGATTGACCGAGGGGCGCTGGATGAAGTCCGAGCCTTGGGCGAGCAGAACCTCGATCCCATGCTGCCGGCCATGCGGGCGCACGGCGTTCCCGGCCTTCTGGCCTACCTGCGCGGCGAAATCCCGCTCGACGAGGCCATCGCCAAGGGGCAGGGAGACACGCGACGCTATGCCAAGCGCCAGTTCACGTGGTTTCGCCATCAACTGCCCGATTGGCAATGGGTCGAGCCGGAGCGGGGCTTTGAGGCCGTGATGGCTCGGCTCAATGCCCCGGAGTACCCGTGAACATCTGGTAGAAGGTGATGAAAATCTCGAACACGATCAGGAGCACGATGATCAGCTCAAGGCGCAAGGAGCGCTCTGTGTCGATGATGTCGGTGAGAGCCTGAGCCGTATCGCCGATCACCTCAAGCTTGCGGTGAAGAGAGGTGGCGCGCTCCTTCAGTTCATATTCGTCCTCCAGGCGCGCGTAGAGACGCTCCAGATCCGGACGATCCCAGAGAACGTCGGGCTTTTCCTCGACGGCGACCCGGCCGGAGACGCGCTGGCGGACCAGGAGGGCATGGCCCACATGCTTGAGGATTTCCCGCCGTCCGGGCGGGCGGCGCCCCTTCTCGGCGAGATGGCGGGCAGCCGGCTCGACAATGTCGAACACGGCGGCGGCCTCCCGTTCATCGCGGGCAAGGGCAGCACTCTTGGACAGGGCATCCGCAATGACGATCAGCCTCTCGGTCGAAAGCTGCTTGATGTAGATCGGACCGCCCGGTGGAATCTGGTCGTCCCTTTCCGGAGAGATCTCGATGATCGCCGTCTCCTCCTCGTGCCGGGCGAACTCGCCCTGAATGCGCTGACGCAGGCTGCGGATGACCTCGTCCTCCTCCAGAGGCGTGAGGCCGACGAGAACGGCGACGCCGTAACGGAAGAGGGCGACGAAGCCGTCCTGTCCGGCCCGGAAGGCGAGGGGCGTGATGGACAGGACGTCGCTGCGTTCCAGCCCCGCCACGTCGAGGCGGTCCCCCAGAAGCAGGGCGCGGGCCGTGAGGCGCAGGTTCTGCATCGGTGCGCCGGTCGAGGAGATCGAATCGGTCGTGGTCATACGACTAAAATAGGGGGCGTTTGGCAAAAGCTAAGCCGGCTTGAGCCAAGTTCTCCCCGCTTGACCGAATGAAACGGATCGTTTAGCGTCGGCGCAACTTTTGAACCGAGAGCTGCCCTCATGCGCAAGCTTATTCTCGTAGTACGAGCGCCATCGACGGAGCGGGATTGACCCGCAGGTCCGGCGATGGCGCACAGGCCCCCTCAGGGGCCTTTTTTATTGCCCAGATTCCAAGACAGTGATGCGAAAGACCCCAGGGAGCAGTTGAGATGAGCGAGACGATGACCGGAGCCGAAATGGTGATCCGAGCCCTGCAGGATCAGGGTGTTGAGCATATCTTCGGCTATCCGGGCGGCGCGGTGCTTCCGATCTACGATGCGCTCTTCCACCAGGATAAGGTGCGCCATGTCCTTGTCCGACACGAGCAGGGAGCAGTGCACGCAGCCGAAGGTTATGCCCGCTCCTCCGGCAGGCCCGGCGTGGTGCTGGTGACCTCCGGTCCCGGCGCGACGAACGCGATCACGGGTCTGGCGGACGCGATGATGGATTCGATCCCGCTGGTCTGCATCACCGGCCAGGTGCCGACCCATCTCATCGGCTCGGACGCATTCCAGGAATGCGACACGGTCGGGATCACGCGCCACTGCACGAAGCACAACTATCTGGTCAAAAACATCGAAGACCTTCCGCGCGTCCTGCACGAGGCCTTCTATGTGGCGCAGAACGGCCGGCCGGGACCGGTCGTTGTCGACCTGCCGAAGGACATCCAATTCAAGACCGGTTCTTATGCCCGGCCGCTGAGCAACCAGCACAAGACCTATCGTCCGACCGTCAAGGGCGACATGGACCATATCCGCGCAGCCGTCGAACTGATGGCCAATGCCAAGCGTCCAGTGTTCTACACCGGCGGCGGCGTCGTCAATTCCGGGCCTCATGCCTCGACGCTGCTGCGCGAGCTCGTGCGGCTCACGGGCTTTCCCATCACCTCGACGCTGATGGGGCTTGGCGCCTATCCGGCCTCCGACAAGCAGTGGCTCGGCATGCTCGGCATGCACGGCACCTACGAGGCCAATCTGGCGATGCACGAATGCGACGTGATGATCAACATCGGCGCGCGCTTCGACGACCGCATCACGGGTCGCCTCGATGCCTTCTCGCCCTTCTCCAAGCGCATTCATGTCGACATCGATCCGTCTTCCATCAACAAGACCGTGAAGGTGGACATCCCGATCGTCGGCGATTGCGCCCACGTGCTGGAGGACATGCTGCGCCTGTGGCGGCAGAACGCCCAGCAAACCGACAAGACGGCTCTCAAGGATTGGTGGGGCAAGATCGAAGGCTGGCGCGCCCGGAACTGCCTGGCCTTCCGCAATTCGAACGAAACCATCAAGCCGCAATATGCAATCCAGCGCCTCTATGAACTGACCAGGGACCGCGAGACCTACGTCACCACCGAGGTGGGCCAGCACCAGATGTGGGCGGCCCAATACTTCAGGTTCGACGAGCCGAACCGCTGGATGACGTCGGGCGGCCACGGCACGATGGGTTATGGTTTGCCCGCCGCCGTCGGCGCGCAGCTGGCGCATCCCGACGCGCTCGTGATCGACATCGCAGGCGAAGCCTCGATCCAGATGATGCTGCAGGAAATGTCGACCGCTTTGCAGTACAACCTGCCGATCAAGGTGTTCATCCTCAACAACGAGTACATGGGCATGGTGCGCCAGTGGCAGGAGCTGCTGCACGGCGGACGCTATTCGCACAGCTATTCGGAGTCTCTGCCCGATTTCGTGAAGCTCGCGGAAGCTTACGGCGGGGTCGGCATCCGCTGCGATAAGCCGGGCGAGCTCGACGCGAAGATCGTCGAGATGATCAACGTGAACCGACCGGTCATCTTCGACTGCATCGTCGACAAGACCGAGAACTGCTTCCCGATGATCCCGTCCGGCAAGGCGCATAACGAGATGCTTCTCAACGATTATCTCGGCGAGACCGGGGCCGATATCGGTTCCGTGATCGACGAGAAGGGCAAGATGCTGGTGTGATGCGGAAGGCCGGAACCATGCCCACCCTTGTCATCGCCAACAAGTGCTACTCGTCCTGGTCGATGCGGCCCTGGGTGCTGATGAAGCAGCTCGGGATCGCCTTCGACGAGATCACCATCCCCCTGGATCTGCCGGACACGAAGGCGAAGGTTCTGAAACATTCGCCGGCCGGCAAGGTGCCGATCCTGATCGACGGGGATATGACCGTCTGGGAGAGCATCGCCATCATGGAGCATGTGGGCGAAGCCTACGGTGCCGCCGTATGGCCTGTTGATCGCAGGGCCCGCGCCATGGCACGCTCAATTTCTGCCGAAATGCATTCCGGGTTCTTGGCCCTGCGCTCCGCGTGTCCGATGAATCTCGGCAAAAAATTCGCACAAAGGGATCGAGGAGAGGCGGTAACCCGCGATGTCGCGCGTTTCGGTGAGATCGTGCATCAGGCGCGCGAAAGCTTCGGTGCCGGCGGTCCGTTCCTTTTCGGATCGTTCACGGCGGCCGATGCCATGTATGCGCCGCTCGTGACGCGACTCGATACCTATTCCATCACGCTCGACGACACGACACGTACCTATGTGGATGCGATTCTCTCCCTTCCGGCGTTCCAGGAATGGCGCACTGCCGCCCTGAAAGAGGAATGGATCGTCGACGCCGACGAGGTCGACGAGGAAGCAGTTGAAAATTACCGCAAGGCGGCTTGAGCTCAAATCACAATTCGGGACCCAGACCATGCTTCAGATGAAAACTCATTATCCCGATGCGACCCGCGTCGAGCCGACGAACCGGCATACCCTCGCTATCGTCGTCGACAACGAGCCCGGCGTTCTTGCACGCATCGCCGGCCTGTTCTCGGGGCGCGGCTACAACATCGAGAGCCTGACCGTCACGGAGACGGAGCACGAGGCGCATATCTCGCGCATCACCATCGTGACCACGGGCACCGACAGCATCATCCAGCAGATCAAGAGTCAGTTGGAGCGCCTTGTGCCGGTGCACCGCGTGGTCGATCTGACCATGACAGGAGATGCCGTCGAACGCGAACTCTGCCTCGTGAAGGTCGTCGGCAAAGGTGATCATCGGGTCGAAGCCATGCGTCTTGCCTCGGCCTTCGGCGCGCGCACGCTCGATGCGACCCTGACCTCCTTCGTCTATGAGCTGACCGGCACGACGGATGAGGTGGAACGCTTCATCAAGCTGATGACCGCTGTCGGCCTCGTGGAGGTCTCCCGCACGGGCGTCGCCGCCATGGCGCGCGGTGCGGAAGGAATGGGAGGTCTTAGCCCCTGAAGTCGTTCTCCTGGAGGAAAGCCTCCTCCTCAGGCGTGGTCTCACGGCCGAGAATGGCGTTGCGATGAGGGAAGCGACCGAAACGCTTGATGATGTCGTGATGGTGGTGCGCCCACTTGATGGAATCCCCGCCGAGGGCTTCGTTCAAGGTCACCGACCGCTCCTGATGTCTCAAGGCTTCGGAGTGCATGAAGGGCAGGTAGAAGAACCGCCGGAATTCGGGTTCTACCTTATGGTCGAAGCCGCGCTCGATGGCGCGGTCCGCGGCCATCAGGGCGACCGGATCGGTTTTGTAGGTTTCGCGCTTTCCACGGAACATGTTCCGTGGGAACTGATCGAGGAGGAGAATGACGGCGAGCGCACCCTCCGGGGTGAGTTCCCATTCGTTGAGATCGCCCCGTGCGGCGGCCTCATAGGTGAGCATGAACCGGTCACGGCAGGCTTGGTCGAAGGTCTCGTCCCTCGAAAACCACTTCTCCGGTCCGGCTTCGCGCCAGAAGTTGAGAACTTCGTCGGGAGTGGCAAGGCGCTGCATTCGGCGTGGTCCTTCATGAGGGAAATTTGAGTCATCAATCTAGAGCATTGGAGAGCGATTTGAACTCTTCAGGCTCGGATCGTTTGCAGCGGAAAGAGCGGACCCTTGCGTTCAACGCAGCCAGGGCCCGCAGTTTTGCTACAAGCAACGACTTGTCAGCGCAGTTTTATTCGCTAAAAGCGGCGCCTGACAAAACAATTGTTGCGCAGACCCTGGTGGGACGGTGCAGCGGCTACGAGGACGGGGGGAAAACCCCCTTTGAGATAAGGGACCTGAGGACCATGCGTGTCTATTACGATCGCGACGCAGACATCAATCTGATCAAGGGCAAGAAGGTTGCCATTGTCGGCTACGGCAGCCAGGGCCATGCCCATACCCTGAACCTGCGTGATTCCGGCGTGAAGGACATCGTCGTGGCCCTTCGCAAGGGTTCTCCCTCGGCGGCCAAGGCCGAGAAGGCCGGCCTCAAGGTCATGGAGGTGGCCGAGGCTGCCAAATGGGCCGACGTGGTCATGATGCTGACCCCTGACGAGCTGCAGGCCGACATTTACCGCAACGAGCTTCACGATAACATGAAGCAGGGCGCGGCGCTGCTCTTCGCCCACGGCCTCAACGTCCATTTCAACCTCATTGAGCCCCGCAAGGATCTCGACGTGCTCATGGTCGCCCCGAAGGGGCCCGGCCACACGGTCCGCTCCGAGTACCAGCGTGGCGGTGGCGTGCCGACCCTCATCGCGATCCATCAGGATGCCACGGGCAATGCCCACGACATCGCGCTCTCCTACGCCTCTGCCAATGGCGGTGGCCGCGCCGGCATTATCGAGACCACCTTCAAGGAGGAGTGCGAGACCGACCTCTTCGGCGAGCAGGTGGTGCTCTGCGGCGGTCTCGTCGAGCTCATCAAGGCGGGCTTCGAGACCCTGGTCGAGGCGGGCTACGCGCCTGAAATGGCTTATTTCGAGTGCCTTCACGAGGTGAAGCTGATCGTCGACCTCATCTACGAGGGCGGCATCGCCAACATGAACTACTCGATTTCCAACACGGCCGAGTACGGCGAATACGTCACCGGTCCGCGCATCATCACGGCGGAGACGAAGGCGGAGATGAAGCGCGTTCTGGAGGATATCCAGAGCGGCAAGTTCACCCGCGACTGGATGCTCGAGAACAGGGTCAACCAGACCTCCTTCAAGGCGACCCGCGCCCGCAACGCCGCCCACCCGATCGAGGATGTGGGCGCCCGCCTGCGTGACATGATGCCATGGATCAAGGAAAAGGCACTGGTCGACAAGAGCCGGAACTGAGCCGTTTCAGGGCGGCGCGGTCGATCCGTGCCGCCCTAGCCACCTTCGCGCTAAGCCAAAAGCGGATTTGTCAGTTTGACGAATTCCCGCTAGTGGCACCGGAACAATGACGTTACGGAATCCATGGGCGCGACGAGCTTTCCTGAAGAGCTATCGGACTTCGACCTGCCGTTGTGGGCGGGGCTGGACCCGGCCGCACGTGTCGAGCTTCAGTCGAAGCTTCGGCGCATCGTGCTTCTCGGCGGCGAGGTTCTCTTTCGAGAGGGCGATCCGGCGGATGTGCTTTACATGCTCGTCTCCGGCGCTCTCGGGGTGTCGGTGCAGGGCAGCCACGGCGAGCAGCGGCGCATCGCGCGCGTCGCGCCGCCCGAGACCATCGGCGAGATGGCGCTCATCTCGAATGCGCCCCGTTCGGCCACCGTCACCGCCGTGAGGGATTCGGTCCTCCTGACGCTGGCGCGGCCTGACTTCGAGCGCCTCATCGAGCGCTGGCCTTCCGTCATGCTTTACCTCTCGAAGCTGTTGGCCGAGCGGCTTCGTGCGGCGACCCGCAGCAAGCCCAAGACCTTTGCGCCAACGACCTTCGCCATCGTTCCCGTCACCCAGGGCGTGGCAGTTTCCGACTTCGCGCAAGCCTTCCTCGCGGAGATGCGACGCAGCCATGGCGCCGGGGTTGATCTGGTGGCTGCGATGCCGGGCGGGGAGGATGAGAACTGGCTCTACCGCTTCGAGGCCAGCCGCGAGCGGGTGATCTATGTCGCCCCCGAGTCTTCGGGGGCCTGGACGGAGCGGTGCATCCGCCACGCCGATCATGTCGTGCTGCTCGCACGGCCGGGCGAGCCGCTGACCTGCGAGGCGGAGGCGCTGACCGGCGCCGTGTCGTCCTGGCGCCGGCACGATCTCGTCCTGCTGCAGAAGGCAGATGCCAGACGTCCCAAGCCGGCCCATCCGTCGCTGCAGCGGCTGCCCGTCGATCAGCGTCTCCAGGTCCGCGAGAAAAACACCGGCGATCTCCAGCGTCTTATCCGCACTTCGAGCGGACGAGCCGTCGGCCTCGTCCTGGCCGGGGGCGGGGCCCGTGGCTTTGCCCATCTCGGCGCGATCCAAGCCCTGCAGGAATACGGCTTCCCTGTCGATCTCGTCGGCGGAACCAGCATTGGAGCCGTCATGGCGGCTGTCTGCGCCCTTCAGATCGGTCTCGACGAGGCGCGCGATCTCATGATGGAGGCCTTCGTTCGAAACCCGCCGCTGAACGACTACACCTTGCCACTGATCGCTCTGATCCGGGGCCTCAAGGTCGACGCGCGGCTGATCGAGCATTTCGGCGAGCGGAATATCGAGGATCTCTGGCTGCCGTTCTTCTGCGTCTCGTCCAACCTGACGACGGGAACGACCCATGTGCACCGTCAAGGGACGCTGTGGCGAGCCCTGCGGGCGAGCCTGGCCATTCCCGGATTGCTCCCGCCCGTGGTCGATCCTGAGGGTGTGCTCGTCGATGGTGCCATGATGAACAACCTGCCGGCCGACATCATGGCCGATCTCCAGCGAGGGCCTGTCCTGGGGATCGATGTGGCGCGGGATGTCGCCTTCACGTCTCCGGGGGACGAGGAGAAGAAGGCGCCGCTGCTGCGCAGGATTCTCGGCCTGCCGACCAATGCTCCGGACATCGTCAACCTGCTCTACCGCTCGGCCACGATCTCAAGCGACGCCCAGACCCTGAAGGCGCGCGCTCATGCCACCCTCGTGATCCACCCGCCTCTCGCCGATGTGCCGCTGCGTGGGTGGGAGCAGTTCGAGCGGGTGGTCGATATAGGCTACCGCCACGCGAGAGAGCGCATTGAGGCCGGTGAGCTCGAAGTTTTCAGAGTTCCTTGAGAGGTGGGCTGGTTCGTACCGGTTACAGGCGATGAGCCATCATGGCTGCAACTGCCGTGGCGAGGCCAAGAACGAGGCCGAGCGTTTCGCAGCGATGCTTCCAGAACTGATAGAGGGCGTAGGAGAAGACAAGAGTCGCGAGCAGCGCGGCAAGGTCCTGTGTCAGGTAGTTCACCTTCGTCGGGCCGCACAGCGGTTTGGCTTGCTCCCAGCTCCTCAGGATCCAAAAGACCGAGAAGATGACGGACGCAGTGCCCACGATGGAAGGCCACCACGTGGCCGGCAAGCCGGTTTCCAGCGGCCGAATCGCCTTAACCGGGCAGTTATCAGAATTAAGGGCCGGGTATGAGCCCGGGGAAGGAAGTGTCACAGCAAATGATCCGTGATGTTATAGCTGTGCTGTTAACATCACGGACGGCAGCTGCCACCTCTGGAAACGGAGGGGAGCGGCGGCTCACAGAGGGGGTGAGCCGCCGGGCGTTACTGCTGATTGCTCTTCGTGTTCTGAGCCTTGTTGTTGTCCTGCTTGCCGGGATCTTGGCGGTTCTTCATGGTGCCACCCGATCCGCGGATGTGGTTGCCCGGGTGCTTCTTGCTCTCGGCGGAGTTGTCGCCGTTCATCTTGCCTTTGTCCATGGGGACCTCCATTGGTGATGGAGGTTAATGACCCCTGGAACGCCGGGTTCCCCGATGCACTCGCCTACCACATGAGATAATGCGCAAGCCCTGCGCCGGGCGCGAGGATCACGAAGGCCCAGACGGAGGCCGAGGCGAGATTGGCCGCTTGGAACAGCACGCCCGGCATCAGGAAGATGCCGGCGATCAGGGCGATGACCGCTCGGATCGGACCGAAGAACCGGCCCAGGAACACGGCCCAGGGTCCGAAACGCTGAAAGAAGCCTTCTCCCCTGGCGATCAGCTTCGGGTTGCGGGAAAGCGGCCAGAGCTCATAGGCGGCCTTCTTGTAGCGCTGCCCAATGTCGTAGGAGAGCCAGTTGCCGAGAAAGGCGCCGCAGACGGCTCCGGTCCAGGCCTGCCAAAAAGGGATGTCGGCTGCCGCCAGCACGAAGCCGACGGTAATCAGGATCGTCATGGTGGGCAGCAGCAGGGATACAAAGGCAAGGGACTCGGCAAAGGTCATGAGCCCGAGCACGATGGGTGCATAGCCCCTATGGTTCTGCACGAACTCCAGAATGCTGCTTTTCAGAAACTCGATGTCCATGGGCCGATGGGAGTCCTGTTGTGGTGGCCAGGGTAGGTTCAATATGCGGTGGCGCGAAGAGAACCAACTGCCTTTGTGATGAAAGAGATCACATCAGGCAATTTGAAGCGGGACGGTTGTTGCGGTAACCGGAAGGCGAAAGGGGCCAGAGCCATGAACGTTCTCTCGATCCAATCCCATGTCGCCTACGGCCATGTGGGTAACGCCTCCGCGGTCTTTCCGATGCAGCGCCTCGGTGTCGAGGTCTGGCCCATTCATACGGTTCAGTTCTCCAACCATACAGGCTACGGTTCCTGGAAAGGCCGCGTCTTCGACGGCCCGGCCATTGAAGATCTAGTAGAAGGCATCGCCGAGCGGGGCGTGCTCGACCGCTGCGACGGGGTACTCTCGGGCTATATGGGATCGGCCGATATCGGCAATGCGATCCTCTCTGCGGTGGCGCGGGTGCGCGCCCTCAATCCGGAGGCCCTCTATTGCTGCGATCCCGTGATCGGCGATGTGGGCCGGGGCGTGTTCGTACGGCCGGGCATCCCCGAATTCATGCGCGAGCAGGCCGTGCCTGCCGCCGACATCATCACCCCCAATCAATTCGAGCTCGACTACCTGTCCGGCCTCACGACGCAGAGCCTGGACGAGGTGAAAGAGGCAGTCTCAATCGTGCAGGGGTTGGGTCCAAAGGTCATGCTCGTGACCTCGGTCGAGACGAAGGAAACGCCTGCCGACAGCGTCGATCTCGTTGCCGGTGAGAGCGGGCGATTCTGGCGCGTGCGGACGCCGAAGCTGTCGCTTTCCGTCAATGGGGCGGGGGACGCCATCGCGGCGCTCTTCTTCGTTCATTATGCCCGCTCGCGCTCGGCCCCGACAGCCTTGGCCCAAGCCTCGGCCTCCGTCTACGGCCTGCTCAAACGCACGGAGGAGGCGGGATCCCGCGAGATCCTGACCATCGCGGCGCAGGACGAGTTCGTCTCGCCCAGCCATCGCTTCGAGGCGGTGGAGGTCTAGGCCGAAGGGAGAAGCCAACCTGCCTTGCGATCCCTCTTCAGGCGGTCCTAGAATGCCGCCTGACAAAGGGACCATGAGGATCGGGATGGATCAGGCAACCTCCCTGGCGGCGGTGGCGCTCAACGATGTCGCCATCACGTTTGGGCCGAAGGTCGGTGGTTACACGGCAGTCAGCGGAATCGATCTCTCGGTTCGCCCGGGCGAATTCGTGGCGATCGTCGGACCGACGGGATCGGGCAAGTCCACCATCCTGAATGCGGCAGCCGGCCTGCTGAAGCCCTCGGCGGGCCGGGTCAGGATCTTCGGCAGCGATCTGTCCGGTCTCAATCTGCGCGCTGGCTATCTCTTCCAGCAGGATGCACTGATGCCGTGGAAGACGGCGCTGGATAATGTGGCGGTCGCCCTCGAATCGAAGGGCGTTTCGCGCAGCGACGCTCTGCAGCGTGCAAAAGAATGGCTGGGGCGAGTCGGCCTCTCGGCCTTTGTCGACCGCTATCCGCATATGCTCTCCGGCGGGCAGCGCAAGCGCGTGGCGCTGGCCCAGGTCCTGATCCGCGATCCCGAGATCCTTCTGATGGACGAGCCCTTCGGGCCACTCGATGCGCAGACGCGGCAGATCATGGGCAATCTGCTCCTGAGCCTGTGGGCGGCGGATCGCAAGGCCGTGATGTTCGTCACGCACGATCTGGAGGAGGCGATTGCGCTCGCCGATCGCGTGGTGCTGATGTCGGCGGGTCCGGCCGCGGGGATCATCGGCGATTTCCCCGTGGAGCTGCCTCGACCGCGCGACATTGCCGAGGTGCGCCTGGAGTCGACCTTTCATCACATCCACAAGGAGATCTGGGCGAGCCTGCGTGTCGAGGTTCAGAGGGCCTACAGCCAAGGGGAGGGAACGTGATGCCGCGCCTGAAACTCACCGTCCTCCAGATTGGCGTGGGTCTGATCTTCCTCCTGCTCTGGCATGTGCTGACCGTTTATCCTATCACCGGGACGCCCAAGCAGGTGCAGTTTTTCTTCTCGACTCCCCTCGATGTCCTGAAACGGTGCTGGACCCTCTTCGCCAGCGGCGAGATCTGGGGGCACCTCTGGATCACGCTGGTCGAGACCATTCTGGCCTTCCTGATCGGTGCAGGCGGCGGCATCATCTTCGGGTTCCTGTTCGCGCGGAAGGAACTGCTCGCTGCCGTCTTCGACCCGTACATCAAGGCGGCGAATGCGCTTCCGCGTGTCGTGCTCGCGCCGATCTTCGCCCTGTGGTTCGGCCTCGGCATCTGGTCGAAGGTGGCGCTCGGCTTCACGCTCGTGTTCTTCATCGTGTTCTTCAACGTGTATCAGGGTGTTCGCGAGGTCTCGCCCGTCGTGCTCGCCAATGCCCGCATGCTCGGCATGAACGAACGCCAGCTGCTCCGGCACGTCTATTGGCCGTCGGCGCTGACCTGGGTGTTCTCGTCGCTTCACACGTCGGTAGGCTTCGCGCTCGTGGGCGCGGTGGTCGGCGAATATCTCGGCTCGTCCGCAGGCCTCGGCTACAAGATCCATGAGGCCGAAAGCGTATTCGACGTGACCGGCGTCTTCGCCGGCATGCTGATCCTGTCCGTCTTCGTCATCCTCATCGACATGCTTGTGACGAGGATCGAAAACAGCTTCCTGGTCTGGCGGCCGCAGACGTCCCTGGCCGCACGAACTTGAGAACCTACAACGACCTCATCAAAGCAGGGAGAAACGCCATGGAACGCCGTACATTTCTGAAGAATGCAGGAGTCATGGGACTGGCGGCGGCGCTGGGTCCGAAAGCCTTCGCGCAGGGAGCGCCGGAAAGGGCGAAGGTGACGCTCGGCGTCGGCGGCAAACCGCTGCTCTATTACCTGCCGCTCACCATCGCCGAGCGCAAGGGCTTCTTCAAGGAGCAAGGGCTCGAGGTCGAGATCAACGATTTCGGCGGCGGCGCGAAGTCGCTCCAGGCCCTCATCGGCGGCTCCGTCGACGTGGTCACCGGAGCCTACGAGCACACGATCCGCATGCAGGCCAAGGGGCAGGACGTCGTCGCCGTCACGGAGCTCGGCCGCTTTCCGGCGATCGTGATCGCGGTGAAGAAGGACAAGGCCGGGCAGATCAAGTCGGCGGCCGACTTCAAAGGTCTGAAGATCGGCGTCACCGCACCGGGATCCTCGACGGCGCTCACCGCGCAATATGCCATGGTAAAGGCTGGCCTGAAGCCGTCCGATGCCGCCATCATCGGCGTCGGTTCCGGGGCCAGCGGTGTGGCCGCCATGAAGAAGGGCGAGATCGACGTGATCTCCCATCTCGATCCGGTCATCGCCAAGCTCGAAGCCGATGGGGACATCCAGGTTCTCATCGACACCCGCACCGAAGCCGGAACCCGCGCACTCTTCGGCGGTTCAAACCCTGCGGCGACGCTCTACACGAAAAAGGACTTCATCGAGAAGAACCCGCAGACCACACAGCGTCTCGTGAATGCCTTCGTGAAAAGCCTAAAATGGATTCAGAGCGCGAAGCCCGACGATGTCGCCGCCGCGGTGCCGGAGGAATACTACCTGGGCGACAAGCCGCTCTATCTCAAGGCCGTGCAGAACTCCCTCGAGAGCTACTCGCGCGACGGCATCATCCAGATGACCGGCATGCAGAGCGTGCTCGACATGCTGCGCCAGCTGGATCCGGAGCTGAAGGATGCCAAGGTCGATCTCGCGGCAACTTTCAACGACCGTTTCGTGCGCCAAGCCGCGATGTAGACTGAGTTTCGTATGGGCTTTCTCAGGAACGGGCCAAGACCGATGCCCATCCTGAAACGCTCTCTCTGGTCATGGCCGGGCTTGTCCCGACCATCTCGATTGGACGTGCGCTGCGCATCAGGTCATCGGGATCACCGGCACAAGGCCGGTGATGACGAAGGGAGTTATTCTGAGCGCCTCCTCAAGTGGAGACCTGAGGTTTCTGGCCTGACATTCACCGTCATGCCCTGATCGGGCTTCGCCTCTGCCGGAATGATCGCTGAGAGTCGGTTGACAGGAGGATGGTGGAGGGTACCTCATCCGATGCTCAAGAATCGGCGTCCCCGTCCCCTCGAAGGCTCCTGAAGAGGTCTGATCCGCATGTCCCGTCGCTTTGTCACCCTGGATGTCTTCACATCCGAGCGCTTTGCCGGCAATCCCCTCGCGGTCGTTCTGGAATCCGAGGGGCTGGACGATGCGGGCATGCAGAGGATCGCCAAGGAGTTCAACCTCTCCGAGACGGTCTTCGTCCTTCCGCCGTCCGAACCGCGCCAGCGCGCCGACATCCGCATCTTCACACCGGCCCGTGAGTTGCCCTTCGCGGGCCATCCCACGGTGGGAACGGCAGTGCTGCTCGCGCTTCTCGACCGCAACGGCGAGAAGGGGGCCGTAGCGTTTGGCTTGAAGGAGCAGGTCGGCATCGTGCCCTGCGCGGTCGAGGTCCGGGATGCGACGAGCGGCGCGGCGCGGTTTCGCCTGCCGCGCCTGCCCTTCGTCTGGGGCGAGGGCAAGGAAAGCGCCGATTGCGCCTGGGCGCTCGGCCTCGATCCGACCGAGATCGGCTTCGGCCAGCATGTCCCGAGCCGACATTCGGCCGGCGTGGCTTACGATCTCGTGCCGGTCTCATCCCTCGAGGCGCTGGCCCGCTCCAGGCCACAGGGGGAGGCCTTCGACAAGGCCTTCGGCGACAGCGAACATCCGGCAGCTTACGTCTATGCCCGCGTGACCGATGCGGAGGGCTTGCGGTTCCGGGCGCGCATGTTCGGCCCTGGCATGGGCGTGGCCGAGGACCCGGCGACAGGTTCGGCCGCGGCCGCCTTCGCCGGCGCGCTCATGCAATGCGAGCCCCTGGGAGACGGCGAGCACAACATCGTCATCGAGCAGGGCGTCGAGATGGGACGTCCGAGCGAGATCGTCCTGCAGATGGTGATCAAGGGTGGAGCCCTCACGTCAGCCGAGATCGGAGGTGAAGCGGTCATGGTGAGCCGCGGCGAGATCCTGGCGTGAACCGAGAACCTCAGATCCGGCGCGTCTCCCGCGTCGAGGCGTTCTGTCGTCCGCTGGATTGGACCTGGCCCAAGCAGAACCGGGATTTCATCGCGGAGAACTGGAAACGCCGCACGGCTGGCAAGCCGCAGATGTTCAACGGGCGGGTGCTGCTGCTCCAGGATGTGCAGTTCGAACAGGATCTGTGCCGCAACATCTATTTCGAGGTCGATTACGCTGACTTCGTCGCCTGGATCGACAAGGGCTATCCGGACCCTGCCATCGCTAACGGCTTCGCCATGGGAGCGCTGCGCGGCTCGGATGGAGCCTTCATCTGCGGGGTCATGGGAAACGGCACGACCAATGCGGGCCGCGTGTATTTCGCGGCCGGTACACCGGATCCATCGGATCTGAGGCCGGACGGCACGGTCGATCTCGCCACCAGCCTCACGCGGGAACTGGCCGAAGAGACCGGCCTTTCCGAGGAGGACTACCACGTGGACGACGAATGGATCATCGTCCAGCGCTGGCCAACCATCGCGCTCCTGCGGATGGTGACCCTGCCGGTCCCGGCCGAGGAGGGCGCGGCGAGGATACGCGCCAATATCGCGGCACAGCCCGAGCCGGAATTGCAGGATGTGCGCATCGTCCGCGGGGCCGAGGATATCGACCCGGAGCGGATGCCGCTGTTCCTGCAATCCTTCTTCGACTGGGTTTTCGATCAGAGGTAGCCGTGACGGGCCTTCGTGGCGTTGATCATGCGCACCGCCTCGGCGTCGCGCCCTCCGGCGCAGGCAGCCTCCGCCTGACCGATCTCCCGGTCGACGCGGTTAAAGACCGACTGGTTCACGTGCCCCATGGCAAGATCGTTGCTCATCACGGCACGGTACCGGTCGATTTCGCCCCGGCAGCCCGATCCTTCCGGCATGCGGAAGCTGGACGACGTGACGCTGGTGCCCGCGGGGGCAGGGGCCGAGGTGGTCTGATTGCAGGCGGCCAGCGGCAGTGCCAGCAATCCCGTCAGGTACAGGGAACGGATTGCGGTTCTCATGAAAGCGCTCCTGGATCGATGAGGGCGAGGAATAAAGGCCAAGCTTGATCCGATCTAGGGCGATTTGGCTGCAGACTAGTCCTGGCCGGTTTGAAGTCATAACCCATACGTTAGTCGAGCATTCCCTTTTCGTTTGTTTCAACGGCTTGCCATCCGAGGGAAGCCCCATTACAAACAGGCCCGTTGTTCGCGGCTTCATGCCTGCGGCCGAGGAGGGTTTGGGCAGCGATGATCATCGGCTCCCCCAGCGCATGGATGAAAGGCCCCGCTCCTGCGGCCGATCGTGCGCGTCTTCTTGGCCTCCTTCTCCTTAGCTGCCCCTGAGGGTCGGCTGGGCGTTGCCGCCTGGGCTCTCAGGGGTTCTGAAACAGCAGGAACAACCTTGAGCGCAAAGGCCGCTCCCTCCGATAAGGACTAGAACAATGACCGCTTCCGTATCCGGCTCCTCCAAGGACCGCGTTCTGATCTTCGACACGACTCTGCGCGACGGCGAGCAATGCCCCGGCGCCACCATGACCCTGGAGGAGAAGCTCGAGGTTGCGGAACTGCTCGACACCATGGGGGTCGACATCATCGAGGCCGGCTTCCCCATCGCCTCCAACGGCGACTTCGAGGCCGTCGCCCTGATTGCCAAACAGGTGAAGCGGGCCACCGTCGCCGGCCTCGCCCGGGCCATCTCGGCGGACATCGCCCGCGCCGGCGAGGCTGTGCGCCATGCGGCCCGGCCCCGCATCCATACCTTCGTCTCCACCTCGCCGATCCATCTGGCGCATCAGATGCGCAAGTCGGAAAAGGAGGTTCTGGAGATCATCACCACAACGGTGACCCAGGCGCGCAACCTGGTCGAGGACATCGAGTGGTCGGCCATGGACGCAACGCGGACGCCCATTGATTACCTGTGCCGCTGCGTGGAAGCCGCCATCAAGGCCGGCGCCACCACCATCAACCTGCCCGACACGGTGGGCTATGCGACGCCGGATGAATACCGCGCCATGTTCCGGATGGTGCGCGAGCGTGTGCCGAATGCCGACAAGGCGATCTTCTCGGCCCATTGCCACAACGATCTGGGTCTCGCGGTGGCCAATTCTCTGGCGGCCCTGGAGGGCGGAGCCCGACAGATCGAATGCACCATCAACGGCATTGGCGAACGTGCGGGCAACGCGGCGCTCGAAGAGGTCGTCATGGCGATCCGTACCCGTGGCGACGTGCTGCCCTATGAGACGGGCATCGAGAGCACCATGCTGACCCGCGCCTCGAAGCTGGCATCGGCCGCAACGTCCTTCCCGGTCCAGTACAACAAGGCCATCGTAGGCCGGAATGCCTTCGCCCATGAGAGCGGCATCCATCAGGACGGCATGCTGAAGAATGCCCAGACCTACGAGATCATGACGCCCGAGAGCGTCGGCGTGTCCAAGACCTCCCTGGTGATGGGCAAGCATTCGGGCCGCGCGGCCTTCCGCAACAAGCTGGAGGAGCTGGGCTACAGCCTTTCCGACAACCAGTTCCAGGATGCCTTCGAGCGGTTCAAGGAACTCGCTGATCGCAAGAAGCACGTTTATGACGAGGATATCGAGGCCCTGGTCGACCAGAACATCGCCATGGCCCACGACCGGATCAAGCTGGTCTCGCTCCACATCGTGGCGGGCACCCGCGGTCCCCAGCGCGCCACCATGCGACTCCAGGTCGACGACAGGATCGTCATCGAGGAGCAGGAGGGCAACGGCCCGGTGGATGCCACCTTCAATGCCATCAAGGCCCTGGTGCCTCATGAGGCGGTTCTGGAACTCTATCAGGTGCACGCGGTGACCGAGGGGACGGACGCTCAAGCGGAGGTCTCGGTGCGCCTCTCCGCCGACAATCGCAGCGTGACGTCCCGCGCGGCCGATCCGGACACCCTGGTGGCCTCCGCCCAAGCCTATCTGGGCGCTCTCAACAAGCTCATGAGCCGCGGCGCCCGCCTGCACGCCCAGCACGCGGCGGAATGAAGTTCCCGCACTTGGTACATCCCCGGATCCTCCGGGGATGTCCGACCGCCGACGATCTTCTCGATCAAGAGCATGGCTGACCGGGGAGCGGCAAAGCGAGTGAATGTTTCAGCATTGCAATGCTGTTGCCCGCCTGCAGCGGCTCCGCCCTTCGATAGGCCGGTCCAGCCTGACTGCTCGAGTTTCGATGATCTTGAAGAGATTGGTGGGTGTGCAAGGATTCGAACCTTGGACCCGCTGATTAAGAGTCAGCTGCTCTACCAACTGAGCTACACACCCGTCGCCGAAGCGCATTCAGCGGCGCGATGTCCGCTGAAGAGGCCGTGCGTGTAACAAACCGCTTGGGCGCTGTCTAGCCCGTTTTAGGCATGACGCTGCAGATTTTCATGGGACACTGTACCGGTGCCCGGTCTGGAACTTTCCATAGCGGGAATCCGCCCGCCGGAACGGTCAGGCTTTCCGAACATTGACTTAGGCTGTGACAACCGCCGCGTGTGAACGGCGGCGAGCGGGAGGCTGGCCCCATGAACGACGAGCCGAAGATCCAACCCTACTCTGGGCCTGCGGGAGGGTGGGGATCCCTCAAGTCCGTCGAAACCATTCTGACCAGGGAAGGGCGCCTGATCAGCGGCAACGCGATCCTGCTTAAGCAGAACAAGCCGGACGGTTATGCCTGCGTGAGCTGCGCATGGGCCAAACCGGCGGAGCCGCATCCGTTCGAATATTGCGAGAACGGCGCCAAGGCCACGGCGTGGGAACTGACCACGAAGCGCGTGACGCCCGAGTTCTTCGCCGGGCATACCTTGTCCGAGCTGAGAACCTGGACCGATCACGACCTCGAGGAGGCCGGGCGTCTGACGCATCCCATGCGCTGGGACGCGGGATCGGACACCTATGTGCCAGTGAGTTGGGAAGATGCCTTCCACGAGATCGGCCAGGAGCTGAAGGGTTTCGATCCGCGTCAGGTGGTGCTCTACGCCTCCGGTCGAGCCTCGCTCGAAACCTCCTACATGTGGGCGCTGTTCGCGCGGCTCTACGGCACCAACAACCTGCCGGATTCCTCCAACATGTGCCACGAAAGCACCTCGGTCGCTCTGCCCCAGAGCATCGGTGTTTCGGTGGGCACCGTCATCCTCGACGATTTCGAGAGGACGGACTGCATCCTGTTCTTCGGCCAGAATGTCGGCACCAACAGTCCGCGCATGCTCCATCCCCTCCAGGAGGCCTCGAAGCGGGGCGTCCCCATCATCACGTTCAACCCCCTGAAGGAACGAGGTCTCGAGCGCTTCACCAATCCCCAGGCACCGACCGAGATGCTGACCGGTGCTGAAACGCGCATCTCGTCGCAATACCATCAGGTGAAGATCGGCGGAGACATCGCGGCGCTCATGGGGATGGCCAAGTCCCTGATCGAGGCCGACGACCGGGCGCGGGAACTCGGAGGCAAGCTGGTTCTCGACCACGCCTTCATCGCCGAGCATACCCATGGCTTCGAGGAGTTTGCCCGGGCCGCCCGGCAGGCGTCATGGCCCGAGCTGGAGCATCGGTCCGGCCTGCCGCAGGCCACGTTGGAAGCTGCCGCCAACACCTATGCCCAGGCGAATGCCGTCATCGGCATCTACGGCATGGGGCTGACTCAGCACAAGGCCGGCGTCGAAAACGTGCAGATGCTCGTCAATCTGCTCCTCCTGCGCGGCAATATCGGCAAGCCGGGCGCCGGTATCTGTCCTGTACGAGGGCATTCCAATGTGCAGGGACAGCGCACCGTCGGCATCGCGGAAAAGCCTGAGCTGGTGCCCCTCGACAAACTCAAGGAGCAATACGGATTCGAGCCGCCGCGCTGGAAGGGCATGACCACGGTCGAGGTCTGCGAAGGCATCATCAAGGGCGAGGTGAAGGCTTTCGTGGCACTCGGCGGAAACTTCGTGCGCGCTGCGCCTGAGACGGCGGCTCTGGAACAGGCCTGGACACGCCTGCGTCTGTCGGTGCAGATCTCGACCAAGCTCAATCGCAATCATCTCATTCCAGGCGAGATTTCCTACATTCTCCCGTGTCTCGGACGCATCGAGGTTGACGAACAGGAAACCGGTCCTCAGGCTGTGTCCGTCGAGGATTCGACCGCCTGCATTCACGGATCGAAAGGCGTGGCGAAGCCGGCAAGCCCCGATCTTCTGTCCGAGCCCCGGATCGTCGCGGAGATCGCGAAGGCGACGCTCCCCGCAAACGACAAGGTTCCTTGGGATGAGTGGGTGGCCGATTATGCTCTTGTTCGCGATGCGATCGAAGAGACCTATCCGGAGGATTTTCGCGACTTCAACGAGCGCATGTGGCAGCCGGGCGGCTTTCACCGCCCCATTGCGGCGCGCGAGCGGCGCTGGAAGACCAAGACGGGCAGGGCGAACTTCATCGTGCCCAAGAGCCTGGAAGCGGATCTGGGTACCGCCGATCAGGATCCCGACGTCTTCAAGCTCATGACGGTACGCTCGAACGATCAGTTCAACACGACCGTCTACGGCTATCACGACCGCTTCAGAGGCGTGAAGGGCACCCGGATGGTCCTCTTCATGAACCGCAACGACATCGCTCGTCTGAAACTGACGGAGGGTGACTCGGTCACTCTTACGACCGCCGTCGACGATGGCGTCATGCGGCAGGTGAGCGGATTGCGCGTCACGCCCTACGAGATTCCAGAGGGTTGCTGCGCCGCCTATTACCCGGAGTGCAACCCGCTGATCCCGGTCTGGCATCATGCGGATCAGAGCAAGGTGCCGGCGGCGAAATCCATCCCGATCCGCATTTCCATGGTGCAGCAGGCGGAGGCAGCGGAATGACCTTGCACCTGTCGCCCGTCATCCGCCTGCCGCGCATGAGCGTGGCGCAGGAAACCTGCGCCGCCGGCGAACGCGTGGTGCCGGAAGAAACGCCGATTGCCCTGACCTATAACGGGTCGACCCATGCGGTGATGATGGCAAGCCCGTCGGATCTGGAGGATTTCGCCATCGGCTTCAGCCTGTCGGAGGGGATCCTTTCCGATCCTGCCGATCTTCTATCCATGGAAATCCTCGAGCACGATCTCGGATGCGAGATCAGAATGTGGTTGTCAGAGCGAAGTGGCAGCTCCTACCGGATGCGCCGGCGCGCCATGGCAGGTCCTGTCGGGTGCGGGTTATGCGGCGTGGAGTCTCTGGCCGAGGCCTCGCGTCCGGTCGATCCGGTCACGGGATCGCTTCGGCTCCAGCCCGGCGCGATCAAAACCGCCATGGCTGATCTTTCAGGGGCCCAGCGCCTGAACAGAGAGGCGCGCGCCATCCATGGGGCGGCCTTCTGGCGCCCGGAGGAGGGGCTGGTTGCCATTCGGGAGGATGTCGGTCGGCATAATGCGCTCGACAAGCTCGCCGGAGCACTGGCTCGGACATCGGAGCCTTGTTCCGATGGGCTCGTGCTTCTGACCAGTCGCGTGTCCGTCGAGATGGTGCAGAAAACGGCTCGCATGGGTGCGCCGGTCCTCGTTGCAATCTCCGCGCCGACGGCTTTGGCCGTGCGGGTGGCGGAAGGCTGCGGAATCACCCTGGTGGCCGTCGCCCGAGGCGATGCCTTCGAAGTGTTCACGCATCCGGAGCGCATGAACCTTCAGCCGGCCCAGGGAACGAAGCTGCGCTGAACCGATTGTGTCAACAGCGAAGCTTGGAAATCGGGCGCATTGCCTGACTCAGCAAAGGGTGCGCGGCACGGGCGATGGCGCAGCTCTTCACACCGGCGGCAACCACTCTGTTTCGGGTGGCGATCGTGCTCATGGGCTTGGGCGCGGTGTCGGCAGGCGTCCTGGCCTATGGCTGGGCGCGCTCCGGCAGCACCTGGAACGTGGGCAAGCCGGCGGCGCAGCCCATTCCGTTTCGCCACGATCTCCACAGCGGATCGCTCGGCATCGACTGCCGATACTGTCACTCCACGGTGGAGCGTGCGGCCGATGCCGGCATGCCTTCCGCCCAGACCTGCATGTCGTGCCATTCGCAGGTGTGGGTGGGGGCGAGCGTCCTCGACCCGGTCCGATCGAGCTTCATCCTCGGTCAGCCGATCCAATGGGCGTCCGTTCATCGTCTGCCGGATCACGCCTATTTCCACCACGCCGTTCACGTGACCAAGGGAGTCGGGTGCGAGACCTGTCACGGTCGCGTGGACCAGACGCCGAAGACGGTGAAGACCCAGACCATGTCCATGGGGTGGTGCCTTGATTGCCATCGCAATCCGGTCCCGCATCTTCGACCAAGAGAGGCGGTGTTCGCGATGGGATACGAGCCGCATGGTCGAGATCTCCCCGAGGACGTGCGCACGTTCTATCAGGAGGCCTCCCGGCGCCTCACCAGCTGCAACACATGCCATCGGTAGAAGCGATGCGTAAGGGAGCGCCATTCGATCTCGATGCCGTAAGGACCCATCTCGCGACGGAGGAGGGGGCAAGGCTCTGGCGCAGCCTGGAGGAACTGTCCGATGCGCCGGAGGTGCGCCGCTATATTGAGGCTGAGTTTCCCGACATCGTGCAGGCCGCAAGCATCGACCGGCGGACCCTGCTCCGGCTCATGAGCGCGTCCCTGGCATTGGGAGGTCTTGCGGCCTGCAACGGCAGCGAAGCCGGCAAGAACGCACCGCTCCTGTCTCAAAGCCGCAATATGCCAGGCTACACGCCTGGCGTGCCGCTCACCGTTGCCACGTCAATGCCGTTGAACGGATACGGCCGGGGCGTCCTCGTGAGGACCCAGGAAGGGCGGCCGATCAAGGTCGAGGGCAATCCGCTGCATCCGGCAAGCCTGGGTGCGACGGACGTGTTTGCCCAGGCCGAGATCCTGTCCCTCTACGACCCCGACCGCTCGGACACGCCCCTCCAGAACGGGGCACCGAGAAGCTGGGAGGAACTTACGAATTTCATCCGGCCCGTCCGCAACGAACTCGTTGTGGGAGAAGGACGGGGACTGCACATCCTGATGCCACCGACCTCGTCGCCGACCCTGCACCGGCTGATGGCACAGGCCCGGCAACTCTTTCCATTTGCGCAATGGCATTTGTTCTCACCTGTCGATGACGACAACAGGAGGATCGCTGCCACGGCCGTGTTCGGCCGTGATCTCGACTTTGTCTACGATCTGACGCAAGCCGACATCATCGTCACCCTCGGGGGCGATCTTTTCGCCGAAGAGCCAGGGCATCTGCGCTATGCGGCGGACTACCAGACAAGGCGAAGGATGCAGGACCGCCCCCTGCCGGGCCTCTACGCCGTCGAGGCACGGCTGAGCCTTGTCGGAGCCCGTGCGGACCAGCGCATCCCGCTCCGGCCAAGAGATTTCGAAGATTTCGTTCAGGTGCTTGCGGCCGCTCTCGGAGTGGGGTCCGCACCTTCATCCGCACCGCATCCGTCCGTGTCGAAGCTCGCGGACGAATTACGCCGAGCCGGAGCCCGCAGCATCGTCGTCGCGGGGCGCGAGCAACCGGCCCGGGTCCACGCCCTCGTGCATGCGATCAATGCCCGGCTCGGCGCCTTCGGCACCACGATCCGTGCCATCGACCCGGTCAGGCCGGTGTCGGCGGACACTGGGACTCTCGTCGATCTGGCAGAAGCCATCGAATCCGGTGGGGTGTCCCGCCTCGTCGTTCTCGGCGGCAACCCGGTCTATACGGCTCCCGCGGACATCGATCTGGCTTCGCTCGTTCGCCGTGTTCCGTTGTCGCTGCATCTCGGCCAGCACCGCGATGAAACGGCAGTCGTTTGCCAGTGGCATATTCCCGAGCTCCATCCGCTCGAAAGCTGGGGCGATCTGCGGGCCTTCGACGGCACGGTAGGCCTGAGGCAGCCGGTGGCGATGCCGTTGAAGCCGGGATTGAGCCAGGAGGAGTTCCTCGGCCTCCTGGCGGGACAGGGCCCGGACGGGCGCGCCCTCGTCCAGGCGACGTGGCACGAGGCCTGGGGAGAGGGCTTCGAGGAGCGGTGGGCGCGGTCTCTCGAAGGCGGCGTAATCGAAGGCTCGGCCTCGCCGCTGGTCGCGTTGACCGATCGGTTCGATGTGGCAGCGGAATTGGAAGCTCGTACCAATTCCGCTGGTATCGACGTGGTGTTCGCTCCCGATCCTTCCGTATGGGATGGCTCCTACGCAAACAACGGCTGGCTGCAGGAGCTGCCGAAGCCCCTGACGAAGCTGGTTTGGGGCAACGCTGCCCTCATCGCGCCGGAGACGGCGGCGATCTTCGGTTTGTCCTCGGGCGACGCCATCGACCTCACGGTCGAAGGGCGCGCGATCCGCGCGCCCGTGTGGATCCTGCCGGGACACGCGCCCGGTGCCGTGACGCTGACCCTGGGCTACGGCCGCCAGCGTGCCGGCAGGATCGGGAACGGCATCGGGTTCGACGCCTATGCGGTGCGACCATCGCGCCAACCCTGGATCGCTTCCGGCGAGATCAGGAAGCCTGGCGAGCGGATCCCGCTCATCTCGACGCAGCAGCATCATTCGCTGCAGGGCCGCGACATCGTGCGTGTGGTCGCACCCGGTCAGAGCGCCGTAGGGGAGAGCCCGGAACATTCCTCCCTCTATCCCGAATGGCCGTATGAGGGTCATGCCTGGGGGATGGCGATCGACCTCGATGCCTGCATCGGCTGCAACGCCTGTGTCATCGCCTGCCAGGCCGAGAACAACATCGCCGTCGTCGGGCCGGAGGAGGTGGCGAAGGGGCGGGAGATGCATTGGCTACGGGTCGACCGGTACCATGCGGGCGATCCGGCCAATCCCGGCACGTATTTCCAGCCCGTGCCCTGCATGCATTGCGAGAAGGCGCCCTGCGAGGTGGTCTGCCCCGTCAATGCGACGGTGCATTCCTCGGAAGGGCTCAACGACATGGTCTACAACCGCTGCATCGGCACGCGGACCTGCTCGAACAACTGCCCCTACAAGGTGCGCCGCTTCAACTTCCTCGACTATCAGGGCACCGACTACACCGCCTCTCCCGACGCCATGAACCCGCAGGTCACCGTCCGGGACCGCGGCGTCATGGAGAAGTGCACCTATTGCGTCCAGCGCATCGGCGCGGCGCGTGCCGATGCGCGGGTCGAGGACAGGCCTTTGCGCGACGGCGAGGTGACGACGGCCTGCCAGCAATCCTGTCCGACGCAGGCCATCGTGTTCGGCGACGTGAACGATCCCGGCAGCGCCGTGAGCCGCCTCAAGCAGAGCCCGCGCAATTACGCGCTGCTCGGCAATCTGAACACGAAGCCGCGGACGACCTATCTCGCCCGTGTCGAACCCTCCCGCGAGAACGGGTAGTCCGATGAGCAGCGAGCCCCAAGCCGTCACGAGCACGGTCGCGGAAGTTCCGCTCTCCCGCCGCTTCGGCTTGATCTGGTGGATTGCGCTCGTGGTCTCGGGCGCGTTCGTGCTGCTCCTCGGCTATACGTTGGTCTCGGTCACGATCCTCGGTGTCGGCGTCTGGGGCGTGAATATTCCCTTCGTCTGGGGCTTCGATCTCATCAACTATGCCTGGTGGATCGGCATCGCCAACGGGGCAAGCCTCTTTGCGGCCATCCTGGTGCTGCGCCGCCACGATCTGCGCACGTCCGTCAACCGCTTTGCGGAAGGCGTGGCGCTCTTTGCCGTCATTTGCGCCGGGATCTTCCCGATCTTCCATCTCGGCCGTCCCTGGCTGTTCTACTGGACATTCCCGTACCCTGCGACCTTCCAGGTCTGGCCGCAGTTCCGCAGCACCCTGACCTGGGATTTCTGGGCCATCAGCACCCATGCCATCGTCACGAGCCTGCTCTGGTATGTTGGCCTCATCCCCGATCTCGCGACCCTGCGCGACCGAGCCCGGAGCAAGACAGCAAAGCGCCTCTACGGCGTTTTCGCCCTGGGCTGGCGCGGCTCTGTCCGTCACTGGGCCTATCACCAGCGCGCCTATCGCCTCGTCGCCATCCTGGTACTGCCCCTGATCCTCATCATGCAGAGCACGGTGGCGTTCGAATTCGCCGTGACGCTCGTGCCCGACTGGCACGAGACGCGCCAGCCGCTTCATTTCGTGGCTACCGGCCTGGCGCAAGGGTTGTCCATCGTGCTCCTCGTGGCGGTCCTGCTGCGCTGGGGCCTACGGCTCGGACATTACATCGACGAGGAGGACGTCGATCTTCTGGGCAAGCTCGTTCTCGCAAGCGCCCTCGTGTCGGGCTATCTCTATCTCGACGAGATCGCGTCCGCGCTCCTTGCGGGTGGATTGGCGCAGGACGCCACGTTCAAGCGCATCACGGGCGATTATGCGGGTCTCTACTGGACGGCGATCGTCTACAGCATCCTCATCCCGCAGCTCTTCTGGCTGAAAGCCGCGCGCCAGAGCACCATTGCGGGAATCTTCGTCGGCGTCTCCATCGGCACCGGCATCTGGTTCGACCGGTACTCCATCATCGTCGGCGGCCTCCAGACGGATTATCTGCCGTCGATATCGCGCACATACAGCCCGACCCTGCCGGAGACGGGACTCTTCCTCGGAACGGTCGGCCTGTTCGCGGCGCTCCTGCTGCTGTTCGTGCGCTTCCTTCCCGTGGTCTCCATGTTCGAGATTCGGCACGATGAGCATGAGGAGAACTCCTCATGACGCATCCTCTCTATGGCTTGATGGCCGAGTTCAGGAGCCCTGACGCCCTGATGGATGCCGTCAAAGCAGCCAAGCGCGCCGGCTTCACGCGGCTTGATGCGTTCAGCCCGTTTCCGCTGTCTGATCTTGCGGAGGAACTCGGCGTTCGCACCACGGTCATTCCATGGATCGCCTTCGCGGCTGCGCTGATCGGCGCCGTCATTCAGTACGGCTCTCAATACTGGATGAATGCCGTCGATTATCCGCTCAACGTCGGCGGTCGTCCTCTCGACAGCTGGCCCGCCTTCGTTCCCGCCACATTGATCGTCGCCATCCTGTGGGCCGGCGCCGCGACCCTGATCGGGCTGCTCTTGATCCTGCGGCTGCCGCGGCTTCACCACCCGGTCTTCGCCGTTCACGGTTTCGAGCGGGTTTCCAACGATCGCTTCTTTCTGTGCATCCTGAGCGACGATCCGCTCTTCGAGCCTGCGGCCACGCGGAATTTTCTGAACGCGCTTTCGCCGGAGAACGTGCGGGAGGTTCCCGCATGCGGCTAACGGTCGGTCTCGTCAGCCTCGGTCTCCTGGCCGCCTGCGACACCGGCACCGAACAACGGGACGCCGTCGCGTCCACGCGAACAGTCCAAAGGCCATACTGGCCCGTTCCTCCGGGCGCCATCGCGCGGGGAACGGCCGCGCAGCAGGCGGCGCTGGCGCCGCCCGGGCCTCAGGTGACGCCGCAACTGGTGGCGACAGGCGAAGAGCGCTTCCGAGCCTTCTGCACGCCATGCCATGGCGTCGGCGGACGCGGCGACGGAGCGGTGGTCTCACGGGGCTTTCCACCGCCGCCGTCCTATCACGACGAGCGCCTGCGCGCATTGTCGCCTGAGCAGATCGTGCAGGTGATCACCCACGGCAAGGGCCGGATGTTTCCCTATGCCGATCGCGTGCTGCCGGAGGAACGCTGGGCCATCGCGCACTATGTCAAGAGATTGCAGGGACAGGAAACGGGCTCACCGCAGGGGCAGGAGACGGAGGGCCCATGAGCACGGTGGAGGCTTTCTACATCGTGTTCATCGCCCTCTCGGGAATCGCGATGGGCAGCCTTGCCGTTCTGATGATCGGCCACATCATGAGCGAGGACTGGCTGGCACCGGTGCGCGCGGAGGTGGAAGCCGCGGCCCTCACGATGCCCCTGCTGCTCCTCATCGGGCTTCCGCTCGCCTTCAGCCTCGAGCAGATCTTTCCCTGGGTCGGCGAGCGTTCCGGTCTGCCGCCGCTGCGGGCTTCATTTCTGAGTTCCGGCTTCTTCCTGGCGAGAAGCGTCGTCTATCTGTCGGTCTGTGCGGCACTGGCCTTCTGGCTGATCCGCGCGCGAAACGTGCGCCGGGCGAGTGCCGTCGGGCTCGCTTTCATGACGCCGATCATGAGTTTCGCAGCCTATGACTGGGTCTTGTCGCGGGAGCCGCATTGGTGGTCGAGCCTTTTCGGCTTCGCCTTCGGGCTCAGCCAGATGTTTGCCGCCCTCGCGATTGCTATCCTCGTCACCCTGCTCAAGCCCGAGCCTGCCTCGCCGGCGCGCATGAAGAGCCTGGAACGGGCGCTGCTGACGCTGGCGCTGCTGAGCGTGTGGACATGGTTCGCGCAGTTCGTGATCGTCTGGCTCGCCAACCTGCCGGGGGGCGCCGCGTGGTACATGAGGCGGTCGGACCCGGAGAGTCTTGCCCTTCTCAAGGCATCCTACCTGATGATGCTCGGGGCCATCGTGGTGCTGGTGCCTTCAGGCGTCAGCAGGATCGGCATGATCGCGGGAAGCGCGCTGGCGCTCCTCTATCATGCAACGCATACACTCTGGATCCTCCAGCCCGAGGGGGATCCTTCGTGGAACGACCTTGCCGTCATGCTCGGTGCTGCGGCCGTCTGGTTCGCCGCCTTCTCTGTCCTGATGCGCATTCGCCCGACCTATGCGGAGGAAGCGGCTGCAGAGCCCTAACGTCTCGCGTCGCGACCGACCCGCTGGTTCGGGACGATGCGGCGCGTGCGGGGCTGCGTCTCCGACGGGTCGCGGGCCGGCTGCGGGAGATCGACCGTCGTCGTCTCCTGCCCGCGGAGCGGCAGCGGCGGGTCGGGGGGATAGACAGGTCCGTCTCCGTCACCAAGGGTATAGAGATAGCTTGCCATATGGCGGGCCTGTGCCGCCGTCACCCCCTGGGCCGGCATGCCGGTCCGGGGTTTCAGGGCCACAGGATCGACCAGCCAGGCGATCAGGTTCTGCGGGGTGTTGGGCAGGAAACCGGCAAGGAGGTGCTGCTGCGCGTAATCCCTCAATTCGGGACCCACTCTCCCCCTGGCCCCTCTGACCCCGCTGATCGTGTGGCAGGTGCCGCAGCCATAGGATTGGATCAAGGCGCGTCCCTGTTCGGGCTCGCCCCCTGACATCGCGACGGACGCGGACTCGCTCTTCGGCTCGCTGCACGCGACGAGAGCGGCCAGGACAGGGACAATGGATAGGCAGGTGAGTGCGGGCCTGATCATCGGCTCTGCTTGAGGAGATCCGATGAGGCAATCGGCGGAGAGCGCCTTCGTTCCCGCCCGGGCGGCGTCACGAGGCGAAGCGCCATGAGCAAGCCGGCCACGAGATAGATCCCGCACATAGGAAGGGACATGATCGCTCCCGCCAGCTGCTGATCCTCGAGGGCGCTCAGGCCCCAATCGGCGGTCTCCGGCGTGTGATACAGAGCCTCGCGGGCGAAGCTGAGAAGGGCGCTCAGCAGGCCGCTCTGCAGCAGCGTGACGAAGCATGCGATCAGGGCGGCGGCCGCGCCCTGGCGTCCCGACCGCGCCTTGATGACACCGCGCCAGAACAGGAGCGCGGTGCCGAGGAAGAGAACGTGTTCGAGCCAATGAAGACGGTCGGAGGTGACGGCTGCATCGAACAGTATCGGAGAGTGCCAGATCCACAGGGTCGCCATATGAATCATTGCGGCCGGGATCGGCCTCGCACAGGGCGAGAGCAGGGCGAGCACCGATCTCGTCGGGCCATTGCGTGCCAGTCCGCGCCGCCACGTTTCGGGCAGGGCCCAGAGCCAGGGAACCTCCGGCTTGCCGAGCACCAGGAGTGGCGGCGCGACCGCGATCAGGAGGATGTGCTGGACCATATGGGCCGAAAGGAGCGGCTTGGACAATCCTTCCAGCGGGGACAGGAGGGCGATGGCCAGAACGGCGATGCCGCTGGAGAAGCTCAGAATCTGCGCCACCCCGAAGCCCGGAAGCAAGCGTCCGAGATGGTCCAGCAGGCGCCATACGCCGAGGATGAACAGCAGGCTCGATGCGACGAGGGGGATCGTGACGAGAGGGTCGGCCTGCCAGGAATTCCAGAGTTCGCCCGGACCGTGAGGAGCCGTGCCGTGGGCGCGGGAAGGGATGCTGAACAGGAGGACGGCCAGGGCGGGAAAGAGGCCGAGGGCCGTCTTCGGGACTCTCCACCAGTATGTTTCGCGGGAACCAAGTCTCACGGCCAAGCTTTTCCGTTCAATGCACCCAAGACCCATGTAGGGCGGATGGATCTCGAAGCCACACCGCATGGCCTTCCAGGGCGGCTGCGCACGGCAACGGCGCGTGCGGCGGCCTTTGCGTGCGCGCTGTCCCTCACGGGCTGCAGCGGCGTGCAGTCTGCGCTCGATCCGGCCGGTGGGGATGCGCTTCGGATCTACTGGCTCACCGTCATCATGACGGTCGGCGGCATCCTCATCTTTCTCCTCGTCACCGGGCTTCTGCTTTATGCGATCTTCGCACCTCCCGAGCGCCGCGCCTGGCTCGGCAGCCGCAAAACCATCGTCTATGGCGGGCTCGCCTTTCCCATCGTCGTTCTCTCCTGTCTTCTGCCCTACGGGCTGATCGTCATGCGCGACACGGACGTGCCGGTGGCGGGCGCGCTTCCTGTCGAGGTCGTCGGCGAGCAGTATTGGTGGCGGGTGAAGTACCCGGCCGAGCAGGAGCGGGCCGAATTCTCGACGGCCAACGAGCTCGTCGTTCCGGTCGGGCGGCCCGTCACCGTATCGGTGACCGCCGCCGACGTGATTCACAGCTTCTGGATCCCGAATTTCGGAGGCAAGATTGACATGATCCCGGGACGCATCAACCGCCTCACCTTCACGGCCGAACGGCCGGGCATCTATCGCGGCGTGTGCGCCGAGTTCTGCGGCGACCAGCATGCCCGCATGGCTTTCGACGTGGTGGCGCTGGAGCCCGCTGCGTTCGAGACCTGGCGGGCGGGGCAGGCGAGGCCCGCGCAGGATCCGGCCATTCCATTTCTCGCGCGGGGCCGCGAGCTGTTTCGTGCCGGAGGATGCGGCTCCTGCCATGTAGTGCGCGGAACCGAGGCGAACGGGCAGTTCGGGCCAGATCTGACCCATGTGGGCAGCCGGCGCACGATCGGGGCGGGCCAGTTTCCCAACAATGTCGGCACGCTCGCGGGCTGGATCGCCAACACGCAGCACATCAAGCCGGGCGTGCGGATGCCGTCCTACGGCTCGTTCACGGGCGAGGACCTGCGGGCCTTAGGCGGGTATCTGGAGAGCTTGAGATGAACGTGCCCGAGCGCCCCGGATCCTTCGCGCCGCCGGAGCCCGATCTCCCCAATCCGCTGCCGCGCCCCGAGGGCGAGTTCGAGGCGCTCGAGAGAGCCTGGAAGGCTCCCCGCGGCCTCAGCTTCATCACGGCCGTCAACAACACCTATGTGGGCCTGTGGTATGTGGGCACGGCGTTCCTGTTCTTCATCCTGGCCGGCATCCTCGCGCTGATCATGCGGGCCCAGCTGGCGGCGCCTGAAAGCGATCTCGTCGGGCACGATCTCTACAACCAGCTCTTCACCATGCACGGCACGGTGATGATGTTCCTCTTCGCGGTTCCCGCCGTGGAGGCGGCGAGTGTCTATCTGCTGCCGAACATGCAGGCGGCGCGAGACCTGCCGTTCCCGCGCCTCTCGGCCTACGCCTTCTGGGCCTATTTCGTCGGCGGACTCGTGTTCTTCGGCACGATCTTCTTCGGCCTCTCGCCCAACGGCGGCTGGTTCATGTATCCGCCGTTGACCGGCAGCAAGTATTCTCCGGCCGAGAACGCGGATTGGTGGCTCCTCGGCATCGGCTTCATCGAGATCTCGGCGATCGCGGGCGCCATCGAGATCATCGTCGGCGTGATGAAGACCCGCGCCGTCGGCATGAGCCTCGACAAGCTGCCCGTCTATTCCTGGGCCATGCTCGTCTTCGCCGTCATGATCGTCATCGGCTTTCCGGCAATCATCCTCGGCACGCTGCTGCTCGAGATGGAGCGCGCCTTCGACTGGCCTTTCTTCATCGCCGAGCGGGGCGGGGATCCGCTTCTGTGGCAGCACCTGTTCTGGTTCTTCGGCCATCCGGAGGTCTACATCATCTTCCTGCCCGCGACCGGCATGGTGTCGATGATCGTGCCGACCATGGCGCAGACGCCGCTCGTCGGTTATCGCTTGATCGTGCTGGCCCTGATCGCCACGGGCTTTCTCTCGTTCGGTCTCTGGGTGCACCACATGTTCGCCACGGGCCTGCCGAAGATGTCCTTGAGCTTCTTCTCGGCGGCGAGCACGGCGGTGGCCGTGCCGAGCGGCATCCAGGTCTTCGCCTGGATCGCCACCATCGCGTCGGGGCGCATGAAGCTCACCACGCCTTCGCTCTTCATCATCGGTTTCCTGTTCATCTTCACGCTCGGCGGGCTTACCGGCGTCATGGTCGCCATGGCGCCCTTCGACTGGCAGGCCCACGACAGCTACTTCGTCGTGGCGCACCTGCATTACGTGCTCATCGGCGGCATGGTGTTCCCGCTCTTCGCGGCCTTCTATTACTGGGTGCCGGTCGCGAGCAAACGGGCCCTGTCGGAGCGGCTCGGGCGCTGGGTGTTCGGCCTCATGTTCCTCGGGGTGAACGTCACGTTCCTGCCGATGCACGTCACGGGCCTCATCGGCATGCCGCGGCGCGTCTATACCTATCCGGTCGGCATGGGATGGGACGCGCTCAATCTCGTCTCTACCATCGGGGCCTTCATGATCGCCGCCGGCGTGGCGATCTTCCTCGTCGATCTGGCGAGAAACTTCCGCTTCGCCAGCGAGGACAATGCGGGCAACGTCTGGAACGCCGGAACGCTGGAATGGCTGCCGAACGGCAATTACGCCACGCGCAGCATTCCGGCGGTCGCCAGCCGCGATCCCCTATGGGATCAGCCGAACCTGCCGAAGGACGTGGAGGACGGCCGTTACTACCTGCCGGGAACGGCCACGGGAGGGCGCGAGGCGCTGGTGACGAGCCCGTTCGATGCGCGGCCGCAATACATCCTGCAGATCCCCGGACCGGGATGGCAGCCGGTCCTGGCCGCGGTGTTCACGGCGGCGTTCTTCCTGCTCCTGACGGTGAAGTTCGTCTTCACGTCCGTGATCTGCGGCGTGCTCGCGATCGGGTGCGTGATTTGGTGGCTCTGGGAGACCGATCCCGGCCCGGTCCGTCCGCCGGCCGACATCGGCGGCGGAGTCGTCATTCCGGTCTATGTCACCGGGCCGATGAACCATTCCTGGTGGGCCATGATCGTCCTCATGGTGGTCTCAGGCATGGTCTTCACCTGCCTGATCTTCTCCTATCTCTTCCTCTGGCTCGTGAACCCCGGTGCCTGGCCGCCCCAAGGCGTCGATCTGCCTGAACGGCTCTGGCCCTTCATGGCAGGTGCTCTCTATATCGTCAGCGCCGCCCTGATCGCCTATGCCAGCCGGACGCTGCGGGGCGACGACCGCCGCAGCCCGCGATCCGTGCCGGTCCTCATTGCCGCGGCGCTGCTGTTCGTCGCCGGAGCGTCCGCGGCGGATCTCTGGGTGCAGTGGCGATCCGGCTTGAGCCCGTCGGCCCATGCCTATGGAGCTGCGGTCTACGCCATCGTGTCGCTGCAGATCTTCTTCGTGCTGACGACCCTCGTCATGGGGCTCTACACCATCGCCCGCTGGCTAGCCGGCAGGCTCGACAGCGTCCGGCGGACCACCTTCGATAACACTATGCTGTTCTGGTACTACACGGTCGGCCAGGGATTGGTCGGCCTCGCCGTCGTCCATGGTTTCCCGCGCCTGACCGGAGGTCTGTAGCATGAGCGGTCGCCGGACCGGACAGGTCCTCCTGATGCTGGCCGGGCTTCTCGCATGGGCGGTCCAGTTCACCATCATTTACGGAGCGACTTCGACCCTGTGCGGCCGGGAGTGGGCCGACACGACCTTTCTCGGGATCGGACTGATTCATGCGGTTGTCCTGGTGTCGACCTTTGCGGCCCTCATCGTCACCGCCCTGGCGTTGGCGTGGTCGCTTCGAACATTTCGACGGCTGAACGAGCAGGCGCCCCCGGCGGATCTGTTCATGACCCAGGCCGGAGCGCTGACCAGTGGTCTCTCGCTGATCGCTATTCTCTGGCAGGGACTTCCTGCCTTCATCCTTCCGGCCTGCGCTTAAGGGCCCCTTAGCAAGAGGTTTTCCGATGATCGACTGGCAGGAGATGTTCATACCCGTTCATTCGATCCCGGAGATCGTCCTTCGCGGGACGATGACCTACATCATGCTGTTCCTGATCCTCAGATTCCTGCTCAAGCGGCAGACCGGGGTGATCGGGGTCGCAGACCTGCTCGTGATCGTCCTCATCGCCGATGCGGCGCAGAACGCGATGGCGAACGAGTACAAGTCGATCACGGAGGGGACGCTCCTCGTCCTCACCATCGTGTTCTGGAACTACGCCATCGACTGGCTCGGCTTCCGCTTTCCGGCTTTCCAGCGCCTCACCCGACCGCCGCCGCTTCTGCTGATCGAGAACGGCAAGATGCTGCCGCGGAACATGCGGAAGGAGATGATCACGACGGAGGAACTCAACAGCCAGCTTCGGGAGCAGGGGATCGAGCACTGCTCCGACGTGAAGAAGGCCTATATCGAGGGCGACGGAACGATCAGCATCATCCGGAAGGACAAGGCCGAGACCGGCGGTAACACCGAGACGCTGAAGGGGATAGGCTAGATCCCTCAGACGATGCCGCCGCCGCCGCCGCCGCCGACAACGGCCGGCCGCTCCTTGGCGATGCTCTGCCGGTAGCCGCTGGCGCGGTAGGCGGCAATCGGGTCGATGGCGCCGCCGGCCTGCAGGCGCGCCATCGCCAGGATCGGCTCGACATCGGTGCGGTAGGCCGACTTCAGGGTCTCCGAGGCCATGAGGGCATCGTTGTCGTCCTGGTAGCCTTCGAGCGCCTTGCGATCGACGAGCAGTGCCTGGGCATAAGCGCGGCGGATCTCGTTGGCGCTGCGGATCAGGCTTTCGATGGGATCGGTCACATTGTGCGACTGGTCGATCATATGAGCCGGGTGGAAGTTCTCCGCTCCGCGATGCTCGGCATCGACCAACTCGTTGAAGACGAGGAACAGGCGGTGGGGGTCGATGGAGCCCGTGTCGAGATCGTCGTCGCCGTACTTCGAATCGTTGAAGTGGAAGCCGCCGAGCTTTCTGAACTGGATCAGGCGGGCCACGATCATCTCGATATTGACGTTCGGCGCATGGTGGCCGAGATCGACGAGGCAATAGGCCTTCTCGCCGAGTTCCGTCGCGATCAGGTAGTTGGTGCCCCAGTCTTGCACGACGGTCGAATAGAAGGCCGGCTCGTACATCTTGTGCTCGGAGAAGATCCGCCAATCCCCCGGCAGCCGCTTGTAGATCGCTTTCATCGAGTCGAGGTAGCGCTCGAAGCTCCGGGTGAAGTTCGTCTGGCCCGGGAAGTTCGAGCCGTCGCCGATCCAGACCGTCAGCGCCTTTGATCCGATCGCCTGGCCGATCTCGATGCATTCGATGTTGTGCTCGACGGCCTGCTGGCGCGTTGCGGCATCGGTGTGGCTCAGGGAGCCGAACTTGTAGCTCTTCTCCTGGCCCGGCGCATCGGAGAAGGTGTTGGAGTTCATGGCGTCGAAGCCGAGCCCCAGCGCATCGCCATGCGTCTTGAGCCGCCGCGGATCGTCGACCTTGTCCCACGGGATGTGGAGCGAGACGGTCGGCGTCGCGCGGGTGAGCTGATGGATCACGGCGCAGTCGTCGAGCTTGTCGAAGATGTTGCGCGGCTCGCCGGTCCCCGGGAATCGTGCGAACCGCGTGCCCCCTGTGCCGACACCCCAGGATGGAACCGCCACGAAGAACTGGGCGACCTTGGCGGTGATGGCATCGACATCGTTGCCCTCGCGCGCAAGTCTGGCACCCAGAGCATCGTAATCCGCCCTCAAGGCGCTCTGGCGCTTCTCGTTGTCGGCGGCGACGACTTCTTCCGCAATCCTTTGTTCCGTCATGGCGTCCTCCCTGGGCAGAGCCTAGCGCGTGAACGATGTCGCGTTGCCTGCGTCCACATTGATAATGTTGCCGGTCGACTTGGCGGAAAGATCGGAGGCCAGGAAGAAGATGGCCTCGGCAATGTCTTCGGGGAAGACGTTCAGCTTCAGCAGCGAGCGCTTGCGGTAATGCTCCTCCAGCTCGTCGACGGCGAGCTTGGAGGAGGCGGCGCGCTGCTCGCGCCATTCGCCCGTCCAGATCTTGGAGCCGCGCAGAACCGCGTCCGGATTGACGGTGTTCACGCGAATGCCGGCTTCGGCCCCCTCCAGCGCCAGGCAGCGGGCGAGGTGGATTTCCGCTGCCTTCGCGGTGCAATAGGCCGAGGCATTGGGCGAGGAGGCAAGGCCGTTCTTCGAGGAGACGAACACAACGTTGCCCCCGAGCTTCTGGCGCCGGAACAGACGGAAGGCTTCGCGAGAGACGAGGAAATAGCCGGTCGCGAGAATGTCGATGTTGCGGTTCCACATCGCCAGATCCGTCTCCTCGACGGGCGCCGAGGAGGCGATGCCAGCGTTGGACACCAGGATGTCGATACCGCCGAATTCGACGCTCGCCTCGACGAAGGAGGACAGGACCTCCGGCTCGCTCGTGACGTTGAGCTTTACGCCGCGCACCGCGTCCTGCCCGAAGCGCTTGGAGAAATCCTCCACCGTGGAGGTCAGCGAGTCCTGGTCGATGTCCGCCAGCACCACGCAGGCGCCTTCGCCCGCCAGCCGTTCGGCCGTGGCGCGGCCGATGCCGCCGGCGCCGCCGGTGATGAAAGCCACGCGCCCGGCGAGGCTCTTGGGTTTCGGCATGCGCTGGAGCTTGGCCTCCTCGAGCAGCCAGTACTCGATGTCGAAGGCTTCCTGCTCGGGAAGGCCCTGGTACTCTGACACCGAGGAGGCGCCGCGCATCACGTTGATGGCGTTGACATAGAACTCGCTGGCGATGCGGGCCGTCGCCTTGTCGCGCGCAAAAGAGAGCATGCCGACGCCGGGGATCAGGAAGATGACCGGATTGGGATCGCGCATCTTCGGGCTGTTCGGGTGCTTCGACTGCTCGTAGTAGCGCGTGTAGTCGGCGCGGTAGGCTTCCAGAGCGGCATCGAGGCCGGCGAGCACCGCATCGACATCCGGGGCCTTCGGGTCGAAGTCGAGAACGAGCGGGCGGATCTTGGTGCGCAGGAAGTGGTCCGGGCAGCTGGTGCCGAGCTGCGCCAGGGGCTTCAGGTTGGCCGAGTTGACGAATTCGAGCACCGCGTCCTGATCGTCGAAATGACCGAGCTTGCGTTCCGTTTGGCCGATCTTGCCGCGGATCTCGGGCATCAGGCGTGCTGCAATCTTGCGGCGCTCGTCCTGCGAGAGACTGGAGGTCACGGCACCGCCGAATGCCGGCTTGCCTGCCGTCTTCTCAGCGAACCATTGAATGGCCCGGTTGATGATCCGAAGGGTGAGTTCGTAGCATTCCTTGGCATCGTCGGCCCAGGTGAAGAGGCCATGGCTTTCGAGGACGACACCCTTGGCATTGGGATTGGCCTTGGCAAAGGCTTCGAGGTCGAGGCCAAGCTGGAAGCCGGGGCGGCGCCAGGGCAGCCATCCGATCTCGTCGCCGAAGATCTCCCTGGTCAGCTCACGGGAGTTCTTGGACGCGGCGATCGCGATAATGGCATCCGGGTGCATGTGATCGACATGCTTGTAGGGAAGGAAGCCGTGCAGCGGCGTGTCGATCGAGGCCGCCCGCGTGTTGAGGTTGAAGGTGGCATGAGGCAGGAAGCCCACCATGCGGTCCTCGTCCTCGACGCCCTTGTAGAGGGTCTTCAGCGACCGCAGCTTGTCCATATAGAGCGTGGCAAAACCGTCGAGCTTGATCGTGCCCACGTCTCCGCCGGAGCCTTTGACCCAGAGCACCTCGACCTTCTCGCCGGTCAGCGGATCGGTTGCGATCACCTTGGCCGAAGTGTTGCCGCCGCCGTAATTGGTGATCCGCTTGTCGGCGCCGAGCAGATTGGAGCGGTAGAGCAGCAAGCCCGGCTCGTCGAGGGTGGCGGCCTTGGCATCGTCCCAATGGTTCTCGAGGAGTTTGACGGCTTGAGTCGCGGTGTCCACGGTTTCCTCCTGTCCGCTCGCAGGGCGCAGAAGGCCCCGGATTTGAGCGGAAAGTTGGCGGGAGGCCCCGACATTGTCAACCATAAACGATCAAGATTGATCAAATATGATCGCTAGACGAAGGTTGAACGTCACAATTGATTGACTATGATCGATTACCTGCGCAGTCTGAGCCGGACCTTGCGTGAACCTGAAAGGTACTCGATCCTTCCGATCACCGTTGAGCCACCTTGATGAGGACCCATGCACGAACGTGAAAGGCACCGGATCATCCTGAGCGCCGTCCAGGAGAAGCCGGTCGCGACCGTCCAGGATCTTGTGGAGCTGACCTCCGCCTCGGAGGCCACGATCCGCCGCGATATCGCGGCCTTGCACGTTCAGGGGCGTCTGCGCCGCGTGCGTGGCGGGGCGGAGGCCCTCCATCCGGCTCAGATCGGCAGTCTCGCGGCCAAGCCGTTCCGCGTGTCGGAAGGCGAGAACGTCGCCAAGAAGCGGGCTATCGCCCGGGAGGCCGTGGCTTTGTGCACGGAGGGCGATGCCATCATCATCAATGGCGGCACCACGACGTTTCAGATGGTGCATTATCTGAGCAGCCGGCGCCTGCAGGTCTTCACGAACTCCTTCGCCATCGCCGAGCACCTCGTGAAGCATTCCAAGAACCAGGTGATGCTGCCGGGCGGCTCGATCTACCGTGACCAGAGCATCATCCTCTCGCCCTTCGAGAATGACGTGACGCGCAATTTCTATGCGCGCCGCATGTTCATGGGGGCGCAGGGCGTCGGATCGCTCGGCGTCATGGAGCAGGACGCCCTGATCATTCAGGCGGAGCAGAAGCTGATCAATCAGGCCGACGAGCTGGTTCTGATGGTAGATTCCACCAAGTTCCAGCGCCGTTCGAGCCTTATTCTCTGTCCCCTCGATCGTGTCTCAACGCTGATCACCGATGACGCCATCCCGGATTCGGCCAGGACCATGATCGAGAATGCGGGGATCAAACTGATCATCGCCGGAACAACGGCGGTCGATCAGTCGGTGGAATCCTCATCGGCGGCCTGAGAGCCGACGGGAGGTGTTTGAAAAGGGAGGAAGAACATGAAAGCATTTGCAAAGCTTGCCCTCGGCACGGCACTGGGCCTGGCGCTCTTCGCCGGTTCGGCAAACGCACAGAACGTGAAGATCGGACTTGTCGCGAAGTCACTGGGCAACGGCTTCTTCGAGGCGGCCAACAAAGGCGCGCAGGAAGCCGCCAAGGAGCTAGGCGGCGTCGAGGTGATCTATACCGGGCCGACAAGCACGACCGCCGAAGGGCAGATCGAGGTCATCAATGCTCTCATTGCCCAGCGCGTCGATGCGATCGCGATCTCGGCGAACGATCCGGACGCGGTCGTTCCGGCGCTGAAGCGGGCCGCGCAGCGCGGCATCAAGGTGATCTCCTGGGATTCCGCCGTCGGCAAGGACGGTCGCATCGTGCACCTCAATCCGTCGTCGAACGAACTGATCGGCAACATGTGCCTGAAGCTCGCGGCCTCCCATCTGCCGGACGGCAAGGGCGATTTCGCGATCCTGTCTGCGACGTCCACCTCGACCAACCAGAACACCTGGATTGCCGAGATGAAGAAGCAGCTCCCGAAATACCCCGGGTTGAACCTGGTCACCACCGTCTACGGCGATGATCTCGCCGACAAGAGCTATCGCGAAGCCCAGGGCCTGCTGAAGTCGCAGCCGAATGTGAAGGTGATCGTTGCTCCGACGACGGTCGGCGTGCTCGCGGCCTCGCAGGTGGTGAAGGATGCCGGCAAGATCGGGCAGGTCTATGTGACGGGCCTCGGGCTTCCGTCCGAGATGGCCGGCGCCGTCCATTCCGGCGCCACGAAGGAATTCGCCATCTGGAACCCGATCGATCTCGGCTATTCCGCCACGCAGATCGCCTATCGGCTCGTCAAAGGGGAAACCGACGGCAAGCCGGGTGCGGAGATCAATGCCGGCCGCATGGGCAAGATCAAGATCGGCGACAACGGCGAGGCCGCCATGGCCGACCCCTTCGTCTACAACAAGAGCAACGTGGACGAGTTCGCCAAGATCTTCTGAGGTCGCGACATCACCCGGGGAGGACGCGCAGAGCCGCGTTCTCCCAGCTCTCATTGGCGATTGACAGGCTTTCCCATGTCGGTGGTTCAGGCGGTTCCCGAGACCCAGATTCCGCTGCTGGAGATGCGCGGCATTTCCAAGTCGTTTCCAGGCGTCAAGGCCCTCGATCACGTGGATGTCACCCTCTATCCAGGAACGGTGACGGCCCTGATCGGGGAGAACGGTGCGGGAAAGTCGACGCTCGTCAAGATCCTCACCGGGATCTACCAGCCGGACGACGGTGAGATCGTCGTCGACGGCGTCCCGAGGCATTTCGCGAATGCCGAAGCGGCGATCCGGAGCGGGATCACGGCGATCCATCAGGAAACCGTGCTCTTCGACGAGCTCTCGGTTGCCGAGAACATCTTTCTCGGTCACGCCCCCAGAAACCGGCTGGGGCTCGTCAACTGGGCGGCCATGAACGCCCGTGCCGCGGCACTGCTCACCTCCATCGATGCACCGATCAGCCCCTACACCCGGCTGAAGGACCTCTCGATCGCTCAACGTCATCTTGTGGCCATCGCGCGCGCGCTGTCGGTCGAGGCCCGCGTGGTCATCATGGACGAGCCGACCGCGGCGCTCTCCTACAAGGAGGTGGAGGATCTCTTCCGGATCATCGAGCGGCTGAAGAACCAGGGCAAGGCGATCCTCTTCATCAGTCACAAGTTCGAGGAGGTCTATGAGATCGCCGAACGCTTCGTGGTGTTCCGCGACGGCCGCTCCATCGGCTCCGGCCTTCTGTCCCGGACCGGGCAGGACGAGATCGTGCGCATGATGGTCGGCCGTTCCGTCGAGCATGTTTTCCCGAAGGTCGATGTGATGATCGGCGAGACCGTTCTGAAGGTTTCGGGCTACTCGCACCCGACGGAGTTCGACGACATCTCGTTCGACCTGCGGCGCGGGGAAATTCTCGGTCTCTACGGTCTCGTCGGGGCAGGGCGTTCGGAATTCTGCCAGGCTCTGTTCGGCATCACTCGTCCGAGCGCCGGAGCCATAGAGCTGGAGGGGCGCCGGATCACCATTCGCTCTCCGGCGGACGCCATCGCGGCCGGCATCGTCTACGTGCCGGAGGAACGCGGTCGCCACGGCGCCGTGCTGCAGATGCCGATCTTCCAGAATATCTCCATGGCGACGCTCGGCAGGACGACCAGAGCCGGGTTCCTGCGCCAGGCCGAAGAGTTCGCTCTCGCCCGGCGATATGCCGAGCGACTGGATCTTCGCGCCGCGGCGCTCTCGGTTCCCGTCGGTACCCTGTCGGGCGGAAACCAGCAGAAGGTCGTGATCGGCAAGTGGCTCGCCGCCAAGCCGAAGGTCATCATCTTGGATGAGCCCACCAAGGGCATCGACATCGGCTCCAAGGCGGCGGTCCACGCTTTCATGAGCGAGCTCGCAGGCGAGGGCCTGAGCGTGATCATGGTCTCGTCCGAACTGCCCGAGATCCTGGGGATGTCCGACCGCGTGCTCGTGATGCGCGAGGGCAGGATGGCGGGCCTGTGGGAGCGGGGCGCCCTCGATGCCGAGACGCTTGTGCGGGCCGCGACGGGCAACATCTGACGTGTCAGGAAGAGGTTGGAACGCGACGATGAGCCGTATCCTGAAATATCGTGAACTTCTGCTGGTCGCGATCATCGTCGTGTTGATCGCAGTGTTTTCCTATCGCGCGCCGAGCTTCGCCTCGCCCGAGAGCCTGGCCAACGTCTTCAACGATACGTCCATTCTGATGATTCTGGCGCTCGGTCAGATGGCCGTGATCCTCACCAAGTCCATCGACCTGTCTGTTGCGGCGAACCTGTCCTTTACCGGGATGGCGATTGCGATGATGAACGCAGCCTATCCGCAGATCCCTCTGCCTCTCCTCGTCGGAATGGCCATGGGCATCGGTGCGTTCCTCGGTGCGATCAACGGCTTCATGGTGTGGAAGATCGGCATTCCCTCCATCGTGGCGACGCTCGGCACCCTGACGATCTATCGCGGCATGGCCTTCGTGCTTTCCGGCGGCGCCTGGGTCAACCAGACTCAGATGACGCCTGCTTTTCTCAACACGCCGCGTGTGGTCGCGTTGGGTCTTCCCTTGCTCGGTTGGACCGCCATTCTCGCGATCGCGATTATTTCCCTCGTCTTTACACGCACGGTCTTCGGACGCTCCTTGTACGCAGCGGGCGGCAATCCGACGGCCGCGCTGTATGCCGGGATCGACGTCGGGCGCACGCGCTTCTTTGCCTTCGTTCTGTCGGGCGGTCTGGCGGGCCTGTGCGGCTATCTCTGGGTTTCCCGTTATGCCGTCGCCTATGTCGATATCGCCGCCGGGTTCGAGCTCGATACGGTCGCGGCCTGCGTCATCGGTGGAATATCGACGCTCGGAGGCATCGGTTCGGTCGCCGGAGCGATCCTCGGCGCCTTGTTCCTCGGCGTGATCAAGAATGCATTGCCGGTGATCAATGTCTCTCCGTTCTGGCAGATGGCGATATCCGGCTTCGTGATCATCGTGGCCGTTCTCTTCAACGCGCGGCAGGAGAAGCGGAAAGGCCGTCTCATCCTGCGTGACGCCGTGAAGCACAGGCCGGCCCTGGCCGGTGCGCCCGTCGAAGGAGCAGCCGCATGAGCACGCTCACTCTGGAGAAGCAGCCGATCCGACATATTCCGGACAAGCTCTCGACGCCGGCCGGGCGGATTTTCGGCAGCTGGGAGGCCCTGCTGGCTGCGGTCGCCATCGCGATCTTCATCGCCAATTCGCTGGCTTCACCTCACTTCCTCGATCCCTGGAACCTATCGGACGCCACCTACAACTTTACCGAGAAGGCGATGATCGCCTTTGCGATGACGCTCCTCATTATCTCGGGCGAGATCGATCTCTCGGTAGCGGCCATCATCGCGTTGGCCTCGACGGCCATGGGAGCCGCCGCACAAGCGGGCTTTCAGACGCCCGCTCTCGTTGGGGTCGGACTGGGTGTCGGACTGCTCTGTGGAGCCTTCAACGGTGTCCTGGTGGCGCGCATCGGTCTTCCTTCCATCGTCGTGACCATCGGTACTATGAGCCTGTTTCGCGGCATCGCCCAGATCGTCCTCGGCGATCAGGCCTATGGCGGGTACCCGGCGAGCTTCGCCTGGTTCGGGCAGGGCTACATGTCGGATTTCTCCTGGTGGCCGACACTGCCCGGATTCGAGGTCGTCACATTCGAGATGGTGGCCTTCGTCGTCATCGCCCTTGCCTTCGGTATCCTGCTCCACTGGACCGTCTTCGGGCGGTGGATCTACGCGATCGGCAACAATGCCTTCGCAGCACAGTTTTCGGGTATCCCGGTCCAGCGTACCAAGTTCGCCCTGTTCCTGATGACCGGCCTCATGAGCGGGTTCGCAGCCGTCTGCCTCACGTCGCGCTTGAGTTCCACACGGCACACGATCGCAGCCGGATGGGAACTCGAGGTGGTGACCATGGCCGTGCTCGGCGGGGTGAGCATCCTGGGCGGATCGGGCACCATTCCGGGCGTGGTGCTGGCAGCGATCGTGATGGGGCTCGTCACCTTCGGCCTTGGCCTTCTCAATGTGCCCGGCATCGTCATGTCGATCTTTATTGGCCTGCTGCTGATCCTCGTGATCGCGTTGCCGATCGTCTTCCGTCGCATTCGTTCAAGGACTGCAGCATGAGCGATAAGGAAAAATACGCTTTCAAGATGCAGCTCAACCCCGGCATGGAGGAAGAGTATCGCCGCCGTCACGACGAGATCTGGCCGGAACTGGTCGAGCTTCTGAAGGACGCAGGCGTCGAGGACTATTCGATCCATCTCGATCGTGAGACGGGCATCCTTTTCGGAGTTCTCTGGCGAAGATCGGATCACCGCATGGCGGACCTGCCCAGTCATCCGGTCATGAAGCGCTGGTGGGCTCATATGTCGGATATCATGGCGACGAATCCCGACAATTCGCCAGTCGATAGGCAGCTCGTCACCGTCTTCCATATGGCCTGATCCAATGAAAGTCGCAGTTCTCGATGTCGGCAAGACCAATGTCAAAGCCGTCATTGTCGATGCGGAGGAGAGGCGCGAGATTGCCGTCCGCGCTCGTCCAAACCGGGTGCTGACGGATGGGCCTTATCCGCATTTCGACGTGGATGGAATTTTCACGTTCTTTGTGCAATCCTTGAAGGAGCTCAATGCGGAATTCGGATTCGATGCCATTTCGATCACGGCCCACGGTGCGGGCGGAGCGCTGCTGGGAGCAGACGGGCTGGCGCTTCCCGTCCTCGATTATGAGTTCCGCTACCCGGCCGAGATCGAGGCTGCGTACGATGAGATCAGGCCCGGCTTTTCGGAGACATTTTCTCCGCGCCTTCCCGGTGGGCTCAATCTCGGAGCACAGCTCCACTATCAGAAGACCCTCTTTCCGGAAGCATTCGAGAATGCGCAATCCATCGTCACTTATCCGCAATATTGGGGCTGGAGACTGACGGGAGTTGCCGCCGCCGACGTGACCTCCCTCGGCTGCCACACGGATCTCTGGAGACCAAGGCAGGGCAGCTTTTCATCTCTCATCGAGTCACTTGGAATCGCAGGCAAGCTGGCACCTGTCCGAAAACCGTCAGATCTCCTGGGCAATGTGACGGAGGAAGTCTCCGCAGCGATCGGACTTGCGCGGTCTGTGCCGGTCTATTGCGGCATTCACGATTCGAACGCTTCCCTTCTGCCCCATCTCGGACAATACGATGCGCCCTTCGCGGTCGTCTCGACAGGCACGTGGGTTGTAATTTTCGCTGTCGGCGGGGATCTCGATCACCTCGATGCCAGTCGTGACACTCTCGCCAATGTGGATGCCCTCGGCCGTGCCGTTCCGTCGGCCCGTTTCATGGGAGGACGTGAATTTGAGATGCTGACGAGAGGGCAGGGAACCGCAACGCCGGAGGCAATCGATCGTGTCGTGGAGCAGGGAATCCTCCTGACGCCGAGCGTGGTACCAGGGTGCGGACCATATCCCGATGCCAAGCATCGGATCGTCAATGCCGCGAATGGATTGAACCCGGACGAGGTCTGTGTTGCTGCCTCACTCTATTCGGCTTTGATGACGAAGGCTTGCCTCGATCTGACCCGCGCGGCAGGTCCAGTCATCGTGGAAGGACCTTTTGCGCGCAATTCCCTTTATACGGAGGCCTTGTCGAAGGCGACCGGACGCCAGGTCGTTTCTGTCACGAGTTCGACCGGCACGAGTGTCGGTGCCGCACTCCTTGCGCTTGGACCGTCAACGTCGAGCTCGTCTCGGCAGGGGCACGCAGCTTCGTTCCATCGACTGCCTGCAGAGTTCCAGCAATATTGTGCCGAATGGACGTTCTATGCTGAGGCGAGATGATCGGAGCGGCCTAGTCGTGTGGCGCTTTGAACAGCTCTGCGACTAATGAAGCACGTATTGTTAGATCGTTCGTAAAAACTAATCCGTTATAGCAAGAACAGGCATTAACCTCATTCTCAGTCTGCCATATTGCAGCCGCACTGCGACGCTTAGTTTGAACCATAGTCCAGTTGGTACATTGAAAAGCAATACAGGCTGCTGATGAAATTGGAACGAAAGAACCTTGCACTCGCTGCGGACACAAACACCGTCCTGTCGGAACTTGAACGCACGATGGTCGCTTCTATCGCCCTGATGAAGCGCTTGCGGCGCGAGAGAAGGCGTTCGATCCGGATGGAACGTTCCGCCGAAGAGCAGAGTGCCTAATCGAAAACGTTCGATCTTACCGTAAGCGCGGACGCGGCTCCCGCCCTTCACCATGAAGGTGTTCCAGGAACCTCGATGCGGGAGCCGCGCCGACTGACGGGATTTGTAATGGGTGGAGTTCCGAAGCGGGTTCGGTATTCGGTTGGACATACCCCCGTATGGCGTTTGAAGAGATCCCGAAAGAAAATCACATCCTCATAGCCGACCGCCTGACTTACCTCCTGGATGGTCTGCTGCCCGTCTTCCAGCAATCTCTTCGCCATGGTCACGCGAATGGTATGGATGTAGCTTAACGGGGTCTGACCGGTCGCATCCTTGAAGCGGCGGACGAAGTTGCGAGGACTCATCCCGACCCGTGCTGCTATGGCGTCGACGCCGATGGGTTGTTGGAAATGTCTGTGCACCCATTCCTGTGCACGTTGGATGCTTTCATCCTTATGATTTCTGCGCAACATGACATCGGCGAATGCGACTTGCCATGTGCGTGGCATCTCGATCAGGAGGGCCTTGGCACACTCCAAAGCGACGTCTCGGCCTGCGAATCTTTCGACCAGGTAAAGACTCAAGTCCGCGGCGGAATTGATGCCACCGCTGCAGATCACATCTCCCGCATCCGTGATGAGGTAATCCGGCTGCCAATCCACACCCGGAAAGCGCCTGCGGTAGACGTCGGCTAGTCCCCAATGTGTCGTTGCACGTTTCCCATCGAGCAAGCCTGCCTCGGCCACAAGGGCAACGCCCGAACAGACACCCGCAATCTTCACTCCCCCAGCGGCCCAGGCGCGTAGCCATGGGACGACACCAGCATTGCGCTCGATCACGGCGTCGATGGAATAGCCTGTCTGCATCAATGTATCGAGCGGTAATCCGCCCGCAGGGACGAAGACGATGTCAGGCTCGTCCAAGCTCTCGACGGCACAAGACGGGAGAAGCGAAACCAGATGATCCGCGACGGCAGGACCACCTCCGAGCGACGCTGTCGTGACGCGAAACCGTGGCTCCGTTGCTCTTCCGCTTAGGAGATTCCAAAGAACGCCGGCATTGCGGAAGATCTCCATCGGGAGAAGAGCCGTCGAGGCGCATCCGCCATTCAGGAACAGAACGACCACGTGGAGCATCGACGTGTCTCCTTGGCAGTTTTGCCCCCTCACGTTGTCATGATCGCCCATCCCGAGCAAGTAAACTTCGGGGCACAATCAAGATGGTTTTGCTGCGTTCGTTGCCCGGCGCCAGAAGGTTGCGCCTGCAGGCGCTCGCCTTTCCATCAACCCTGGGAATTTGTGCTCATGACGACTTTCATCGCTCAGCGCTGCCGCCTCTCCGCGAGATTTGTTCTGCTCTCCGCAACAGCTGCCATGGCAATATTTGTGGCAGGTTCCGTCGATGCCTGCCCGTTGGGGAGCCATGACAGCCCGCGTGTCAAGATGCTTCATGCCCTGCAGAAGCCGAGCCACCACGGTACCGGACATCACATGAAGGTCGTTCAACTCCAACCGCAGCAGCAGGACGTGCAGCCAAAGCGCACGGAACTCGGCGCCTATAGCCGTGATTTGCCGCGGGGAGCCGCAGCGCCGCGCTCGGAGGAAAAGCCGCCCCTTTACGACAATCTTGGCCAGCTCACCTGGGCTGTCGTCAAAGATCAGAACGGGCAGGCTCAAGCCTATTTCAATCAGGGTTACCGGCTGGGATGGGGCTTCAACCATGCCGAGGCGGCACGGGCCTTCCGGGCTGCGCAGGATCTCGATCCGGGTTGCGCCATGTGCCTTTGGGGAGAGGCCTGGGTTCTGGGTCCCCACATCAACTACCCGATGGACACCGATGCCAATGCGCGAGCACTCGTGGTCCTTGAGAAGGCACGCAGTCTCGCCCCAGGTGGCGGAGACCTGCAGCTTGCACTGGTCGAAGCGCTTTCGAAGCGGCACTCGCCCGATCCGAAAGCCGACCGCAAGGCATTGGATCAAGCCTATGCGGACGCGATGGAGGAGGTGCAGGCTCGCTTCCCGCAGAATGCCCACGTGGCGTTGCTCACCGCCGATGCGCTGATGAATCTCACGCCCTGGGACTACTGGGCAGATGGCGGAAAAACGCCGAAAGCGAAGACGGAGAAGATCGTCGCGCTGATCGAGGGCGTGCTCGGAACGCGGCAGCTCGGGCCGCTTGAAGCAAACCCCGATCACCCCGGCGCGATCCATCTCTACATCCATGCGGTCGAGGCGTCGGACCGTCCGGAGCGCGCCGCACCGCATGCCGAGCGACTGGAGAAGCTGATACCGGGAGCAGGGCATCTCGTTCATATGCCGAGCCATATCTGGTACCGCCTCGGCCGTTGGCGCGAGAGTCTCGACGCCAATGTGCGTGCCGCCGTCGCCGATGAGGCATTTCTGAAGCAGGGAGGGGCGAGCCTTCTCTATTCCGAGGCATATTACGCTCACAACGTCCATTTCGTTATGGTCTCGGCTCTGACCGGAGGAGATGGACAGACAGCCGTCGAGGCCGCGCAAAAGCTGTCCGGCATCGTCTCGGACCGTGCCAAGCGGGAGGTTCCCTGGACACAGCCGATCGCTGCCGCGCCGTATAACGCCCATGCTCTGTTCTCTAAGTCCGACGATGTGCTGACTCTCCCGAAGCCGGAGGGAGATTTTCCCTATGTCGAGGCCGCATGGCATTATGCCCGAGGCATCGCATTGGCCCGTCTCGGACGAGCGGATGAGGCTCGGGCCGAAGCAGCCGCCATAGAGGCTTTGGCAAAGAGGCCGGAGATCACGGCCCTGCCCGATGCGGGCGTGCCCGGGCCGGATGTGCTGACCATTGCCGCGCGCGAAATCGAGGCGCGGACCGCGCAGGCTTCAGGGGATCAGGCGAAAGCAGCGATGTTGTTCGCGGAAGCGGCCGACATCCAGGATCGCCTGCCTTATATGGAGCCGCCATATTGGTACTATCCGGTGCATCAGTCCCTCGGCGCCGCATTGATGGCTCAGGGAAAAACCGTGGAGGCTGAAGCCGCCTTCCGTGCAGCGCTCCAGCGCTCTCCGAACAACGGATGGGCCGCTGCCGGATTGCTTCTCGCCGCGAAGGCGCGCGGTGACCAGAAGGCTGCCGAGGAAGCCCAGACGCTGATGCAGAAGAACTGGTTCGGAACGGGCATGCCTGCACCGGATCAGCTCTGAATCCATGGCGCTGAGGTTCGAACCTGGAGGAGACTCTGACGGACAATCAGAGCCTCCTCTAGGTCAACTCATCCGTGATGACTTCCTCCTCCAGAGCCAGGCTGGGATCGAGCCTCTCCGTCCGCGGATCGAGGTGGCAGAGGGTCCATCCAGGATTCCTGATTGAAGGATCATGCGGGCTGATCCAGCCGCATGATAGAGGTCATCGCTCAGAGCGATATCCGCGTGATGGAAAGCAGCCACCTCCATCAGGCGGCTTGCAACATTAACCGTGTCGCCGGTAGCCGTGATGTGCTGGTGGCTGTGGCCTCCGAGGCGCGATGCGATGATCGTTCCATAGTGAGCGCCGATCTTGAAGCCGATGCGCGATGCGATCGATTCCGGCAGAGCCGCAAGCCAGCTCTCCATTCGAGCACAAAGAGCAATGCAGGCCGCGAGCGCATGATCGGCATCCTCGGAAGTAGGGTCCGGAAGGCCGAACAGGATCATGGCGCCATCGCCCATGAAGGTGGCGACAAACCCGTGGTTTCTCACTGCTTCCTCGTCCACAAGAGCGTGGAAGCTTCGAAGAAGCTCGCGTGTTTCGTCGAGGGAGAGATTTTCGCTCAGCCCTGTGAACCCCGACAGATCGATGAAGATCAGGGCAGCTTGTTGGCGAGCCGGCGTCAGAAGAAAGCCCGGATCCTTCGTCAGCCGATCGGACAGGCTTCGGGGCTGAAAGCTCTGGAGAGTCCTGCTCTGCGCGCTGAGGCGCTCCGCCCGGTTCCGATCGAGCCAGAGTCTCGTCGCACCGAACAGAATCACAGGTGGGGCTGTCGATAGAAGAGGCAGCGACGCGCTGAGCCAGATGCCCTGAGTGAATGCCGCGACAGTCGCGCCGATCCACAAGAAGGCAAGTCCGGCGATCAGTGACAATCCCCAGATGCTGCGATGCCAGGAAAGAAGGAAGACGAACAGGATCGGCAGGATGAAAGCCATGGCAGCGTCGATGAAGCGAACATGTCGGTCCCGCGCAAGTCCGTCGCCTTCCATCAGATGAGCGATGGCTGTCGCCAGAACTTCAACCCCGGGAAGAACAGGGTCAAAGGGAGTGGGAAAGGTGTCGCCACCGCCCGTTACGGTGGCGCCGATCACCACGACCTTGTCGCGGAACGCATCTTCCGCCACATCGCCGCTCAGGATCTGACGTGCGCTGATCGTGCGAACCGTGCCGCCGGGGCCATAAAAGCGGAGCGGCAGGACATATCCTCTCTCGGTGCGCGTCGGTGTGCCGCCGAGAGAGACGCCGTCGGGGAGAAGCACGGGATCTCGTTTCAAGGCGACGGAGACGGCCCGCAGCGGAAAAGAAGGTATGATCCGACCCTCTGATCGAAAGAGAAGAGGAACATGGCGCGGAACGCCTGACGCGTCCGTTGCAATGTTGACGATTCCTGTTGCTGCCGCATCGGCGAGGGGTTCGATCGGCAGGAGCAAGCTTTGTATGACAGGAAGGCCTTCAAGATTGTCATTGGTCGGTTCGAAGGGATGCTGTTCGCCGCGGCTGAACAAACCGGCAGCGGCAAGAACGCTCGGCGTCTTGCGAAGTGCGTCTGTAAGGGCGAGGTCGCCCTCCGTCGGACCTGGATCAATGAACAGGATATCGAGCGCGATCACCTTCGGCTTCATGCGTGCCAGCGCGGAAACCAGCTGAGCCATGGTCGCTCTGGACAGGGGATAGGATCCCGTCTGACGGATGGTTTGATCGTCGATCGTGACGATGATGATCCCATCCGGAGCCGGACGTGGACCCTGGATCAGAAACCGCAGGTCGGTCAGGGGCGCCTCTAAGCGGTCGAGGAGAGTGGAGCCGCCCTGCCAATGCAACAGCGCGAGTCCGGCGCCCCAAAGGCCCGCCAATGCCGCGGCGATCAAGGTGGAGGCATACCGCCGCCCCATGTGAACGTTAACGTCCGAAACGCGCCAGAAGGGCGGACGCGCGAGCGGCAGGCCATCGCCTGACCACGAGGGGCGCCGTTCCCGGCTCCACATCCACGCCTTCCCCCGGGCCGAGATTGACGCTGCCGGTGCCGCCACTGACCCGCCTGACCGATACGCGCCCCCTTACCACGAAAACGGCCGTTTTGCCTCCGGCGATGTCGACTGCCCATCGGGTGCCGCGCACCGCCGCGATGGCCTGAGGAGTCCGGATCTCGAAGCTTCGCCTGCCCGATCGCGCCGGCGCGTCGACCAGAACGGCGCGGCTTCGCAGATTGAGTGCATCGGGTTGGCCATCTCGGTTTCGATCCACGAGGTCGTATTCGGCACCCGTCTCTGCTTCGATGCTGAGACCGTCATGGCAACGCAGAACCTGCCTCTGTGGTCCCGACACCGATTGCACAACGCATCCAATATTCTGTGCAGTGGCTTCCTCGATCGTGGAGAGATGGATGAAGAGACCTGCTAGAACAAGTCTCACGGTAGCGAAACACATTGCTCGACGGTCGAGCTGACGCAATGCCATGGTTTAACCCCGACGCGGATGGGAGGCAGTCTTCTTGAACAGTGAAGATTGCGATGGGTTATACTATGAAGCGCGGCAATGGACCAGCGATGTGCTCAATGTCACCTTCCAGTCCATCGGCTTTGGGCAACCCGGATATGAGAGTGAGGCTCCGGCGAGCTCTTCTTCAGAGACGCTGTGCGACGAAGAAGAGGCGTGGAAAACGAAGTAAAACCCTTCCGTCCTGCTGAGCGGGATAGGCTGCCGCGATTGCGGCCGTATATCGGCGAAGATACTCCGAGTGTTCCTCTGGAGAGAGCAAATCGAGATAGGGTTTCAATCCGGTGCTCTTGAACCACTCGACGATGGCTTCGGCACTGGCGAGCGGATGAACATAGGTCGTCTGCCAGATATCGACCGTGCATCCGGCCTGCTGCAGCCAAGCATAGTAATCCTCGAACGATCCAATCGCCTCCTTTGACTTCGCTGCAGACGACAGCTTCGCGGCCCACGGCCCCTCCTGTGCAACCTGTTCCATAAGCCTATGGGAGGGCTCATGCAGATTATTCGGCATTTGAACGGCCAGACATCCTCCGTTCTTCAAGTATGAGACGAGGCGCCTGAGAAGATTCCGATGCCCGGGAAGCCATTGCAGGACGGCGTTGGCGAAGATCAGGTCGAAACGCTCTTCGGTCTGCCAAGTTGCGATATCCGCTTCCTCGAATTGCAGGTTCGGCAAGCGCTTTCGTGCCTTGGAGAGCATATCTGGCGAGTTGTCGAGACCGAGAATGCGTGCGGTTGGATAGCGCTTGACGATCAGCTCCGTGCTGTTTCCTGGGCCGCATCCGATGTCCACGCAGTCCGTTGTAGCCTCCAAGGGGACTCGCCTGAGCAGGTCAATCGAGGGCCGGGTGCGCTCATCCTCGAATTTCAGGTATTGTCCAGCATTCCAATCGGCCAACGGAGATTCTCCTCATTCCATGCTGCGGAGTCACGGCACGTGAATACGATAGGGGCAGCGAAATTCCTACCCGAGAGGGGCGAAAACCTGCTGGGGACGATCGACGCCCCGCAGATGATGGCGCCCGAGGTCGATAAGAGGCTGGTCGACCTCGCGGGCAAAGACCCGTGATACGACAACCGTTCGATCGAGCTGCTTCGCCAGATCCAGGAGTCGGCTCGCGCGGTTTACGGCCGGGCCGACGACGGTAAAGTCGAGCCGGTGAGAGGCTCCCACATTGCCGTAGGCAACTTCTCCGAAATGCAGGGAGAGGCTGTGCGTCAGCGGGGCGCGACCGACTGATCTGCGGATCTCGTTTTCGGTATCCGTTCTCGAGCAGAACTCCTGGGCGGCAGCGAGAGCGCTCCTGCAGGCGGACATGCTGTTCTGCTCAGATGAAGTCGGAAAGATCGCCAACACGGAGTCGCCTATGAACTTGAGCACCTCGCCGCCATGGGCCTCCACGACCTCTCCGATGATTCCGAACCAGGAATTCAAATCCGCCAGCACATCGGGGATTGGCGAGTGCTCGGACAGACGGGTGAAGCCGCGAAGGTCAGTAAACCAGATCGCCGCCTCGATGATTTCCATGGCACCACGATCCACCCGGCCCTCGATGATGCGCTGGCCCGTTCGTGGCCCCACATAGGTGTCAAGAAGATCGATCGCGATCCGCCGCAGCACATGACGCTCGAGATAGGGACTCAGCATCCTCGCGGCGCGTCTCAGACCGTCGATAGCGGAGGGCGCAAATCCTTGCCCATCCCGCGTAGCGAAGGAAATGGCGGCGGTGCGGGTCTGATCCAGGAAGGGGAGCGGATACATGACATAGTCCGTTGCACCGGAAAGTCTCAGCTCCTCAAGGAGCGGCATCTCAGGGCACGGAGCATCAAGCCTGCGGCGGAACGGCGTACCGGTCTCATCAACGATGCGGGTCGGGCTGTTGAGATACGACGGCGACGATGCTGCCGTCGCTCTGTCGGATTCGCGCACGGACAGGCTCTCGTCCATCCAGATATGCTGCCAGCCGCTGACCTCCGGGTGCAGCACCTCCAGGCCAAGGGAGGCACGCCAGACCGGCAAGCCTGCGTGGGCGAGCTCTCGGCAAAAGCCGGCGAACAATTCCTTCACGTTCTCGTGCGGCGCCCGATCGACCAGCCAGTGCGAGATCTCATCAATCCGGTCCATAACGTCCGTGCCTGCCTCACCTTAGTGGTCCATCTGATCACCCTGGAGGGAGTCTGGCAAATTCCCGGGAAGATGCCATTGGTTGAACTCGCGATTCTCCTTTTACCAATACGAGCGAGGCAGTAGAACAGCACGGCGACACCTCGGAAATCTGTGCTGACGCCCTTCCTTCGCGATGGAAAAGAGGAACTTTCCGTGACAGATCATCTCTCTGCCGTTTTGGACCGTATCGATGCCGATCTGGACAAGAGTCTCGAGCGCCTCTTCGAATTCATCCGCATCCCCAGCATCTCGACGGATCCGGCCTATAAGGAACAGTGCCGCCAGGCGGCGGAATGGCTCGCGGCCGAATTGCGGGAGCTTGGCTTCGAGGCTTCGGCCCGCACGACGGAAGGCCATCCCATGGTTGTCGGCCATCAGGTCGAAGCTGCCAAAGGGCCGCACGTGCTGTTCTACGGCCATTACGATGTGCAGCCTGTCGATCCCATCGAGTTGTGGACGACGCCCCCTTTCGAGCCGACCCTCGTGGCGGCACCCAACGGCGATACATGGATCGTCGCCCGGGGGGCTTCCGACGACAAGGGCGCCCTGATGACCTTCATCGAAGCATGTCGCGCCTGGAAGACCGTCTCCGGCGCGTTGCCAATCCGCGTCTCGATCCTTCTGGAGGGGGAAGAGGAATCCGGCAGCCCGAGCCTCAAACCGTTTCTCGAGGCGAACCGCGATGAGCTGTCGGCAGATGTCGCACTCGTCTGCGATACCGATATGTGGGACGACGAGACCCCGGCTGTCACCACCATGCTGCGGGGTCTGGTGGGAGAGGAGGTGGAAATCACCTGCGCGAGCAGAGATCTCCATTCGGGCATGTTCGGCTCCGCCGCACGCAACCCGATCCATGTTCTAACCGAGATCCTCTCTACGCTCCGGGATGGTGAGGGCCGCGTCACTCTGCCGGGATTCTACGACGGCGTGGAGGAACTTCCGGCTGCCGTGAAGGAACAGTGGAGCCGTCTGCCGTTCGATGAAGAGGGCTTCCTCGGACAGGTGGGCCTGAGCATTCCAGCGGGCGAAAAGGGGCGCAGCGTTCTGGAGCAGATCTGGGCCCGGCCGACCTGCGAGGTCAACGGCATCGTCGGCGGCTATACGGGCGAGGGTTTCAAGACAGTCATTCCGTCAAAGGCTGCAGCCAAAGTATCCTTCCGCCTTGTGACAGGGCAGGATCCTGCCAAGATCCGAGAGGCTTTCCGTGCTCACGTCCAGGCCCGCATTCCCGCGGACTGCTCGGTGGTTTTCAAGGAGCATGGCGGGGGCCCGGCGCTCAGCCTGCCGCTCGATGGACCCTGGCTCAAGCCGATCCTGGAGGCCCTCACGGCGGAGTGGGGGCGCGAGGCAGCCCTGGCCGGCACGGGCGGTTCCATCCCGATCGTCGGAGACTTCAAGCGCATGCTGAACATGGATGCGCTCATGGTCGGGTTTGCGCGCTTCGATAATCGGGTCCATTCGCCGAACGAGAAGTACGATCTTTCAAGCTTCCATCACGGCATCCGCTCGTGGGCTCGGATTCTGGCCGCATTCGCACGTTAGAATATCAGGATCGGCTAGCCGCCTCGGATCGGAGCCAGGATGGATCCTGCTCCGATCCGAGGCGACAGCCAGATTGTTCCGGCGTATACTCAATGCATAGGTTACGGTTACGCGTGACCATCCGATACCGCACGCAAGGCCGTGATCTCAACTGCCAAGGTTCAGCCCTGGAGGAGCGATTATGGCCAATTTCCACATTGTTGCCGGTGCAGGCGAGGCTCCGGCAAATCCCGTCGTCAGAAGGATCACCCCGGCCGATTTGAAAGAAGCCCTGGCGAAGGGGTTTGATGATTTCTGGGCCATGCCGTCGCACCTGGTCTTCCTTGGGCTCATTTATCCAGTCGTCGGCGTATGCCTCGCTGCGCTCACCTTCAGCAACAATGCCTTGCCTCTCCTTTATCCGCTCGCGTCAGGCTTCGCGCTGATCGGCCCATTCGCAGGCATCGGCCTCTATGAGATCAGCCGGAGGCGGGAGCTCGGCTTGTCGACGTCGTGGCAGGATGCGTTCAACGTGCTCAAGTCGCCCTCGATCCCATCGATCATCGCCCTCGGTGTCCTGCTGCTGGTGATCTTCCTGACATGGCTGACGACGGCGCGCCTTCTGTATCAGTCAATCTTCGGTTACGAGGTGCCTGCATCCTTCGCGCAGCTCATCAACCAGGTCCTCACGACGTCCGAGGGTATGCGGCTGATCGTTCTGGGCAACATCATCGGCTTCGTCTTCGCCGTGGCAGTGCTCAGCATCAGCGTCGTTTCGTTCCCGCTTCTCCTCGACCGGGACGTCGGGGCAGCCGTCGCGGTTTATACCTCGGTGAAGGCGGTGGCCATGAATCCCCTCACCATGGCGCTCTGGGGCCTCATCGTCGCGGCGGCGCTCCTCGTCGGGTCCATCCCGCTATTCGTCGGGCTGGCCATCGTGATGCCTGTGCTGGGACATGCAACCTGGCATCTCTACCGCAGGGTTGTGGAACCCCCGCATCCGGACGAGGCGCATCCCGCGAGGTAGCCAAACCTACATGAAGGCATTTGGAGGCGGCCCGGCAATCGGGCCGCCTTCTTGCTGTTCAGGAACCGGAGTTGAAGAAGATGATCCTGGATAGAAGGGTGTAATCCGCTTCGAGGACCATGATGGCGACGAACACCAAGACGGCGCTCATCGGTACCAGGATGGCATAGACGAGCGAAAGACGCTCCCATGCCATATGCATGAAGATGGCAACGATCAGGCCCGCCTTCAGCATCATGAACAGGAGAATGAGGGTGTACCTAAGCAAGCCCTGAAGCTGAAAGAAATCGACGAAATAGGAGCAGGCGCTCAGGATGAACAGCCAAAGCCAAACCACGAGGTAAAGCTTGATCGGATGCTGCTGGCCCTGGGCATGTGCTGCTGTCTGTGCCATGGCGTGTTTCTCACCAGAGATAGAAGAAGGCGAAGATGAAGACCCAGACCAGATCGACGAAGTGCCAGTAGAGGCCCATGATCTCGACGGCCTCGTACCGTCCCTTCCGGCTGGTGAAGAAGCCCTTACGTTCGTGATCGTAATCGCCGCGCCAGACCTTTCGGGCGATGATGAGAAGGAACAGCACGCCGAAGCTCACGTGAGTGCCATGGAAGCCCGTGATCATGAAGAACGAGGAGCCGAACTGGGCCGCGCCCCACGGATTGGCCCATGGGCGGACACCTTCATGGATCAGCTTGGTCCATTCGAAAGCCTGCATGCCGACGAAGGTGGCGCCGAGCAGAGCCGTCACAAGCATCAGGATGGCCGTCTTCTTGCGGTCGCGGCGGTAGCCGAAGTTCACGGCCATCGCCATGGTCCCGCTGCTGCTGATCAGGACGAAGGTCATGATGGCGATCAGGATCAGGGGGAGCGTGACGCCGCCAATCGTCAGGGCGAAGACCTCGCTCGGGTTCGGCCACGGCACGGTCGTGGACATGCGGGCCGTCATGTAGGAGATCAGGAAGCAGCTGAAGACGAAGGTGTCGCTGAGAAGGAAGATCCACATCATGGCCTTGCCCCAGGACACGTTCCTGAAGGCTTGCCGGTCCGAGGAGAAGTCGGATGCGATGCTGCGCAGGCCCGAAGCCTCGGTGTGCGCCGTCCTTAGATCCGTCAGAGCTTGTTCCGCCATGCGCAACTCCCCTCAAGTCAGCAATTGCCGGCAGATATCGACGAACTCGCTCGCCCAACCGGTCAGCACGCTGAGAGAGACGAACCAGACGAGGAGCAGGAAGTGCCAGTAGGTCGCGCAGAGCTCCACCGACAGCCTCAGAGGCTCCGCGGCTGTCTCACGCCACGCCTTCTCGGTGGTCCTGCCCAGAGCGACCAGCCCGCCGAGGAGATGGAGGCCATGCACGCCGGTCAGGACATAGAAGAAGGCGTTGGCCGGATTGGCCGCCAGAAGGTAGCCTTCGTTGCTCAGCTGCCGCCACGCCAGGAGTTGGCCTGAGAGGAAGGCCAGTGCCGAAATGCCTGCTGCCAGAAGGCCTATTCTCAGTGCGGGCATCTCTCCCCGACGGACGGCGTTCGTTGCGCCATGCAGGGCGAGACTGCTTAACGCAAGCATCGCGGTGTTGAGCCACAGAATCCCCGGTATCGGCAACGCGCGCCAATCCGGCAATTGCATGCGCATCGCGTAGGCGCTGATGAAGAGTGCGAACAGGGAGCCGACGACTGCCAGAAAGATGCCAAGTCCGATCTTGGATGGAGGGGTGAGGCTCCCAGCCGGCAGGGCGCTTGCCGTTCCCTGTTCCAGCCAAGGCTTGGATGCCAGCCCCTGTCGCGACAGCCACCAGGCGCCGATGACGGCCAGCACGCTCAGGAACAGGAGGATGCTACCCATGGGACGATCCTGGTGCCGTTCGGGTGATCGCGGGCTGGTTCTGCGGGAGGAAATCCTGATCGGCTCCCGGAACGCTGTAATCGTAGGCCCAGCGATAGACGACCGGCAGATCCTTGCCCCAGTTGCCGTGGGGCGGCGGCGTCTCGGGCGTCTGCCATTCCAATGTTGTGGCCTGCCAGGGATTGCCGCCGGACGGCCTGCCATGGCGTAGGCTCCAGAAGAGATTGAAGACGAAGACGAGCTGCCCCGCGCCGACGATCAGGGCCACGATGGTGATGAAGGCGTTGAGCGTGTGAGCCGATTGCGGGACGAAGGACATGTCGGCGATGTCGTGATAACGCCGCGGGACTCCCATCAGTCCCAGATAATGCATGGGAAAGAAGATCGCATAGGCCCCGAGGAACGTGACCCAGAAGTGAAGCTTGCCGAGCGTATCGTTCAGCATGCGCCCGGTCACCTTCGGATACCAGTGGTAGATCGCCCCGAAGATCACGAGGATCGGGGCGACGCCCATGACCATGTGGAAATGCGCGACGACGAACATCGTGTCCGAGAGCGGAACGTCCACCACCACATTGCCGAGGAAGAGGCCGGTGAGACCCCCGTTCACGAACGTGACGATGAACGCGAGGGCAAACAGCATGGGAACGTTGAGGTGAATGTTGCCCCGCCAGAGCGTAAGGATCCAGTTATAGACCTTGATGGCCGTCGGTACGGCGATGATCAGCGTGGTCGTGGCGAAGAAGAACCCGAAATAAGGGTTCATGCCGCTCACATACATGTGGTGGGCCCAGACGACGAAGCTGAGGGCGCCGATCGCCAGCAGGGCCCAAACCATCATGCGGTAACCGAAGATGTTGCGCCGCGCGTGGGTGCTGATCAGGTCCGACACGATGCCGAACGCCGGCAGCGCGACGATATAGACCTCCGGATGCCCGAAGAACCAGAACAGATGCTGGAAGAGCAGGGGACTGCCGCCGTTTCGGTCCAGCGGCTGGCCCATTTCGACGATGGCCGGCATGAAGAAGCTGGTCCCGAATATCCGGTCGAAGAGCATCATCACGGCGCCCACGAATAAGGCCGGGAAGGCGAGCAACGCCATGAAGCTCGCCGTGAAGATCCCCCAGACGGTGAGAGGCATGCGCATCAGGGTCATGCCGCGGGCCCGCGCCTGCAGCACGGTCACCACATAGTTCAACCCACCCATGGTGAAGCCGATGATGAAGATCATCAGGGAGGCAAGCATCAGGATGATGCCCCAGTCCTGCCCGCCCGGTGTGCCTGAGAGAATGGCCTGCGGAGGATAAAGGGTCCAACCCGCACCGGTGGGGCCACCCGGCGCGAAGAAGCTCGCTACAAGGACCAGAACAGCCAGCAGATAAACCCAGAAGCTCAACATATTGACATAGGGAAAGACCATGTCGCGGGCACCGATCATCAGGGGGATCAGGTAGTTGCCGAAACCGCCGAGGAACAGGGCAGTGAGCACATAGACCACCATCATCATGCCGTGCATGGTGATGAACTGGTAGTAGGCGTTGGCATCGATGAAGGAAAAGACCCCCGGAAAGCCCAGCTGCAAGCGCATCAGCCAGGACAGCACGAGGGCGATCAATCCCACCGAGAGAGCAACGAACGAATACTGGATGGCGATGATCTTCGCATCCTGGCTGAAGACATATTTCGTCACCCAGCTATGGGGATGATAGAGTTCGACGTCCTCGACATCAGCCGGTGCAACGGCTCCAGCCGGACCAAGTGGCACATCGACCATCAGGATGCTCTCCTCGGCTGTCTGCGTTATGTCTCCGTTCAATCAGACACGGTACCTGGTCCATTGATGGCGGGCGCGACCCGTGCGAAGCTCCGCGACGCCTGGTCCTGCAGCCATGCCTGATAATCGCTCTGTTCCTGAACCACGAGCTTTCCGCGCATCTGCGAATGTCCGACGCCGCAGAGTTCCGCGCAGAGAATGTCGAATGTTCCCGTCCGTGTCGGCGTAAACCAGATGTAGGAAACCTGGCCCGGCACCAGGTCCATCTTGGCTCTCAGTTCCGGCACATAGAAGTTGTGCAGGACGTCGACCGAGCGCAGGAGCGCCTTGACCGGCTTTCCGATGGGCAGGTGCAGTTCGCCGCCTTCGATGACGACGTCGTCCTGCGACTTCGGATCGTCCTTGTTTAGTCCAAGGGGATTGTCGGGGCTGATCAGGTGAGCGCCTGAGGTGGCGAGTTGTCCGTCGGCTCCCGGCAGGCGGAAGCTCCATTGCCATTGCTGCCCGAATATCTCGATATCGGTCGCGTCCTCAGGGACGGTGATGAACTGCCTCCAGACGAACAGGCCCGGCGCGAGCATGGCGGCAACACCGATGCCTGTGACGATCGTCAGCCACCATTCGAGGCGTTTGTTCTCAGGTTCATAGTGTGCCTGCCGGCCGGCCTGATGGCGAAAGCGGTACACGCAATAGGCCATGAAGAGGACGACGGCGACGAAAACCGCTCCGGTGATCCAGAAGGTGATGATGATCGTGCTGTCGATGTAGCGCCAGTTCGAGGCAATCGGGGTCCACCACCAAGGGCTGACGAGGTGGAATACAACCGAACCAATGGCCACGATAACCAGTATGAGCGCTACAGCCATTCTTCACCTATCCCTGCCGTAGAAGGCCTTGGATCCGAAGCAGAAGGCAATAACTCTAGAACGCCATTACATCGTTTTTGGCTGTAAAACTCTAGGAGAGGCTTCAACCAAAACAAATCTGCAAGCAGAACTGGCTCGAAGATGGCTGCTCTACATCGGAGCAACTTGGATGGAGCCAATAGCTTGTGCCAAAAAATTACACCCGGTCATTCGGTTGGTCAATGAGCCTTAGCTATCAGATGTCGGCGCACTACAGATTAACACGAGTTCGTAACGGCCGGCAGCTAGTTCTCATTTTTGCCACATTTGGCAGAATCAAACAACCGTCCTCCGAGAGAGCTCAAGACCGGAAGGGAATGTTATTGGCTGACTGAACGAAACAGCGTTGGGCTCTTGATATGTCTGAACACCTGTCGGTTTCTATTGAAAGTATATTTTCCTTTATGCCTTCTGTGATCTTTCTTCAACTATCAACCCAAAATCGGGCAGCTAGGGTTTTTCCGTTTGGGAAACTGTGATTAGGTGCCTGCTGATCAACTAAGCTGATCTGGCTCCTGGCACTTGCTCTGGGCTAGGCCGGCTTCAAGACAAATAAATATTGATACGTCCAGTCCAGGGAGATCGTGCCTCAATTGCGGTGGCTGAGTAACAAACGACGGATCGTATTTCCCGTTCTTGTAGGCGTTCTGTTCAGTGGACTGCCGATCGCGCCTGCCGTCGCACTCGATCTTTTCGGATGGCTTCGTGGCGGTGGGGATGCACCGCCGCCTCCAAGTCCGCAGGCCCTGCCTTATTCCCTCGATATCGTCGTGAGTGGCGACAACAGCGACCTGAAGCGGACGTTGAAGGATGCCTCGACCCTTCAAAGCCTGCAGTCGGATCCGCCGCCCGATGCGGCGGCTCTTGCCAGCCGAGCCGAGGCCGATCTGCCTCGTCTGATCGATGCGCTCTGGGGGGCCGGATACTATAATGCCCGTGTCACGATCAATGTGGCTGGTGTTCCGATGGCGTTGCAGGCTCCCCGCACGGATGCCGCGACCCGGGCAGCCTCGGGCTACCTCGCGCGGGCGCTCGTGCCCGTTCAGATCATCGCGGACCCAGGCCCGCAATTCGCCTTGAGGGATGTTGCCGTGCTGGATGCGAGGACGGGTCGCCCCTTCTCGCCAGGCGAGCTTCCGCCCAGGGTCGTGCAGATCAAGCCTGGGGATCCGGCGCGATCCGCCGACATCGTCGCTGCCCAAGCACGGATCGTCGATCACTTCCGGTCCCAGTCGCGTCCCTTCGCCAAGGTCCGGCAGCAGGATCCTGTGGTGATCCACCCGGCTCAGGCGATGGATGTGACTCTTGCCGTCGATCCCGGGCCCCGAGCGGGGATCGGGGCGATTTCGGTCCACGGTGCGGAGAATGTCGATCCGGCAGTGGTGCGCTCCTTCATCTACACGGAGCCGGGCGATCCTTATTCTCCCGCAGAACTTGCCTCCATGCGCAAGTCGATCTCCCAGATCGAGGCCCTGTCGTCCGTGCGGATCCGTGAGGGGGAGGCATTGGACGCCTATGGCAACCTGCCTCTTTTCGTGGAACTGACCGAACGCCCGCCGCGGGTCATCGGCGCTTCGGTTCAGTACTCGACGACCGATGGACCGGCGGTGCGGGCCTATTGGGCGCACCGGAACCTGTTCGGCGGGGCCGAACGGCTGCGATTTGAAGGCAGCATCTTCTATCTCACCGAGGATGGCGGCGACCCCGATCGTAGCCAGGATTTCACGTGGGACAATCTCGGAGGGCGGTTCCGGGCCAGCTTCCTCAAGCCTGCTCTCTGGGGAACCCGTAACGATTGGCTGGTCGACGGCCTCGTGGAGCGGGACCGGACGGAGGGCTACACGAGCCGTCTCGTGAATGCGAGCACGGGCATCCGCCACCGCTTCAGCGAGACCTTCTCGATCCAAGGTGGGATCGAGTACGAGAAGGGGCAGACGACGGACGTCCTGGGTCAGATCGATTACACGCTCGTCGGCTTGCCGGTCTCTCTCAGCTACGACTCGACCGACAATCCTCTCAATCCCACCGAGGGTATTCGGGTCATCGCCTCGGTGGTGCCATACCCGGAATTCCTTGGCTCCTCGGTGCCCATAACGATCGCGAGGGGAACGGCCTCCGCATATTATTCACTCGATGAGGAGGCTCGCTACATTCTGGCCGGCCGCATTGGGCTTGGCTCGATCGTTGGCGCGGATCTCGATGAAATCCCGGCCAATCGGCGCTTCTTCGCCGGTGGTGGCGGCTCGGTGCGCGGCTATCGCTACCGGACGCTCGGCCCGACGGACCTCGGCGAGCCGATCGGCGGCCGGAGCCTGCTCGAAGCCTCGCTCGAGGCCCGGATCAAGATCACCAACACCATCGGCATCGTGCCCTTCGTCGATGCCGGCACGGCCTTCGAATCGAGCTTCCCGGATTTCGACGAGTCCATCCGTGTCGCGGCAGGCTTGGGCTTGCGATACTACACGGCCATCGGTCCTATTCGCCTGGATGTGGCGATCCCGGTCAATCCGGGGCCCGGCGACCCCTCTTATGCCATTTATGTCGGTATCGGGCAGGCCTTCTGATGATCAAGCCAATCCGCTCCCTCGCCCTTGTTCTGATCATCGTCGTCCTGGCGTCTGTATCACTTTGGGTGGTGGCCAGCCGTCCCAGCCAGGCGCAGAGCGACCAAGGCGTTCTGGCCAACCTGATCTCGCGCCTCCTGTCGACACCGACCACGCAGGTCACCATCGGCAGCATCGAGGGTGCGCTCTCCTCGAATGCGGTCATCCGGGACATCCGCATTGCCGACCGTGATGGGGTGTGGCTCAACCTCGATCGTGCCCGTCTCGTCTGGAGCCGTACGGCGCTCCTGCGTGGGCGGCTCCAGGTGGATGAACTCACCATCGACCGCCTTCAGATTGCGCGAAGGCCTTTGCCGGCAGACGAGGATGCTCCCGTCTCCGACGAGCCGATCCTGCCCGACCTGCCAGTTCGGGTGATCGTGGATCGCTTCGCCCTGCAGGAACTCATCCTCGGGCAGCCGGTGCTCGGTACGCAGGCGCGGCTCTCCGCAGCAGGGTCCGCTCAGCTCGGAAATCCGTCCGAAGGGCTCGATCTCAACTTCCAGGCGCAGCGTCTCGATGCTCCTGGGCGGCTTTCGATCGACCTCACCTATGTGCCGCAGACGAAACGGCTGGCTCTCGACCTCACGCATCAGGAGCCTGCAGGCGGCATCGCTGCCCGGCTTCTGGATCTCCCTGGGCTTCCGCCCGTCGATCTGACGCTGGCCGGTCAGGGCCCAATGAGCGACTTCGCAGCCCGACTCGACTTCTCCGCCGGGCCGACGATCGGTGCGGCAGGGACGGCGACCGTCAGACGGGCCACGGCCGCTTACGATGTGAACCTGGATCTCGCAGCCCGCATCGAGGGCCTGTTGCCCGCACCGGCCGCTCCGGTCTTCAGCGGAACCACCCAACTGGTCGGCAATGTCACCGTCGGCGATGACAGCAGCCTGCGGTTCCAGCCGGTGCGCATCACGTCCAATGTCGCACGTTTCGACATGACCGGAACCGTCAGCTCCGGTCAGGTCCTCGACCTGACCCTCAACGCCCGCGCCCTGCCGACCGACGGGGCGAAAACCCGGGCGGGGGAAGCGGAGATCGCCCGGCTCAATTTCGACGGCACCGTGCAGGGCCGCCTGACTGCGCCGCGCATCAACGGCTCGCTTGATGCAGCCGAGATCAGGCTGCCGCAGGGCGCATTGGATACGTTGACAGCTCGCGTCACCATGAACCCGGTAGACGGTCCATCGCCTCCCACTCAGTTCTCCTTTGCCGTCGACGCCGATGCCGCAGGAATCCGGCCTGCCGATCGGGCGCTCGCCCGTGCGATCGGAGCGACGCTTTCGGTCACCTCGCGCGGTTCCTTCGGTCTGGACGGCATTGCGAATGTCGAGACGGCGCGCATCGAGACGCCGACGGCACAGGCTGGCTTCACGGGACGGGTCGGTGGCACTCTTCTCGACGGCAGGCTCGATGCCAGCATCCCGGCGCTGGCATCCTTCTCGGGCATCGCAGACCGGCCGCTGCAGGGTTCGGCCAGTCTGACCGCGCAATTGTCTGGCAATCCACGCCGGTACGACGTGGCCGCGGCGATCGATGCGCGGTTGCGGGAGCTCTCGACGGGAACGCCCGCCGTCGACGGCCTTCTCGGACGGAGTGTCGCCGCGACAGGCACGGTGCGCCGCATCCCGAATGGCTTCGGGGTCGAGAACTTCCGCCTCGACGGGGCGCATCTCGACGCCCGGATCGACGGACGTGCCACGCAATCCGCAGCTGATTTGGGTCTCGATGTTACCATCGACGAACTGAGGCGTGTGGATCAGCGGATTACCGCCGGTCGGGCCAATGTCATGGCTCGCCTTGCAGGCTCCCTCGAACGGCCGGACGTGAGGGGTGTTGCAAGGCTTACCGACGTACGGGCCCTGAATCGATCCATTCCGCGCCTTGAGATCAGTCTCGACGCCAAGGACGTCACGGGAGCCCTCGATGCGGCTCTCACGCTCGACGGACAGGTCGATGAAAAACCCGCCACAGGCTCGGTTCACCTTGCAAGGCCGCCGGAAGGCGGGTGGATCCTGGACCGGCTCGACGTCGATGTCGGCTCGGTCGCTCTCAACGGAAATCTTCGCCTAGGCGCCGACAATCTCGCTCAGGGTGAGATCTCCCTGTCCGGCAGCAATTTCGACGATCTCTCCCCGCTGGCGCTGACCAAGCTCGCCGGCGCGCTCGATGCCGTGATCTCGCTCAACGTCAGCAATGGCGGTCAGAATGCCCAAGTGACCGCACGAGGCGCGCGCTTCGCCGTTGCGGATGCATCGGTCAGGGACTTCGATGCCCGGCTCGCCGTTCAGGATCTCTATCGCCGCCCCATCATCAACGGCACCATCTCTGCCGAGGCGCTGACGGCGGGAGGGCAGACGTACAGAACCGTACGGTTCATTTCTGACGGCACGCCCGAGGCCTCGCGCTTTACCACATCTGCGGTCGGGCAGGGCTTCGATCTCGATGCGCAGGGGCGCCTTGTTCCTGGCGATGCGACGCAGGTCGAGCTTGCGAGCTTCACGGCCCGTCGCGGGGGCAGGCGCCTTGCCTTGGCTCAGCCTGCGGCCATCACGCTGCAGAACGGTTCGGTCAAGCTGTCCAACCTGGTGATCGCGGCGGATCAGGGACGGGTCACCGTGAACGGCACGGTGTCCGACAGGCTGGATCTGACGGTCGACGTCCGCAGCCTGCCGCTTCAGATTGCCGACATCGTGGTGCCCAATCTCGGCCTTGCCGGAACGGTCAATGGAAATGCTTCCATTGGCGGATCGATGGAAGCTCCTACCGGAACCTATCGCGTCAACGTATCAGGCCTTGCAACGGCAGAGACCCGCCGGGCGGGCCTGCCTCCGCTCAGCATCGACGCGCAGGGGCGGCTGGCCGATCAGCGGGCTGGAATCGACGCGAGGATCGCCATTGGCCGTGGCGGAGCCCTGCAGGTTTCGGGAAGCGTGCCTCTGAGTGCGGCCGAGGAGCTTGCTCTCAGGGTGGCGGGGCGCACGGATCTCGCCATCGCCAATTCGTTCCTGTCCGCGTCTGGTCAACGTCTGACAGGAGCTGCCAATCTCGACCTGTCAATTGCCGGTACGTTCTCGAATCCGCGCATCGAGGGCAGCGTCACGCTCGCCAATGGCAGCTTCGTCGACTCGCTTCAGGGCGTCCAACTGAACGGCATCGCCGGACGGTTCGTCGCCCGCGGGCAGGTTGTCACCATCGAGAACCTGACTGCGCAGACCGCGAACGGGGGGGCCCTGGCGGCCCGAGGTCAGGTGACGCTCGATCCCGCCGCAGGACTGCCCGGGGAGATCCGCATCACGGGCAGCCGGGCCCAGCTCGTCTCCAACGAGACCGTCGAGGCGAACGCCGACCTGGATCTGGCCCTCTCAGGGCCGCTTCTGAGCAGGCCGAGGGTTGCGGGCCGCATCAACATCATCTCGATGAACGTCTCGGTGCCCGACCGGCTGCCCACTACCTTGAGGCCGCTGCCCGGAACCCGGCATGTGCGGCCGACGCCGACCGCCGCGGCACGGCTTGCTCTCGCCAAGCGGCGGCAATCCGCTTCCGCGAGAGGCACCCCGTTTCGGGCAGAGCTCGATCTGACGCTCACGGCGCAGAACCGTATCTTCGTGCGTGGCCGCGGCATCAATGCCGAACTGGGCGGCGACCTGCGGCTCCAGGGCACCACCCAGGATCCCATCGCCATCGGTGCTTTTGAACTCCGGCGCGGGCGCTTCGACCTCCTGGGCCAGAGGCTCGAGTTCGTCCGAGGTCGGCTGGATTTCACTGGCGATCTCACGCCGTCCCTCGACTTCCTGGCGGAGACGCAGGCTGGCGATGTGACGGCGCGGATCGGCGTGACGGGTCCGGCCTCGAGCCCTGAATTCACATTCAGCTCCGATCCCGACCTGCCGCAGGACGAGGTGCTCTCCCGCATCCTGTTCCAGAGGCCGTCAGGCGGGCTGTCGGCCGGGCAGGCCCTGCAGCTTGCGCAGGCTGTTGCGCAGCTCTCCGGTGGGTCCGACAACGACGCCTTCGAGCAGCTGCGCCGGTCCCTCGGCGTCGACAGCCTCGACATCACCGTGGGCGCCAGCGGCGGGCCGGGCGTCGGAGTCTCTCGCTACATCAGCGACAATGTGCGGGTCGGCGTGAGAGCCGGCGCCCAGCCGGACGAGAGCGGTGTCACGGTCGATATCGATCTGACGCGGCGCCTGAAGGCTCAAGGCGAGGTCAATGCCGAAGGCGGCAGCTCGGTCGGGCTGGGATTCGAGATGGAATACTAGGCAGGCGGGAAGGGCGCCCAGAGGCGCCCTTCATTGTTTGAGATCAATCGACCTTGGCGCCGGAGGTTTTCACCACCTTCGCCCACTTCTCATGCTCGGCTTTCACATAGGCCATCAGTTCGTCCGGGCTCATAGGCCGGATCTCGCCGCCGAGATCGGCGAAGCGCTTCTGCAGGTCCGGCGTCTCCAGGGCCTTGCGCACTTCCTGGTTCAGCTTGGTGGTGATTTCAGGCGGCGTGCCCTTCGGGGCGAAGAGGGCAAACCAGCTTGACGCCTCGAACCCGGGCAGGCCCGCCTCGGCGAGGGTCGGCTTGTCCGGGATGGCAGGCGAACGCTTGGACGAGGTGACCGCCAAGGCCCGCAGATTGCCGCTGCGGACCTGTTCGATGGAGGAGGGCAGGTTGTCGAACATCACGTCCACCTGACCGCCGATCAGATCGTTCACCGCCGGACCGCTGCCGCGATAGGGAACGTGGGGCATCTCGACGCCGGTCATCTGCTTGAAAAGCTCGCCCGACAGGTGAATGGACGTGCCGTTGCCCGAGGACGCCATCGTCATCTTGCCCGGCGTCGCCTTGGCCTCGGCGATGAACTCCTGGACAGTGGTCGCCTTCACCTTCTTGGGGCTGACCACCATCAGGTTCGGCACGCCGGCCACATAGGCGACCGGCGCGAAATCGGTGAGCGCATCGTACGGCATCTTGGCGTAGAGGCTCGGATTGATGGCATGGGTGCCGACGGTGCCCATCACGAGGGTGTAGCCGTCAGGGTCGGCCTTGGCGACCGCATCGGTCCCGATGTTGCCGCCTGCGCCCCCACGGTTGTCGATGATGAATTGCTGCCCGAGGGACTGGGACAGCTTCTCGCCCACGAGGCGGGCGAAGATGTCGGTGGTGCCGCCGGGCGTGAACGGCACGATGAGGCGCACGGGCCGCGAGGGATAGGCCGCCGGCTGGGACAGCGCAGCTCCGGAGATCAGGCCAGCTGAGGCACTCAGGGCAAGGCCGAGAATGGCCCGGCGCGTTGGGCTGGAGAAGAATGGCATTGCGGCTCCCTGGATGATCGATGTCGTTGGCCGTACCGAGGTGCCGGTGCGGCAATCACCATGAGAGCCCAATGGTCTTTTGGAGGCAACGGCTTTCGCGCTGCCGCTCCGACCGGGGAAGCTCAGGAACTGAAGAGTTCCGGGTTCTCGGCCTCGACTCGGGGCAAGGCGCGCAGGATCTCGGTGAGGTGCCGGCGCATGGCCTCGGCGGCGGCGTCCTCATCGCGGCTGTCGATGGCTGTCATGATGGCGCGATGCTGATCGATCAGCGGCAGCATGGCCTCCGGGCTGGGGAGCGTCAGCTGGCACACCCGGTCCATATGGGCCTTGATGTCCTGAACGGCCTCCCAGGCCAGCGGGCACCCGGCGCCCTCGGCCAGGGCGATGTGGAACAGTTCGTCGTAGCGCTGAAAGGCGTCGTGATCGTTCCGCCGGGCTGCCTGTTCCTGCATCTCAAGGAGATCGTCGATCCGCTCCCGGCTCTGCCGATCGAAGGATGAGCAGGCGCGGCGCACGACCGCGGTCTCGATCGCTTCCCGGACGAACCGGGCCTCCATCATCTTCCGGACCGAGATCTTCACGACCGTGGTGCCGCGCTGCGGCTGAATCTCCACCAATCTCGTCCGCGCCAGGCCGATCAGCGCTTCCCGAACCGGCTGGCGCGAGACCCCGTGGCGCTCGGCGATGTCCTGTTCGGAGAGCCGGCTTCCGGGTGGAAGCTCCAGGGCAATGATCAGGCGGCGCAACTCACTCTCGATGCGCTGGGCTGCGGAACCCTGGCTAACAGGAAAGGTCGTGTTCACGGCAATCTCATTCTTTTGGCGGGTTGCGTAACATATAAGTGCATACTACCATACAATCGTCGACCAGTTAAGCCGCGGCAAGCAGCGTCTGGTCCCGTCCCGAGGCGTCGCATGAGCCCGGGGCGCAGGACAAGCCCGCCAAAGGCACGGTTCGGAACAAAAAAGCACTTGAGGAAGCCTAAGGAGGAAGATGATGTTCACCAGGAGAACCCTCGCTGCGACCGCTCTAGGCGTGTGGGCAGCATTCATGAGTGGCACGGCCGGCGCCCAGACGGTCCTGCGCTCGGCCGACATCCACCCGGATGGATATCCCACCGTCGAAGCCGTGAAGTATTTCGGCTCCCTGCTCGAGAAGAAGACGAACGGCCGCTACAAGATCCAGGTGTTTCACTCGGCCCAGCTGGGTCAGGAGAAGGACACGATCGAGCAGACCCGCTTCGGCGTCATCGACCTGAACCGGATCAACATGGGGCCGTTCAACAATCTCATCCCCGAGACTCTTGTCCCGTCTCTGCCCTTCATCTTCCGGTCGGTCGACCACATGCGCAAGACCATGGACGGCCCGGTCGGCGACCAGATCCTGAAAGCGTTCGAGCCCCATGGGCTGGTGGCGCTGGCGTTCTACGACTCCGGTGCGCGCTCCTTCTACAACTCCAAGCGCCCCATCAACACGCCGGCCGATCTCAAGGGCATGAAGGTGCGCGTGATCCAGTCGGATCTCTTCCTCGACATGGTGAATGCCCTCGGCGCCAACGCCACGCCCATGCCTCCGGGCGAGGTCTATTCGGCCCTTCAGACGGGTGTTGTCGACGGAGCCGAGAACAACTGGCCGAGCTACGATTCCTTCCGCCACTTCGAGGTAGCCAAGTTCTACTCGCTGACCCAGCATTCCATGTCGCCGGAAGTGCTGGTGATGTCGAAGAGGAGCTTCGACAAGCTCTCGCCTGAGGACCAGAAGGCCGTGCGCGAAACCGCCAAGGAATCGGTGGCCAAGATGCGCGAGCTCTGGGAAGCCCGCGAGAAGGACGCCGAAAAGAAGATCCGGGCGAGCGGTAGCCAGATCAACGATGTGGACAAGCAGCCCTTCATCGATGCCATGAAGCCGGTCTACGAGAAATATGCCAAGGATGCGAAGGTAAAGGAGCTTGTCTCCCGCATCCAGGCCATGAACTGAGCCTTGCCGGCCTACGCTGTATCGGACCGGCTTAAAGCCGGTCCGTCTCTTTCCATACCGGAGACCTTTACCGATGCGCGCTGACCTCGCCGCGCTATCCCGCATTCTCGCCGTCGTAAACCGGACGGCTCTTTGGATTGCCGGGATCGGCCTTGTCCTCATGACCATTTTTGTCGCCTGGCAGGTGTTCGGACGATACGTGCTGAACCAGTCTCCGAGCTGGACGGAGCCCGCCTCCCTGCTCCTCATGAGCTGGTTCATCCTGCTGGGATCAGCCGTCGGCGTGCGCGACGGCAATCATCTCGGTTTCGAGATCGCCCTTCATTACGCGCCTCACGGCCTGCGGCAGATCATGCTCGCCGTCACCGAGGTTCTGGTGATGATCTTCGGCGGCGCCATGGCCTGGTACGGCACGGAACTTGCGGTGGAAACCTGGTCCGCAGCCATGCCCGGCCTGCCGATCCCGCAAGGGTTCGACTATGTGCCCCTGGCCGTCGGTGGCGTCCTGATCGCACTCTTCGCTTTGGAAAAGCTCGTCCGTCTCCTGCTCGCCGGGGAGGAAGTGCCCCTGGTGCGCGTGGACGAGCCGCATCTCGTTCCCGTGAAGGATTAAGTCAATGGAGATCTGGGTTCTCTTCGGCGTCTTCACGCTCCTGCTCATCATCGGTACGCCGGTCGCGTTCTGCTTGGGCATCGCATCGCTCGCGACCGTGCTCTACATGCAGCTGCCGCCGGTCGTGGTGTTCCAGCAGCTCAATTCCGGCATGAACGCCTTTGCCATGATGGCGATCCCGTTCTTCATCTATGCTGGCGATCTCATGATGCGCGGCGGCATCGCCGACCGGTTGATCCGTCTGGCAGCCGGACTCGTCGGCCATCTGCGGGGCGGCCTAGGACAGGTGAACGTGGTCGCGTCCACACTCTTCGGCGGCATCTCCGGCTCGGCCATCGCGGATGCCTCCGCCATCGGCGGCATCATGATCCCGCAGATGGAGAAGCGCGGCTATGCCAAGGATTACAGCGTGAACGTGACGGTGAACGCCGCCATCATCGCGCTGCTGATCCCGCCGTCCCACAACATGATCATCTATTCGATCGCGGCGGGCGGCACGATCTCGGTGGCGGACCTCTTTACGGCCGGCGTCGTTCCGGGCCTGCTGCTGGCTGCAGCGTTGATGATCACGGCCTATATCGTCGCCATCCGCCGCGGGTATCCGGCCGATCCGTTCCCCGGGTTCCGGATGCTGGCCTACTTCCTCGTCTCGGCGGTGCCGGGCATCCTGCTGATCTTCATCATCTTCGGTGGCGTCCGTTCGGGCGTGTTCACGGCGACGGAGAGTTCGTGCATCGCGGTCGTCTATGCGCTCCTCGTTACGCTCTTCGTCTATCGCGAGATGAACTGGGAGAGCTTCGTCGAGGCGACGCTCGGCGCAGTGCGCACCACCGCGATGGTTCTGCTCGTCATCGGCACCGCCAGCGCCTTCGGCTGGCTCATGGCCTTCCTGCAGGTGCCGCAGGCGACGATCGAGCTGATGAGGGCCGTGTCGGACAACCCGATCGTCGTCCTGCTGCTCATCAACGTGATCCTGCTGGTGCTCGGCACCTTCATGGACATGGCGCCGATGATCATCATCTGCACGCCGATCTTCCTGCCGGTGATCAAGGCCTTTGGCATCGATCCGGTGCATTTCGGCGTGATCCTGATCCTCAATGCCGGCATCGGCCTCAACACGCCGCCGGTGGGCTCGGTGCTCTTCGTCGGATGCGCGGTCGGCAAGATCACCATCGGCGAGGCCATGAAGACCATCTGGCCCTTCCTGGGCGCGAGCATCGCAGTGCTGCTGCTCGTCACATACATTCCCGGCCTGTCGCTCTGGCTTCCGGCCCTGTTCCGATAATTCAGAATCAAAGAGGTAATGATGACCATCGAAATCCGGCAGGTATGCCATCCCGAAGCCGTGCGCCATTTCTCTACGGCGGAACTGCGCCGCCACTTCCTGATCGAGACGCTGTTCGTTCCCGGCGAGGTCAGGCTGACCTACAGCCATATCGACCGGCTGGTGGTCGGCGGCGTGACCCCGACCTCCGGGGCGATCAAGCTGGAATCGCACAAGCAGATCGGCTCGCCCAATTTCCTGGATCGGCGCGAACTCGGCGTCGTCAATCTCGGCGGTCCCGGTCGCGTGCACACGGACGGGGAGGTTCACGCTCTCGATCCGCGCGATGCGCTCTATGTCGCCATGGGAACGAAGGAGGTCCGCTTCGAGAGCCTCGATTCCGCCACTCCGGCGAAGTTCTATCTTGTCAGCACTCCGGCCCATGCCCGCTTCGAGACGGTGAAGATCGGCCTCGACCGCGCCCGCCGGGTCGATTTGGGCGATGCCGCAAACGGCAATGTCCGCACGATCTTCCAGATGATCCATCCGGAAGTCTGCCGCTCGGCACAGCTCGTCCTCGGCATGACCCAGCTGAAGCCGGCCAGCATGTGGAACACCATGCCGGCGCATGTGCACGACCGCCGCTCGGAGGTCTATGTCTATTTCGACATGCAGCCTGACACCCGCGTGTTCCATTTCATGGGCGAGCCCGACGAGACGAAGCATCTCGTGGTTGCCAACGAACAGGCGATCCTCTCTCCGGGCTGGTCGATCCATTCGGGTGTCGGCACCAGCAACTACACCTTCGTCTGGGCCATGGGCGGCGACAACCAGGACTTCACCGACATGGACATGGTGCCCATGGACGCGCTGCGGTGAGGGCAGGGCGATGACGTTCTCCTTCGATCTCACCGGCAAGACGGCGATCGTCACCGGAGCCAATACGGGCTTGGGCCAAGCCATTGCCGTCGCCTTGGCCCAGGCTGGGGCTTCCATCGTGGCCGTCGGCCGCTCGGCCATGAACGAGACCGAGCGCCTCTGCCGCGACGCAGGCGCGGGCTTTCATTCCGTGCAGGCGGACCTGTCGAGTCTCGAGCCCATCGAGCGCATCGTCAGAGAGGCCGCATCGGTCAGCGGCCGGATCGACATCCTCGTCAACAATGCGGGCATCATCCGCCGGGCGGATGCCATCGAGTTCACGGAGAAGGATTGGGACGACGTGATGAACGTCAATCTCAAATCCACCTTCTTCCTGTCCCAGGCGGTGGCCCGCACCATGCTGGCGGATGAGCGCGGCGGCAAGATCATCAACATCGCGTCGCTCCTGTCCTTCCAGGGTGGCATCCGCATTCCGTCCTATACCGCGAGCAAGAGCGGGCTGGCCGGTCTCACGCGGCTGCTGGCCTGCGAGTGGGCCGCCAAGGGCATTAACGTGAATGCCATCGCGCCGGGCTATTTCGTGACCAACAACACCGAGGCGCTCCGCAACGATCCGAAGCGAAGCGGCGACATCCTCGCGCGCATCCCGGCCGGGCGCTGGGGCGACCCGTCGGATCTCGGCGGTGCCGCCGTCTTCCTGGCGTCGCCGGCTGCAAACTACGTCCACGGCGTCGTTCTGCCGGTGGACGGCGGCTGGCTGGCGCGCTGACAACATCCTGGAGGAACCATGAGCCGTATCAACGAACCTTTCGCCTTCGACAGCAAGATCGATTGGGAGCCCGCAGGCGAGGGCATCCGCCGCAAGATCCTCACCTACAATCCAGAGGTGATGATGGTGCGCGTGGACTTCCAGGCCGGCGCCGTCGGCACGCCCCACTCGCATCCCCACATCCAGTGCAGCCTCGTCGAGGCGGGCGTCTTCGACATCACCATCGCTGGCCGGACCGAGCGTCTCAAGCAGGGCGACAGCTTCCTCGTGCCGCCCAATGCGGTCCATGGCGCAGTCGCCGTCGAAGCCGGGGTGCTTCTGGACGTCTTCACACCCATGCGCGAAGACTTCGTCTGAGCTGACGCTCTCAGCCTGCCAACCGTGCTTTCCTCGCAAGCCGCACCCCTTCAGGGTGCGGCTTGATGCGTTCTGGAATCGATCAGCCCCGACGGCTAAGCACTGCCCTATCGGAATGGCCGCAAAGCCGGATCAGCGGCCCCGGACATCGCATCTATATATCGTATGAAACCAATTAACCGAACCAGCGCAAAATTGCCTCACCCTGGAACTCTCGCCCTTGAAACGCGTTATACGGGGTCGAATTCCATCCGAAGACCATCACAATATCTTTTTGGGACGTCGGCACAGGGGATCCGGGCGAGCGTAAGCCTGGAACAGAGTAACGGGGGGCCTTATGTCACAAGTCGAATCCGCCACTTCGCAGCTTGATCCCAGGCTGCTGCTCAAGACATTGCGTGCCTTCAAGAAAGGCGATTTTTCCGCCCGTCTGCCGTCGGACCTGACAGGCATCGATGGCGAGATCGCGGAGGCTTTCAACGACATCGCAGAGCTGAACCACGGCCTTTCCCAGGAATTGGAGCGGATCGCCAAGGTCGTCGGCAAGGAAGGCCGGATCGAGGAGCGCGGACGGCTGGCCGGGGCGACCGGGTGCTGGAGCGAATGCATCGATTCCGTCAATGCGATGATCGGCGACATCGTGCAGCCGACCGTCGAGGTGGCGCGCGTGATCGGCGCCGTGGCCAAGGGCGACCTGAGCCAGACGATCGATCTTGCCACCGATGGCCGGCCCCTGCGCGGCGAGTTCCTGCGCATCGGCAAAGTGGTCAACACCATGGTGGGCCAGCTCGGCAGCTTCGCCTCGGAGGTGACCCGCGTGGCGCGCGAGGTGGGATCCGAGGGCAAGCTCGGCGGACAGGCGAAGGTCAAGGGCGTGGCCGGGACCTGGAAGGACCTGACCGAGAACGTCAACCTCATGGCGGCGAACCTGACGGGTCAGGTGCGTAACATCGCCGAGGTGACGACCGCGGTCGCGAACGGCGACCTCTCCAAGAAGATCACCGTCGACGTGAAAGGCGAGATCCTGGAGCTGAAGGACACCATCAACACGATGGTGGACCAGCTCAACTCCTTCGCCTCGGAAGTGACGCGTGTGGCCAAGGAGGTGGGCTCGGAAGGAAAGCTCGGCGGCCAGGCCCAAGTGCGGGGGGTCGGGGGCGTCTGGAAGGACCTGACCGACAACGTGAACATGATGGCCGCGAACCTCACCGGCCAAGTGCGTAACATCGCCGAAGTGACCACGGCTGTCGCCCGGGGCGACCTGTCGAAGAAGATCACCGTCGACGTGAAGGGCGAGATCCTGGCCCTCAAGTCCACCATCAACACCATGGTGGACCAGCTCAACTCCTTCGCGTCGGAAGTGACGCGCGTCGCCAAGGAGGTCGGTTCTGAAGGCAAGCTGGGCGGGCAGGCACAGGTCGAGGGCGTCGGCGGCGTCTGGCGCGATCTTACCGAAAACGTGAACATGATGGGCTCGAACCTCACCGCGCAGGTTCGTAACATCGCCGAGGTGACGACGGCGGTCGCGAACGGCGACCTCTCGAAGAAGATCACCGTGGAGGTCCGTGGCGAGATCCTGGAACTCAAGAACACCATCAACACGATGGTAGACCAGCTCAACTCCTTCGCGTCGGAGGTGACGCGCGTCGCCAAGGAGGTGGGTTCCGAGGGCAAGCTCGGCGGCCAGGCGCAGGTGCGCGGCGTGGCCGGCACCTGGAAGGACCTCACCGACAACGTGAACCTGATGGCCGCGAACCTCACCGGCCAGGTGCGTAACATCGCCGAGGTGACAACGGCGGTCGCGAACGGCGACCTCTCGAAGAAGATCACCGTGGAGGTCCGTGGCGAGATTTTGGAGCTGAAATCCACCATCAACACCATGGTCGACCAGCTCAACTCCTTCGCCGGCGAGGTGACCCGCGTTGCGAAGGAAGTGGGTTCGGAAGGCAAGCTCGGTGGTCAGGCCCGCGTGGAAGGTGTCGCGGGAACCTGGAAGGATCTCACCGATAACGTGAACCTGATGGCGGCGAACCTCACCGGCCAGGTGCGTAACATCGCGGAGGTGACCACCGCAGTCGCGAATGGCGACCTGTCGAAGAAGATCACCGTGGACGTGCGCGGCGAGATCCTGGAACTCAAATCCACCATCAACACCATGGTGGATCAGCTCAACTCCTTCGCCGGCGAGGTGACCCGTGTGGCGCGCGAGGTGGGCACGGAAGGAAAGCTCGGTGGTCAAGCTCAGGTTAGAGGCGTCGGCGGCGTCTGGAAGGACCTGACCGACAACGTGAACATGATGGCCGCGAACCTGACAGGTCAGGTGCGTAACATCGCGGAAGTCACGACCGCGGTGGCCAACGGCGACCTGTCCAAGAAGATCACCGTTGCGGTCGAAGGTGAAATTCTCGAGCTGAAGTCCACCATCAACACCATGGTGGACCAGCTCAACTCCTTCGCCGGCGAGGTGACCCGTGTGGCGCGCGAGGTGGGCACGGAAGGAAAGCTCGGTGGTCAAGCTCAGGTTAGAGGCG